>NZ_RHIB01000012.1 GCF_003710255.1 Alteribacter keqinensis | reverse complement strand
GGTGAAGTCGTAACAAGGTATCCCTACCGGAAGGTGGGGATGGATCACCTCCTTTCTAAGGAGCTTTTGAAGCTCATAAGTTTCAACAATGTTTCTGCTTTGGTCTTTTTGTTTAGTTTTGAAAGGTTAATCCTTTCAAACCATGTTCTTTGAAAACTGGATAACAGTAACGACATCAAATTTCTGATAGAAATTTTTAAAAGTAAACTCTTTATGAGTTTCACCGGTTGTTTGAGAGAACAACCGAGTGTCTTAGAAGGCTGAGAAACATCG
>NZ_RHIB01000011.1 GCF_003710255.1 Alteribacter keqinensis | reverse complement strand
GGTGAAGTCGTAACAAGGTATCCCTACCGGAAGGTGGGGATGGATCACCTCCTTTCTAAGGAGCTTTTGAAGCTCATAAGTTTCAACAATGTTTCTGCTTTGGTCTTTTTGTTTAGTTTTGAAAGGTCAATCCTTTCTTTTCTAAAAAAGGGAATATCGTTTTGAGAGTAAATGCTCTCAGAACTTTTTTTCTGGCTAAAAACCCCTTATATTCCAAAAAGGGGGCCTGTAGCTCAGCTGGTTAGAGCGCACGCCTGATAAGCGTGAGGTCGGTGGTTCGAGTCCACTCAGGCCCACCATTAACTTAAAACATAATGATACGGGGCCTTAGCTCAGCTGGGAGAGCGCCTGCTTTGCACGCAGGAGGTCAGCGGTTCGATCCCGCTAGGCTCCACCAATTGCCTTTTTAAGGCAGCTTGCTCTTTGAAAACTGGATAACAGTAACGACATCAAATTTCTGATAGAAATTTTTAAAAGTAAACTCTTTATGAGTTTCACCGGTTGTTTGAGAGAACAACCGAGTGTCTTAGAAGGCTGAGAAACATCG
>NZ_RHIB01000010.1 GCF_003710255.1 Alteribacter keqinensis | reverse complement strand
TTCTCAATTTCATGATTTGTCCAGTGACGATAGCGAAGAGGTCACACCCGTTCCCATGCCGAACACGGAAGTTAAGCTCTTCAGCGCCGATGGTAGTTGGGGGCTCTCCCCCTGTGAGAGTAGGACGCCGCTGGGCAATAAGAAAAAGCACCCGTTTTTAAAGCGGGTGCTTCTTTTTGTGTTTTATCACGAAGTGATCCCAGACGGTTTAAGGGGGATGTGAACCCTTGTCTGATCTCTATATCAGAAAAAAGATCCCTTCATTCGTAACTCTTTCGTTCCTTAAACAGATCCTATATGAAAGAAAGTGACATGATCGTCTGCAGCGTTCTTTCCAAACAAGTGCTTTAAGGCGGGAATCTCTTCTCTTGAATGGGCCGATCGTTTTTATAAATATCTTAATGAAGGCTGGTTTTCTGAAAGAAAAACAGGGCTTAAGTTTGTTTCCGGGTGCTTAAATTGAACACTAACAGCAGCGGCTCTTACGAATACAGCTTAATTAAAACAGGGGGGATTCGACAAAAGGTCTCACACGGAATTTGATGAATTATTAATAAGGATGATTGTAATACAACCCTAGAATGAAAAAAGTTCTTGACCGTGAAAGGTTTATTATCTATAATAGATCAAGTCCCCATTAAAAGGGACGGTAAAAATATGCGATGAAAAAATAAAAACTTTTTTAAAAAAAGTTATTGCACTGAAGAATTCATCGTGGTATATTATTACTTGTCGCCGCGAAAGACACGGTGGCAAACGAAAGACAGTGACCTTTGAAAACTAAACAAAAAGCCAAGCGAAACGTGGGATAATGATAAATTATCCCGTCAATGAATGAATTAAATGATGTCAGAGACATCAAACTTTCTATGGAGAGTTTGATCCTGGCTCAGGACGAACGCTGGCGGCGTGCCTAATACATGCAAGTCGAGCGGACTGATGGGGAGCTTGCTCCCCTGACGTCAG
>NZ_RHIB01000009.1 GCF_003710255.1 Alteribacter keqinensis | reverse complement strand
TTAAAATTTGTCCAGTGACGATAGCGAAGAGGTCACACCCGTTCCCATGCCGAACACGGAAGTTAAGCTCTTCAGCGCCGATGGTAGTTGGGGGCTCTCCCCCTGTGAGAGTAGGACGCCGCTGGGCGCATATAACGGAGGATTAGCTCAGTTGGGAGAGCACCTGCCTTACAAGCAGGGGGTCGGCGGTTCGAGCCCGTCATCCTCCACCATATTTGCTGGCCTAGCTCAATTGGTAGAGCAACTGACTTGTAATCAGTAGGTTGGGGGTTCAAGTCCTCTGGCCAGCACCACTAGGAGCCATTAGCTCAGTTGGTAGAGCATCTGACTTTTAATCAGAGGGTCGAAGGTTCGAGTCCTTCATGGCTCACCATTTTTCATTTCAGTGCGGGTGTGGCGGAATTGGCAGACGCGCTAGACTTAGGATCTAGTGCCTTCGGGCGTGGGGGTTCGAGTCCCTTCACCCGCACCATTTAAATGAAATTGAATATGTTTAAAACTGTAAGGTCTGCATGCAATAAGCGGGAGTAGTTCAGTGGTAGAACACCACCTTGCCAAGGTGGGGGTCGCGAGTTCGAATCTCGTCTTCCGCTCCATAAAACCCTAGCCGGGGTGGTGGAATTGGCAGACACACAGGACTTAAAATCCTGCGGTAAGTGATTACCGTGCCGGTTCAAGTCCGGCCCTCGGCACCATAAAATAATATGCGCCCGTAGCTCAATTGGATAGAGCGTCTGACTACGGATCAGAAGGTTAGGGGTTCGACTCCTCTCGGGCGCGCCATTTCGGGAAGTAGCTCAGCTTGGCAGAGCACTTGGTTTGGGACCAAGGGGTCGCAGGTTCAAATCCTGTCTTCCCGACCATCTAAATTTTATATTGTGGGGCCTTAGCTCAGCTGGGAGAGCGCCTGCTTTGCACGCAGGAGGTCAGCGGTTCGATCCCGCTAGGCTCCACCATTTTTGACCTTTGAAAACTAAACAAAAAGCCAAGCGAAACGTGGGATAATGACAAATTATCCCGTCAATGAATGAATTAAATGATGTCAGAGACATCAAACTTTCTATGGAGAGTTTGATCCTGGCTCAGGACGAACGCTGGCGGCGTGCCTAATACATGCAAGTCGAGCGGACTGATGGGGAGCTTGCTCCCCTGACGTCAG
>NZ_RHIB01000008.1 GCF_003710255.1 Alteribacter keqinensis | reverse complement strand
ACCTTTCAAAACTAAACAAAAAGACCAAAGCAGAAACATTGTTGAAACTTATGAGCTTCAAAAGCTCCTTAGAAAGGAGGTGATCCATCCCCACCTTCCGGTAGGGATACCTTGTTACGACTTCACCCCAATCATCTGTCCCACCTTCGGCGGCTGGCTCCAAAAGGTTACCGCACCGACTTCGGGTGTTACAAACTCTCGTGGTGTGACGGGCGGTGTGTACAAGGCCCGGGAACGTATTCACCGCGGCATGCTGATCCGCGATTACTAGCAATTCCGGCTTCATGCAGGCGAGTTGCAGCCTGCAATCCGAACTGAGAATGGCTTTATGGGATTCGCTCGGCCTCGCGGCTTTGCTGCCCTTTGTACCATCCATTGTAGCACGTGTGTAGCCCAGGTCATAAGGGGCATGATGATTTGACGTCATCCCCACCTTCCTCCGGTTTGTCACCGGCAGTCACCTTAGAGTGCCCAACTGAATGCTGGCAACTAAGGTCAAGGGTTGCGCTCGTTGCGGGACTTAACCCAACATCTCACGACACGAGCTGACGACAACCATGCACCACCTGTCACTCTGTCCCCCGAAGGGGAACGCCCTATCTCTAGGGTTGTCAGAGGATGTCAAGACCTGGTAAGGTTCTTCGCGTTGCTTCGAATTAAACCACATGCTCCACTGCTTGTGCGGGCCCCCGTCAATTCCTTTGAGTTTCAGCCTTGCGGCCGTACTCCCCAGGCGGAGTGCTTAATGTGTTAACTTCGGCACTAAGGGTATCGAAACCCCTAACACCTAGCACTCATCGTTTACGGCGTGGACTACCAGGGTATCTAATCCTGTTTGCTCCCCACGCTTTCGCGCCTCAGCGTCAGTTGTAGGCCAGAAAGTCGCCTTCGCCACTGGTGTTCCTCCAAATATCTACGCATTTCACCGCTACACTTGGAATTCCACTTTCCTCTCCTACACTCAAGTTCCCCAGTTTCCAATGACCCTCCACGGTTGAGCCGTGGGCTTTCACATCAGACTTAAGGAACCGCCTGCGCGCGCTTTACGCCCAATAATTCCGGACAACGCTTGCCCCCTACGTATTACCGCGGCTGCTGGCACGTAGTTAGCCGGGGCTTTCTGGTCAGGTACCGTCAAGGTGCCGCCCTGTTCGAACGGCACTTGTTCTTCCCTGACAACAGAGCTTTACAATCCGAAGACCGTCATCACTCACGCGGCGTTGCACCGTCAGACTTTCGTCCATTGCGGATGATTCCCTACTGCTGCCTCCCGTAGGAGTCTGGGCCGTGTCTCAGTCCCAGTGTGGCCGATCACCCTCTCAGGTCGGCTACGCATCGTCGCCTTGGTGAGCCACTACCTCACCAACTAGCTAATGCGCCGCGGGCCCATCTCACAGTGTTAGGTAAAACCCAACTTTTACAAGGGAACCATGCGGTTCCTTTGATTATCCGGTATTAGCCCCGGTTTCCCGGAGTTATCCCAGTCTGTGAGGCAGGTTGCCCACGTGTTACTCACCCGTCCGCCGCTGACGTCAGGGGAGCAAGCTCCCCATCAGTCCGCTCGACTTGCATGTATTAGGCACGCCGCCAGCGTTCGTCCTGAGCCAGGATCAAACTCTCCATAGAAAGTTTGATGTCTCTGACATCATTTAA
>NZ_RHIB01000007.1 GCF_003710255.1 Alteribacter keqinensis | reverse complement strand
TCTTTGAAAACTGGATAACAGTAACGACATCAAATTTCTGATAGAAATTTTTAAAAGTAAACTCTTTATGAGTTTCACCGGTTGTTTGAGAGAACAACCGAGTGTCTTAGAAGGCTGAGAAACATCGACGGTTAAGCTAATAAGGGCGCACGGTGGATGCCTTGGCACTAGGAGCCTAAGAAGGACGGGACGAACACCGATATGCTTCGGGGAGCTGTAAGTAAGCTTTGATCCGGAGATTTCCGAATGGGGGAACCCAGCACGCGTAATGGCGTGTTATTTATACCTGAATCCATAGGGTATAAAAGGCAGACCCGGGGAACTGAAACATCTTAGTACCCGGAGGAAGAGAAAGCAAATGCGATTACCTGAGTAGCGGCGAGCGAAACGGTAACAGCCCAAACCAGAAGGCTTGCCTTCTGGGGTTGTAGGACACTCCATTGGAGTTACAAAGGAACGGAGTAGGTGAAGCGATCTGGAAAGATCCGCGAAACAAGGTAACAGCCCTGTAGCCGAAACTTCGTTCCCTCCGGAGTGGATCCTGAGTACGGCGGGACACGTGAAACCCCGTCGGAATCCGGGAGGACCATCTCCCAAGGCTAAATACTTCCTAGTGACCGATAGTGAACCAGTACCGTGAGGGAAAGGTGAAAAGCACCCCGGAAGGGGAGTGAAACAGATCCTGAAACCGTGTGCTTACAAGTAGTTGGAGCCCGTTAATGGGTGACAGCGTGCCTTTTGTAGAATGAACCGGCGAGTTACGATCCCGTGCAAGGTTAAGTCGAAAAGACGGAGCCGCAGCGAAAGCGAGTCTGAACAGGGCGAATGAGTACGTGGTCGTAGACCCGAAACCAGGTGATCTACCCATGTCCAGGGTGAAGTCCAGGTAACACTGGATGGAGGCCCGAACCCACGCAAGTTGAAAATTGCGGGGATGAGGTGTGGGTAGGGGTGAAATGCCAATCGAACTTGGAGATAGCTGGTTCTCCCCGAAATAGCTTTAGGGCTAGCCTCGAGGTGAGAGTATTGGAGGTAGAGCACTGATTGGACTAGGGGTCCCTACAGGATTACCGAATTCAGTCAAACTCCGAATGCCAATTACTTATCCTCGGGAGTCAGACTGCGAGTGCTAAGATCCGTAGTCGAGAGGGAAACAGCCCAGACCATCAGCTAAGGTCCCAAAGTATACGTTAAGTGGAAAAGGATGTGGAGTTGCTTAGACAACCAGGATGTTGGCTTAGAAGCAGCCATCATTGAAAGAGTGCGTAATAGCTCACTGGTCGAGTGACTCTGCGCCGAAAATGTACCGGGGCTAAACGTATCACCGAAGCTATGGATTGTCCTTTGGACAATGGTAGGGGAGCGTTCCAAGGGCCGTGAAGTCAGACCGAGAGGACTGGTGGAGCGCTTGGAAGTGAGAATGCCGGTATGAGTAGCGAAAAGAGGGGTGAGAATCCCCTCCGTCGAAAGCCTAAGGTTTCCTGAGGAAGGCTCGTCCGCTCAGGGTAAGTCGGGACCTAAGCCGAGGCCGAAAGGCGTAGGCGATGGCAAACAGGTTGAAATTCCTGTACCACCTCCTCACCGTTTGAGCAATGGGGGGACGCAGAAAGGTAGGGTAAGCGCGCTGTTGGATATGCGCGTCCAAGCAGTTAGGCTGGCAAGCAGGCAAATCCGCTTGCCGTGAAGGCTGAGCTGTGATGGCGAGGGAAATTTAAGTACCGAAGTTCCTGATCCTACACTGCCAAGAAAAGCCTCTAGCGAGGTGAGAGGTGCCCGTACCGCAAACCGACACAGGTAGGCGGGAAGAGAATTCTAAGACGCGCGGGAGAACTCTCGTTAAGGAACTCGGCAAAATGACCCCGTAACTTCGGGAGAAGGGGTGCTCATCCGGGTGTATGCCTGGAAGAGCCGCAGTGAAAAGGCCCAAACGACTGTTTATCAAAAACACAGGTCTCTGCCAAGCCGCAAGGCGATGTATAGGGGCTGACACCTGCCCGGTGCTGGAAGGTTAAGAGGAGGGGTTATCCCTTACGGGAGAAGCTCTGAATTGAAGCCCCAGTAAACGGCGGCCGTAACTATAACGGTCCTAAGGTAGCGAAATTCCTTGTCGGGTAAGTTCCGACCCGCACGAAAGGTGCAACGATTTGGGCACTGTCTCAACGAGAGACCCGGTGAAATTATATTACCTGTGAAGATGCAGGTTACCCGCGACAGGACGGAAAGACCCCATGGAGCTTTACTGTAGCTTGATATTGGATTTTGGTACAGCTTGTACAGGATAGGTAGGAGCCTTGGAAGCCGGAGCGCCAGCTTCGGTGGAGGCGTCGGTGGGATACTACCCTGGCTGTACTGACATTCTAACCCAGGACCGTGATCCGGTTCGGGGACAGTGTCAGGTGGGCAGTTTGACTGGGGCGGTCGCCTCCTAAAAAGTAACGGAGGCGCCCAAAGGTTCCCTCAGAATGGTTGGAAATCATTCGCAGAGTGCAAAGGCATAAGGGAGCTTGACTGCGAGACATACAGGTCGAGCAGGGACGAAAGTCGGGCTTAGTGATCCGGCGGCACCGCATGGAAGGGCCGTCGCTCAACGGATAAAAGCTACCCTGGGGATAACAGGCTTATCTCCCCCAAGAGTCCACATCGACGGGGAGGTTTGGCACCTCGATGTCGGCTCATCGCATCCTGGGGCTGAAGTAGGTCCCAAGGGTTGGGCTGTTCGCCCATTAAAGCGGTACGCGAGCTGGGTTCAGAACGTCGTGAGACAGTTCGGTCCCTATCCGTCGTGGGCGCAGGAAATTTGAGAGGAGCTGTCCTTAGTACGAGAGGACCGGGATGGACACACCGCTGGTGTACCAGTTGTTCCGCCAGGAGCATAGCTGGGTAGCTACGTGTGGAAGGGATAAGTGCTGAAAGCATCTAAGCATGAAGCCCCCCTCAAGATGAGATTTCCCATTACGTTAAGTAAGTAAGATCCCTCAGAGACGATGAGGTTGATAGGTCTCATGTGGAAGCATGGCAACATG
>NZ_RHIB01000006.1 GCF_003710255.1 Alteribacter keqinensis | reverse complement strand
AATGATTTGTCCAGTGACGATAGCGAAGAGGTCACACCCGTTCCCATGCCGAACACGGAAGTTAAGCTCTTCAGCGCCGATGGTAGTTGGGGGCTCTCCCCCTGTGAGAGTAGGACGTCGCTGGGCAATAAGAAAAAGCACCCGTTTTTAAAGCGGGTGCTTTTTTGTGCTGTTTGGGGAGGATGTAAAAGCAGGCCGTGGACCGGTTTTCCTGAACAATCGCGCCTTTATCCTGACAAATTTTTATTTATCCTGAAAACCTGGTCTCTGTAAAAAAGAAGGCGGCCTGGGCGGCCGCAGGGATCTTTGTTTACCTCACAGAATATCATGAATCTTTTATCTATATGATGAATCCTCAGCAATTTATCAAATACACATATATCATGAAAACTCCTCTGTTTATTTTGAAAACAGACGTTATTTTCAGCTTAATTATCTATATCCTTTAATCTTCACAGCGCATCGTGCGGAGTTGAACGGATTAGGGGACACTCCTGCGAAAGTGCGAGACAGACGGGGCCCTGCCGTTCACCGTAGAGACTCGGCGCGAGTCCGCCGAAAGGGAGCGTATCCGTTCAACGAAGTTGCTGAAATATAAGGGTTTAGTTCTTGTCCTGACACTTTTCAGGTTAGCTATCTCCATAAAAACCTTCTTTTCACTACAGCACCGCCGCAGTGTCTTTCTATAATGGTATTTCACGGGCCAATGAGAAGGCGTATAATGGTGTTATAGAAGAGAAAAAAGGGGTTGTAATCAGAGATGGAGAAAAAAAAAGAACTAGAAACAAGGTTAATTCATGGGGAGTACGATCGTAAAAAACATTATGGGAGTTTAACACCTCCTTTATATCAGACATCCACATTTACTTTTGATTCAGCACAACAAGGAGAAGCACGTTTTGCAGGAAATGAAAGCGGTTACATCTATTCGAGGTTAGGAAATCCGACGGTTACTATTCTTGAGAAAGCCATTGCCGATTTGGAAGAAGCAGAAGAAGGAATTGCTTTTGCGTCAGGAATGGCAGCAGTGTCATCTGTGTTATTGGCTTTAGTAAGAACAGGAGATCATATACTTGTTTCTGAAGGCGTATATGGTTGTACGTATGGACTTTTACAGCTTGTGGAGGACAGGTATGGTATCGAGCACGACTTTATCGATATGTCGGAGGAAGAAACGGTGCGGCAGCAGATAAAGCCGAATACGAAAGTGCTTTACGTAGAAACGCCGATCAATCCTACAATGAAACTTGTTGATCTGGAAATGGTGATAAAGGTAGCAAAAGAAATGGGGGTCGTTGTTGTGGTGGACAATACTTTTTCTTCACCATACCTGCAACAGCCTCTTAAGATGGGTGCTGACGTTGTCATTCACAGTGCAACTAAATATATCTGTGGACACGGAGATGTCATTGCAGGTCTTGCGGCAGGGAAGGCTGACTTTGTCCAGCAGGTCCGGGCTACTACATTAAAGGATATTGGCGGGGTAATGGCACCTTTTGATGCATGGCTTTTACTGAGGGGGTTAAAGACCCTTTCTGTGAGGATGGATCGCCATTGTCTAAATGCTTCTGATCTTTTCCGGAAATTAAAAGATCATCCTAGAGTGAAGAAGATTGTTTACCCCGGGGATAGTTCTTATGAGCATTATGATTTGGCGCAAAAACAAATGAAACAGCCGGGAGGGCTTATTACCTTCGAAGTAGAAGGAGGGAAAGAAGAAGCCCAGGAGATGATGAACCATTTAAAAATGATTCAGGTAGCTGTAAGCCTCGGAGATGCAGAAACGCTTATCCAGCATCCTGCCAGCATGACCCATGCGGTTATTCCACCGGAAAAACGAATGGAAATGGGTATAACAGAAAGTATGCTGAGATTGTCTGTCGGACTGGAAAATGTAAATGACATATGGGAGGATCTTGCTCAGGCATTGAATGCTGCGGCTGGTAAATTAAGTACATCGAGTTAAGCAGGCGGCCAGACTGATGATTAAACATCTGATATTTACGCTGCACCTAAAAGGAGAGCCTTTCGGTGCAGCTACGATAAATTATTCATTATCATCCCATAATTTTGATTCAGTGAGTGAACCTCTGTGATGTAAGAAGGTCTTCAATAAGCTGTGGGAGCTTGTACTTTGAGATGGTGAGAAAGTGTTCAATGCATGGGAAATCATTTGAAGAGAAGGAGTGCAGGAGCTCACACCACCATTCTGTTTCGTAACGGCATATCATACTCAGGCTGTATAAGATCAAATAGTGAGAGAGCAGTTCCGGTAAAGGAAGGAATGCCGCACGGTCGTTAGGCAAGTACAAGCTCTCATTATGACGAATCGGTAAATAGGGATGTACATTGAAATCTCCTGCCGGCGTCAGCACAAAAGAGTTACCTTGTTTTTCCCCTTTCATATGAATACCTTCAGCTTTTAATAATGATAAGAACCTCGGCAGCTCCATTTCCAGATTTTTTAGAAGGAGAGGCGGTAAGGCAACATTTTGATCAGAAACTGAAATTTTTGTGATGGGTTTATGATCATACAGCTTTTCAATAAGGGAGGCCATTTCAGGTATTCGCCTGAAAACATAATTTAATTTATATTTTTCTCCGGTCAATTGTTTCACATGAAACATTTGTTCCGAGAAGTAAGGAAATAACCCTTCTTTTTGAACTTTTACTTCATCCTCCAAAAAAGAGTAATCCTGTTTTTTCCGTTTTCGTGCTGTGACACCGTGAGCCAGTACCTGAGTCGTTCCGGGGTATTCAGGATCTACGGTGAGGAGACAAGCTTTCATCCACTGTACACACCCATAGAATAAAAGCACAGGCTGGGTAGATAAAGGGGCAACCTCAGACTGACTGACGTATTGTTTTCCCATTTCAAGATAATATAAAAAAGGATACCCATTTTTATATGCCAGTGTTCTGGCGTTGCTCAACTTCTGTGCTTCATACTTTGCTGCTAAATACTGCTTCACGTAATCAATGGATTGAAAAGGCAATAAAAAGGGGTGTGATGTCATTGTATTTGACTCCTTTGTCAGAACGCTGGAAGTAAGGGAGAATCGGGTTTGGCTAACTTTTGGAACCTGTCGATAATTCTTGACAGTAGTGTGTCCACTTGTTAAGCTACTAATAATATTTTGGGAAAAATTAAGGAGGATTTCATCCATGTGGGAGGAAAAGTTTGGTAAGGAAGGGTTAACTTTTGACGATGTCCTGTTAATGCCGGCTCGTTCAGAAGTACTGCCAAGAGATGTAAGTGTGAAAACAAAGCTTTCCGATAAATTAGAACTGAACATTCCTATTATCAGTGCCGGGATGGATACTGTTACAGAAGCAGCTATGGCTATTGCTATGGCTCGTGCCGGCGGACTCGGTATTATTCATAAAAATATGTCGATTGAAGAGCAGGCAGAGCAGGTGGACCGCGTAAAGCGTTCAGAAAGCGGAGTAATTACAAACCCGTTTTACCTTTCGGCAGACAATCAGGTGTTTGATGCTGAGCACTTAATGTCGAAGTACCGTATTTCAGGAGTCCCTATCGTGGACGAGAATTTAAAGCTAGTCGGGATTTTAACGAACCGTGACCTTCGCTTTATTGATGACTACTCTATTGAGATTAATGAGGTCATGACAAAGGATAACCTTGTAACTGCTCCTGTCGGCACAACACTGGATGAAGCACAAAGCGTTCTCCAGAAATATAAAATTGAAAAACTGCCTCTTGTTGATGATGACGGCATCTTAAAAGGCCTTATTACAATTAAGGACATTGAAAAGGCAATTGAATTCCCTCATTCAGCAAAGGACTCAGCGGGCAGACTTGTAGTCGGTGCAGCTGTCGGTGTAGGGGGAGATTCCGAAGCCCGAACAGAAGCTCTTGTTCAATCTGGAATTGATGTGCTCGTTATTGATACAGCGCACGGCCATTCACGAGGCGTGCTCGATAAAGTGCGGCAGGTTCGTGAAACGTATCCGGATCTGGACATTGTAGCCGGAAACGTAGCCACAGCGGAAGCCACCCGAGATCTGATCGAAGCCGGTGCTACGATTGTTAAAGTAGGTATCGGGCCAGGATCTATTTGTACGACCCGTGTAGTAGCCGGAATCGGTGTACCGCAGATTACTGCTGTATATGACTGTGCAACAGAAGCACGTAAACACGGGAAAGCCATCATTGCTGATGGGGGTATTAAGTACTCCGGAGATATTGTAAAAGCTCTCGCTGCCGGCGGACATGCTGTCATGCTCGGAAGCCTCCTTGCAGGGGTAACAGAAAGCCCTGGTGAAAGGGAAATTTTCCAGGGACGACAGTTTAAAGTATACCGTGGCATGGGCTCCCTTGGGGCTATGGAAAAAGGAAGTAAAGACCGCTACTTCCAGGAAGGTGAACAAAAACTTGTTCCCGAAGGCATTGAAGGACGTACACCATATAAGGGGCCTTTAAGTGATACAATCCATCAGCTGGTGGGTGGTATCAATGCCGGAATGGGGTATTGCGGCACACCAACGATCCAGGACCTTCAGGATAACGGCCGCTTTATCCGCATTACGAATGCCGGATTAAAAGAAAGCCACCCTCACGATGTTCAGATTACAAAAGAGGCACCGAACTATTCCATGTAAATTAGGTAAAAAGATTTAGATAGATAGGGTCTCCCCTATCTATTTTTTTCTGTTTGTATATGGTAAAATGACGTTTGTTACTCACGTTTTCAGCGGTGCTTCAAGAACATTTTAAAAAATATGGAATATATGCTCTTTTCAGGAACGAACGAAGAGTCTGTATTTACCAATTATCGGCGTATTCTTGAACGCTCACGTTTATATAAATAGTTATGCATCAAGGAGAGGAAGAGAGAATGGGGAAGTTTAAAGGAACAGTATTGTCATTAATGGCTTTTCTGCTTGTTTTTTCAAGCGTATTTGCTACATCAGAAACAGCAGAGGCCGGGTTTAATCCGGGGGTTGAAACGGTAATACTTGTAGATGCCGATTCCGGCAAAATTTTGTTGGATAAGAACATAGATCAGGCATTACCGCCAGCCAGTATGACAAAGATGATGAGTGAGTACTTAATTTTAGAAGCAATCAACAACGGAGAGATTTCCTGGGATCAGGAAGTTCCAATCAGTGACTTGAATGCAGCTCTGTCACATCAGGGTGGATTATCGAATGTAATGTTAAGAACTGATGAGAAATATACAGTAAAAGAACTATATGAATCAGTAGCCATTTATTCTGCTAATGCTGCCACAATGGCACTCGCGGAAATGATTTCAGGATCTGAAGGTGCTTTCGTTGAAAGAATGAACGAACGAGCAAAAGAAATCGGTATGGGTGAGCCGATGCGTGAAGCAGGAAGTGGAGATCTGGAATCCCTCTTCGAACAAGGGATCGGAGATTTCCAGTTTGTAAATTCCACCGGTCTGCCAAACAGCCTTCTTGGAGATAACTACCCTGAAGGCACTGAGCCTGATGACGATAACTATATGTCAGCTCGTGCCGCAGCTACATTAGCCTTTCATTTGATTAACAATTATCCTGAAGTACTGGAAACAGCCAGTATTCCGGAGAAATTGTTTAAAGAAGGAACAACAGATGAAATCCGTATGCAAAACTGGAATTGGATGATTCCGGGTACGATGTACGGCGATTTGGATTACGAGTATATTGATGGGTTAAAAACCGGATTTACGAATTCTGCAGGATATACATTTACCGGAACAGCTGAAAAAGACGGGAAACGTCTGGTTTCTGTGGTCATGGGTGCGGACTCTGAAGCTCACCGTTTCCAGGAAACACAGCGGTTAATGGAGTGGGGGTTTAACCACTTCTCACAGACAGAACTTTTCCCTGCCGGTATGAGCATTGAAGAGGACGAAACAGTTCAGGTAGCCAAAGGAAAAGAAAGCGAAGTCGCTGTGTCTACTGAAGATGCATTGTCTATGATGATTCGCAACAACCAGGAAGACGCATACAGCTATGAAGTAGAATGGGACGAGTCATTATTGAATGAAGACGGTAAACTGACTGCTCCTATTGAAGCCGGAGAAGTTGTTGGTAAACTTCACGTTGTTTCAGATGAGGATGATGCAGGATTTATCGACGGAAATGACCAATCTTCCGTTAACATCGTAACTGACGAAGCGGTAGAGAAAGCCGGCTGGTTTTCACTTCTGTTCAGAAGCATCGCGGGCTTCTTCTCCGGTGTATGGACCTCAGTTGCTGATACAGTAACCGGCTGGTTCTAGTATAATAAAACCTCATACAGCATACCCGGAAGAAAACCTTCCGGGTATTATTTTTAACGCTCTTCTCGTATAAATTGTGGCTCATTTCACTCTCTATAGATTACAGAAAAAAAGATACAGCCTTTGGAATGAATTAATTCGCTTTGAGGAATAATTATTTCACTTTTAGATAGTCTTATCGGCTTCAGGAAGAAATATTTCATTTTTGGGATAAATACATCACTCTAAGATAGAATCGTTCCTTTTACAGGAAGAATTACATCACTTTCAGGAATAATTACGTTACATAAAAGGAGAATCACTTGGAATTGCAAACCTTTCTAGTTATTTCTAAATCTTTTCCATCGATATTTTAACCGGTTTTCCGTTATAATAGATAAGGATAATCAGAATCCGAATTATTTGAAACTTAGGTAATCTCGAAAGGGGATCATTCACAATGAAACAAACGGGTACAGATCGGGTAAAACGCGGGATGGCAGAAATGCAAAAAGGCGGCGTCATTATGGACGTTATTAACGCGGAACAAGCTAAAATTGCAGAAGAAGCAGGTGCTGTAGCAGTTATGGCACTGGAGCGTGTGCCAGCAGATATCCGCGCTGCAGGCGGTGTTGCGCGCATGGCAGATCCTACAATTGTAGAAGAAGTAACGAATGCAGTAAGTATTCCTGTAATGGCGAAAGCTCGTATTGGTCACATTGTTGAAGCAAGAGTACTTGAAGCGATGGGTGTAGATTACATCGACGAAAGTGAAGTACTTACACCTGCTGACGAAGTTTACCACTTAAATAAACGCGATTACACGGTACCATTCGTATGTGGAGCAAGAGATCTTGGAGAAGCTTCCCGCAGAATCGGAGAAGGTGCGTCCATGATCCGTACAAAAGGTGAGCCTGGTACAGGGAACATCGTAGAAGCCGTGCGTCACATGCGTATGATGCAGTCCCAGATTAAACAAGTGGTTGGTATGAGCGAAGATGAAATCATGACAGAGGCGAAAAACCTTGGTGCACCTTACGATATCCTAATGGAAATCAAGCGTACAGGTAAGTTCCCTGTTGTAAACTTTGCAGCAGGCGGGGTAGCTACTCCGGCAGATGCAGCCTTAATGATGCAGCTTGGTGCAGACGGCGTATTCGTTGGTTCCGGTATCTTTAAGTCGGACAACCCTGAAAAGTTCGCCCGTGCGATTGTAGAGGCAACGACTCATTACGAAGACTACAAACTTATTGCTGAGCTTTCAAAAGGTCTTGGTTCTGCGATGAAGGGGATTGAAATCTCAACTCTTGAAGCAAAAGACCGTATGCAGGAGCGCGGCTGGTAAGTAAAGGAGCGGCATCATGATAAACATTGGAATTTTAGCCCTTCAAGGGGCCGTTCGTGAGCATGCAAAAGCCCTTGAGGCGCCGGATGTAAACGTGATTGTTGTTAAACGTACAGAGCAGTTGGACGAGCTGGATGGTCTTGTTTTTCCGGGCGGGGAAAGCACGACGATGCGCCGGCTTATTGATAAGTACGGATTTTTTGAGCCGTTAAAAGCCTTTGCCGGATCAGGCAAACCTATGTTCGGCACGTGTGCAGGAGCAATCCTGATGGCAACAGAAATCAAAGGACAGGAGCACCCGCACCTTGCTGTTATGGATATGACGGTTGAACGAAATGCCTTTGGGCGCCAGCGGGAGAGCTTTGAAGCTCCTCTTAAAGTTAAAGAAATTGGTGAAGATGTTCACGGTGTCTTTATCCGTGCACCAATCATTGAGCGTGTCGGACCGGCTGTGGACGTAATTGCAGAATATGATGGTGACATAGTCGCTGCAAAGCAAGGGAACTTCCTGGCGTGCTCCTATCACCCTGAACTGACAGATGATGACCGGATGCATCAGTATTTCGCATCGATGGTGAGAAAAAATCACGTACCTGCTTGATTAAAAACTCCCCCATCGGTTATGATAGGAATACAAAATATTCTTGAACGACAGTGAAGGGAAAAAGTAATGAAGACAGCTTTGTCCAGAGAGTCGGTGGCGCTGAAAACCGATCAAAGCTCTTTATGAATCCATCCCGGAGTCAGGCGGCGGAAGACGAGTATGCTGCCTCGGTATCGTCGGCCGTTACAAGCGATGAGTGGAAAAAAAGGATCGTTCCTTTTTTTCAACAAGGGTGGCAACGCGGGTTAACTCTCGTCCCTATTTGGGGACGGGAGTTTTTTGTGTTTTCCATTCCTTCACTGTTAAAGAAAGAGGAGGGCAAACAATGTTAGATGTAAAATTACTGCGAAAAGACTTTGAAAACATCAAAGAAAAACTTGCACACAGAAATGAAGACATTAGTGATCTTGACCGCTTCGGAGAGCTCGATGTGACAAGACGGGAACTTATTAAAAAAACAGAAGAACTAAAGGGCCGCAGAAACACCGTATCCCAGGAGGTCTCTCAGTTAAAAAGAGAGAAAAAAGACGCAGATCATCTGATAAAAGAAATGAAGGAAGTATCTGCAACAATCAAAGATCTTGATGATAAACTGCGAACCGTGGATCAGGAACTGGAACAGCTGCTCCTCACAATTCCTAATATTCCTCACGAGAGTGTACCCGTGGGTGCTGATGAAGAGGACAACCATGAAGCTCGTAAATGGGGAGATCTGCCGGCGTTTTCCTTTGAGGCGAAGCCTCATTGGGATCTTGCGACAAACCTCGGAATCCTTGATTTCGAGCGTGCCTCAAAAGTTACAGGAAGCCGTTTCGTTTTCTATAAAGGACAAGGGGCGAGACTTGAGCGTGCCCTGATCAACTTTATGATGGATCTTCATGAAGATGAGCACGGCTATGAAGAAGTGATGCCGCCGTACATGGTTAACCGAGACAGCATGACTGGAACAGGTCAGCTTCCGAAGTTTGAAGAAGATGCATTCAAAATTCGTGAGGAAGACTACTTTCTTATCCCAACAGCAGAAGTACCGGTAACGAATATGCATCGTGATGAAATCATTGATGCAAACCAGCTTCCGATTGCCTATACTGCATACAGCGCATGTTTCCGTTCTGAAGCAGGCTCTGCGGGAAGAGATACGCGAGGGCTGATCAGACAGCACCAGTTTAACAAAGTGGAGCTTGTTCGTTTTGTTAAGCCTGAAGAATCTTATGAACAACTGGAGCTTCTTACTTCCCACGCCGAGAAAGTCCTTCAGCTGCTTAAGCTTCCATACCGTGTTATGAACATGTGTACCGGAGATCTTGGTTTTACAGCTGCTAAGAAGTACGATATCGAAGTGTGGATCCCAAGCTATGAGACATACCGGGAGATTTCTTCCTGCAGTAACTTTGAATCTTTTCAGGCACGACGTGCGAACATCCGTTTCAGACCTGAAGCAAAAGGTAAGACTGATTACGTGCACACGTTAAATGGATCCGGCCTGGCTATTGGCCGGACAGTTGCTGCTATTCTTGAGAATTATCAGCAGGAAGACGGCACTGTTGTTATTCCTGAAGTGTTAAGACCGTATATGGGTGGAAAAGAAGTAATTAAATAATCTTCAAAGTAAAAGGCGCCTTCCGGGAATAAATTCTCAGAGGCGTCTTTTATAATGGCCGGCTTATTGACCATTGTTGATTTATAAGAAGTGTTGATTGGAGCGAATGCGCCACACCCCTGCGGGAGCAATGAGCGTTTACATCACGAATCAGCTGCTTCGACGCAGAAAGCTGCGAAGCATAACTGGGAGAGGAAGAAGCAGGGGTATTTCACGTGCGTGAAACGAGGCTCACCGGCGCCCCCGCGGAAAGCACTAGAGTCTTTTAATAGGGATTTGTATAAAAATAATAAAATTGAGTAGTGTTCTGCATTTCTATCGTTACGGATACTTTCTTAATAAAATAATTAATAAAACTATTTTCCCATATTAGCATATTAAAGCGAAGGCCATGGGGTCAGCGGGAAGCAAGAAGAAAACTCCTCAAAAAGTCACGGAATTTTACATATAACATTGTCGAAAAATGAACGGGATTTAGTATGGAAGAAGATGTTACATATTAATTTTTATTCATCAAAACGAATATAAATTTAAATAAGGCTGTAAAACTCCTTATAAATTATAAATATGCGTATGAGTTCATATCATAAATATTCCATTTTATTCGAATAACGAAATATCTAAAGATAAAAAATTTTTAGAAAACTCTGTACTTACTGTTTTTACTATGATACATTAATGTCATTAAAACGATACATTTTTGATACATAGATTTACCGGTTAAAAGTCTTTTGAAAATTTATACTCATATCTGTATAAACTATCATTTTATATCAATTCTGCTATCTTGATATAAAAAGACTAAGCTACTGGGAAAAAGATGGGGTGAGCTTGTGCAGCGTAGTGAGCATTTACTGGAAGTGAAAGGGCTTAAAACGTATTTTTACATGGAAGGTGACAGAGTAGCCAAAGCAGTTGACGGTGTTGATTTTCATATCGACCGTGGAGAAACGCTGGCTCTTGTAGGAGAATCCGGAAGTGGAAAAAGTATTACGTCTTTATCGGTTATGAGGCTGATCCCTCAGCCGCCAGGGAAGATACTTGAAGGATCCATTAAATTGGACGGAAAAGAGTTGTTGACGCTATCTGACAGTGAGATGAGGAAGGTACGCGGAAACGACATGGGTATGATATTCCAGGAACCGATGACCTCATTGAACCCTGTTTTTACAATAGGAAACCAGATCGCAGAAACGTTAATGAAACATAAAAAAATGACAAAGAAACAAGCATATAAAAAAGCAGTCGAGCTTCTCAGAGTCGTAGGTTTTGCACGGGCAGAAGACATCGTTAACGAGTATCCCCACCAGCTTTCAGGGGGGATGCGTCAACGTGCGATGATCGCCATCGCTATGTCCTGTGACCCAAAACTATTGATCGCTGATGAGCCTACAACTGCCCTTGATGTAACCATTCAGGCCCAGATTCTGGACTTGATGGTGGAAATGAAAGAGAAGTTTGACTCTTCCATCCTCCTTATTACCCATGACCTTGGAGTAGTAGCAGAAGTAGCCGACCGGGTTATGGTTATGTATGGCGGTCAGATTGTTGAAGAAGCGAGAGCAGATGAACTATTTACAGACCCGCAGCATCCATATACAAGAGGTTTGATGGGAAGTATCCCGAATATTGACGCTGATGTTGAACGGCTTGAATCGATCAGAGGATCCGTACCGCCTGCGCACCGTTTCCCACAAGGATGCCGATTCGCACCACGGTGTGATCACGCAATGGATATCTGCCGGGAATCGAATCCGGAGCTGCTGGAGACAAAAGCTAAACACAAAGTGCGCTGTTATCTCTACGAGCCTTTGAGTGGAGAAGGAGGACAAGGCAATGGAACAACAAGAGAAGCTGTTAGAAGTACGAAATCTTAAAAAATACTTTCCTGTAAAAGGGGGAGTACTTCAACGGACAGTCGGACACGTAAAAGCAGTCGATGATATCAGTATCGATATTTATAAAGGTGAAACTCTTGGGATTGTTGGGGAGTCAGGTTCCGGGAAGTCGACTCTCGGCCGGACCATTCTCAGACTTATGGATCCTACTGAAGGAGACGTCATTTTTAAAGGCGAAAACATCGCAACGGTTAAACAGGGGAAAATGCGAAAGTACCGTCAGGATATGCAGATGGTATTCCAGGACCCTTACGCATCTCTTAACCCAAGGATGAGTGTAGGAGAAATTATTGAAGAACCGATGCTTGTTCAAAAAACGATGGCAAAAAAAGACCGTAAAGAGAAAGTTGTCGACCTTTTGAAAAAGGTAGGCCTGCCGGCAGAAGCGAGAGAGAAGTATCCTCACGAATTCTCAGGCGGTCAAAGACAGAGAATCGGGATTGCAAGAGCCCTCAGTATGAACCCTGAATTCGTTATTGGTGATGAGCCGGTATCCGCGCTAGATGTATCGGTTCAATCGCAGGTTCTTAACCTGATGGAAGACTTACAGAAAGAATTTAATCTCACTTATCTCTTTATTGCCCATGATTTGAGTGTTGTTAAACATATTTCTGACAGAGTAGGTGTCATGTACCTGGGAAGAATGGCCGAAATCGGTCCAAAGAAGCTCATTTACGACAACCCGCTTCACCCGTATACGAAAGCCCTTCTATCTTCTGTACCGGTTCCGGATGTTACACGGAGAAGAGAGAAGATAAAATTAAAAGGAGAGCTTCCGAGTCCGTCAAATCCGCCGACTGGGTGCTCATTCCACACACGATGCCCCGAGGCTCATGACCGGTGCAAAGTGGACAGGCCTGAACTGATTCATCAAGGTGAAGGACAGTATGTGGCTTGTCATTTGTACAGTGAAAAGAAATAAATAAAAAATGCACTTTAAGGAGGTGAGGCAAGGGAGAGGAGAGTTTGGGTTAATTGTTTTTGTAATTTTTAAAATATTAAGGGGGTAACACTATCATGAAGTTCAGTAAATTTTGGCTAATGTTAATTTTATCATTGTCACTCGTGTTCGCTTTGGCAGCATGTGGTGATGATGAAGAAGCTTCTGGCGAATCCGAGGGGGATGACGCAACAGAAGAAGATGCAGCAGAAGGTGACGATGGTGAAGATGCAACGGAAGAAGACGATGATGCTGAAGAGGGAGATTCCGGCGAAGCACAGCAAGGCGGAACGATCAATGCAGGTATGTATTCTGCTCCAGGTCACCAATTCAACCCATTATTCTACTCTGATGCGTATGAAGCAAACATCCTAAGCTTCACTCACGAATCTCTGGTTCAGCTCAATGACGAACTTGAGTACGAGCCATCCCTTGCAAAAGACTGGGAAATTAACGACGAATTTACAACAATTACTTACTACCTGAACGAAGGCGTTCAGTGGCATGACGGTGAAGAGTTCACTGCTGATGACGTGTACTTCACATATGCAACAATCGCTGATCCTGAGTATGTTGCTTCAGGCGGAGTGCGTACAAACTACGTTGCCGGTCTTGTAGGTTACGAAGCTTACAGCACAGGTGAAGCTGATACTTTTGAAGGTGTAGAAGTCATTGACGACTATACTGTAGCGTTCCACTATGAAGAAGAAAACATTAAAATGCTTTTTGACACAAGCTTTATCATTGTACCTGCTCACCCATTCGAAGACATGGCAGTTTCTGATATTCCAGATGCTGATGCTTCCCGTAATGCTGGTGAAGTTGTAGGTACGGGTCCTTACGAGCTTACTGACATGATCGAAGGAGAGCAGTATGTTCTTACAGCTTTTGCTGATTACTGGCAAGGAGAGCCTCACCTTGATGGAATTACATGGCGTGTAATTCAGCAGTCTGTAATGCCAGGTCTTCTTGAAAGCGGAGAGCTTGACATGATTGCTGAGCCAAACGGTGTCCCTGCTTCTGACTTTGAGCGTGTAGATGCTCTAGAAAACATTACAACTTTTGAAACACAAGACTTTGGTTACCAGTACATGGGCTTTAAATTCCACCACCGTACAACAGAAGACGTTGAGAGTGGTACGATCAACCCTGATAACTGGGTTGAAAACGAAAAGTTATCTGATGTACGTGTTCGTCAGGCAATTGTAAGTGCCATTAACCGTCAAGGTATCGTAGACGGGCTTCTATACGGAAAAGGTTCTGTAATGGAAGCGCCATTCCCGGAAGCTTCTTGGGCTTATGATCCAGACGCTGTAACGGAATACCCATACGATCCGGACCGCGCCAATGAGCTTCTTGATGAAGCAGGATACGTTGACGTAACAGGTGACGGATTCCGTGAAGATCCAGACGGTAACGAGTATGTTCTTAACCTTGACTACCCAACTGGAAACGAAGTACGTGAGCGTACAGCACCAATCATCGCTGATGAGCTTGGAGCAGTAGGAATTAAGGTTGACCTTCGTCAGCCACGTGAAGCTGGTCCTCACTTTGACGCAATTGAGCAAGATAACAACGACTTTGACCTTTACCTTGCGGGATGGAGCCTTGCAGTTGGTGACCCGGATCCAGCCGGAATCTGGCAGTCTACTGCAGCATACAACTACACTCGCTGGAACGATTCAACAAGTGACGAGTTGATCCAAAAAGCTGTTACTGCACCAGATGCATTTGAGCAGGACTACCGTGCAGAAGTATACAACGAGTGGGCTGCCCACGTATCTGAACAGGTACCAATGGTGTTCCTATACTCTGCTGACAACATCTATGCTTACAACTCTGCACTGCAAAACGTAAAAGAACTGCCAGCTGGAATCTACCAAGATTCTCACCTCTGGTATTTAGCACAATAATTGTAGAAGTGTCATGGTAAAGAGGTGTGCGGCCCTCGGTCGCACACTTACTTTTTACCTGGTGGGAGGAATTTTGAATGCACAAATATATCATTCGGCGTACGTTACAGTTTATTCCCATGCTTTTTCTTGTGACGGTTCTCGTATTTGGACTGGCTAAAGCAGCACCGGGAGATGTGTTGTCAGGTGAAATGCTCGATCCTAATATCCCTCACGAGGTATTGGAGCAAAGAAGAGAGGCACTTGGTCTTAACGACCCGATACATATTCAGTATTGGAACTGGCTTTCATCAGTTGCCCAGGGTGATCTTGGAACATCCATGCAATACGCCAACAGGCCGGTTATTGATTTGATTCAGTCAAGGATTATGAACACGGTTTATTTAGCACTCTTTTCTCTCGTTATTACATTGGCAGTTGCCATACCAATCGGAATTTATTCCGCAACGAGAAAATATTCACTGTTTGATTATGGAGCTACGACCTTTGCCTTTTTAGGTCTGGCCACACCGAACTTTTTTGCCGGATTGCTCGCCATTTGGCTGTTATCCTTCCAGTTTGGCTGGTTTCCTGCCCAAGGAACCACCTCAGCCGTGGGGTTAAGCGGGTTCGAACTATTTGTAGATAAACTCAGACACCTGGTGTTACCTGGATTTACATTAGGCCTGGCCAGTACCGCTGTGTACATGAGGTATATGCGTACTGAAATTCTAGAAATCAAAGGTAGTGACTTCATTCGAACCGCACATGCTAAAGGACTTACTAAGAATTCTGTGTTGTATAAGCATACGCTTCGAAATGCCCTTATCCCGATCATTACATTATTAGGTTTTGAGTTTGGGTTCTTGTTAAGTGGAGCAGTTATTACTGAAGCGGTATTTAACTACCCGGGAATTGGAACGTTATTCCTGAACTCCATTAGTAACCGTGACTATCCGGTAATTATGGCTATTAATCTGATTCTTGCAGTAACAATATTACTTGGAAATCTTTTAGCGGATATCTTCTATGCTGTCGTCGATCCGCGTATTCGCTACGATTGAGGTGAAAGCTGATGGAAACACATTCTAATCAACAAGTAGGAACTGCAGTTCCTCCCGCTAAAACAGAAGCAGAGAAAAGCTTAAGCCCTTTTCAACTGGCGATGCGGAGGTTTCTCAGGAATAAGCTTGCCATTGCCGGGCTGGTTGTATTATCATTCTTCATCCTTGTGGCTATTTTCGCAGATGTGATAGCGCCTCATAGTCCAACGGCACACAACTATTACAATATTGAAGCAAAAGCGTCTTCAGAGCACTGGCTTGGAACAGACAGTTCTGGACGGGATAACTTCTCGAGACTTGTATACGGGGCAAGAATTTCTTTAACAATAGGATTCTTCGCCATGCTGTTCACTGTCGTTATCGGTGTCTTATTAGGCTCCCTTGCCGGCTATTATGGAAAATGGGTTGACGGCATCATCATGAGAGCGACGGATCTTATGCTGATCCTCCCGTTCCTTCTGTTGATTCTGACAATTATTGCGATTGTACAGTCGGTTACCATTACACTGTTTATAACCATTATCGCGGTGACATCCTGGCCGAACCTGACAAGGATTATAAGAGCAACCTTCCTTTCCCTCAGGGAAAAAGAGTATGTTCTCGGAGCCCGTTCGATTGGAGCTTCGGATTTCAGAATTATTTTTAAGCACTTCCTTCCAAACGCAGTCGGTCCGATCATCGTTAATGCTACATTAATGATGGCTACAATGATTATTCTTGAATCAGGCCTCAGCTTTATCGGCTTTGGTATTCCGCAGCCGACTCCGACATGGGGGAACATGATTACAGAAGCCAATAGTCTTCGAATTCTTGAAAATAACTGGGAAACGTGGGTCCCGCCGGGTCTGGCAATCTTACTTACTGTACTTGCCATTAACTTTATCGGTGACGGCTTACGAGATGCTTTTGACCCTAAAAGTAACCAATAATATGAGAAAGCTGCCTTTTCAAAGGTGGCTTTTTCTTTTGAATATCAGTGCATTTTTATGTATGACACTTTAAAGGATAAAAGAGTTAAATACACAATTTCTATAATAAAGTAGGCGGAAATTTGTTTAATTTTGTAATATTAGATAGGAATTTAGTAGTGTTTTTACTAAAAAACAAACAGAGTTGTAAAAAAATTTAAATATATCCATGCATATATGGAGTAATCAGTGTATAATGTTCCGTGAACTGTAAAAAGGTCATGTTTTCATTCATTCAGATTTCCTAACTCATTTCTCATGCATAAAAGTGCAATGAGAACAAATGAGGATCCTGGTAATTTGAGAGGAGGCTGGAAATAGGACTTCCTGTTCACTGGTATCGATATAAACGGTGATTATTCTACGACTTTCTCATCCAAATCGATAGAAGTGGTATTTACATAGTCTAGTAAGAAAGCGCCTTTAATTATCTTGATATAATTTTTTGTTCGCTTCTAAATTATGTAAAAATATTGATTACTTAAGATGGTCATACCGTCGAATTGCCAGGTGAGAGGTTTCCTGCTTGAATATTCTTTGCTCTTATTTATCTGACAATTACAATAATTGAGGTAATTGTTACGAAATTGTTAGGGGATTGAAAAAGAAATAAAACATTGACTATGTTATGAAACTATAATACTATTTTAAATAACTAGATTTTTTATTATTTTCAGAAAATATTGAAGGGTTTGATTATCCTATGAGCAAGCAGAATGCGCTTCTAGAGATAAACGACTTGCACACTGGATTTAACATTGACGGAGAACAATATCACGCTGTTAAAGGCGTATCCTTCAATGTAGGGTCGAAGGAAGTTGTTTGTGTCGTTGGGGAGTCGGGTTGTGGAAAGAGTGTAATGTCTCTTTCAATTATGCAATTACTTCCTAAGCATAATGGATCAATAGATAAGGGGCAGATTCTTTTTAAAGGGAAGGATCTTGCAGACTTAACTGAAAGTGAAATGAACAGCGTCAGGGGTAAGGATATCAGTATGATTTTCCAGGAACCTATGACGGCGCTTAACCCCGTACTGACAATCGGATTCCAGCTTGATGAAGTTTTACTGAACCATACAGATGCTTCAAAAGAGCAAGTACGGAAAAAAAGTATTCAGCTTTTAAAAGACGTTGGTATCTCAAGGTCTGAGCAGATTGTGCACGAGTATCCGCACCAGCTTTCAGGGGGCATGCGTCAACGGGTTATGATCGCCATGGCTATCGCTTGTGAACCTGCACTTCTAATTGCTGATGAACCTACAACAGCACTTGATGTAACGGTTCAGGCTCAGATTCTCGAATTAATTAAGAAAATTCAGAATGATAAAGGTATGGCCGTTATGCTCATTACTCATGACCTTGGTGTTGTAGCTGAGATGGCAGACAAGGTTGTCGTCATGTACGCAGGACAAGTTGTTGAGCAGTCCGATGTGGACCGTATTTTCCATGATCCTAAGCATCCATATACGAAAGCGCTTCTCGGCTCTATTCCAAAGCTGGATGAGAAGGAAGAGGAGCTTTATACAATTAAAGGTATTGTTCCATCATTAAAGAACATGCCGAAGCAAGGCTGCCGTTTTGTGGATCGTTGCCCGGAGGCGATGCCTGAGTGTAAACAAATTGATCCGCAGCTGGGTGAAACGAATAAAGGCCACGCCGTTCGCTGTCTCCTTTACGAAACAAGTCAGCCTGGCAAAAAAGCGGAGGTGCGAGCATGACACAATCACAAAAGTCAGAACATTTGCTGGAAATTAAAGAATTAAAAAAATATTACCCTGTACTGGGCGGCTTTTTCAGAAAAAAGATTGGTGATGTTAAAGCCGTAGATAATATTTCGTTTGAGCTTAAGCGCGGAGAAACATTCGGTCTGGTTGGGGAGTCGGGGTGCGGGAAATCCACTGCCGGCCGAACGATCACTCGTTTGTTTAAACCGACAAGCGGTAAGATCTTTTTCGAAGGAGAAGACATCACAAGCATTTACGGATCGCGTCTTCGCAACATGCGTAAAGATATTCAGATGGTCTTCCAGGATCCGTACGCATCGCTGAACCCGAAAATGATGGTAGGGAGCATCGTATCCGAACCGATCCTTAACTACCGCAGAGTGTCGGAAAAAGCAGTCAGGGATGAAGTTATGGACCTGCTTACTAAAGTAGGGCTTCCTGAAGATGCCTACTTTAAATATCCTCATGAATTTTCCGGAGGGCAGCGCCAGCGTATCGGGATTGCCCGTGCCCTTGCACTGAAGCCGAAGCTGATTGTGGCGGACGAGCCTGTATCTGCCCTTGATGTATCTGTACAGTCACAGGTGCTGAACCTGCTTAAGAGTCTTCAAAAAGAGTTTAACCTGACTTTGCTGTTTATCGCTCATGACCTGAGTGTTGTTAAACATATGAGTGATCGTATCGGCGTTATGTATCTCGGTAACCTTGTTGAAGTTGCTGATGCTGACGACCTTTACGCGAACCCGAAACACCCATATACAAAAGCGCTGATCTCTGCGATTCCTATGCCTGATCCGCGTAATAAGAGTGCCCGTATCATTTTAAAAGGTGACGTACCGAGCCCTCAGAATCCACCTGTTGGCTGTGCGTTTCATCCACGCTGTCCGGAAGCCATGCCTCAGTGCAGCGAAAGAAAACCTCAGTTGAAGGAGGTGAATCGGGAGCACCGCGTTTCGTGCTTACTTTACGATTAACCGTTTTTTGACTGGATCAAACACATTTATTAAGGGGGATTTATCAGGATGAGAAAATCATTATTGCTACTCTTAGCGATGCTTCTTTCAATCTCGATTTTCGTTGTAGCCTGCGGCGGCGACGGAGACGAGCCTGCAGATACTGACGCAGACGAAGAAGTAGAAGGCGGAGAAGAAGACACTGATGCAGACGCTGATGCCGATGAAGAAGGCGGAGACGACACTGCACAAGAAGATGCACCACAAGGTGGAACTGTAACATACGGTTACACACAACCATTTGCAGGAACATTTGACTGGTCATTTTATGGCGGTCAGGATGACAGCCTTGCACTAAAAATCTTTAGCGGTGATGCACTTGTAAAAACAGGTGATGATTTAATGCCGGAACCACACCTTGCTCAGTTTGACATTTCTGATGACGGTACTGTTATCACGTTCGAACTTGAAGAAGGCGTAATGTGGCACAACGGTGAAGAACTAACTGGGGAAGACTTTAAATTCGCGTGGGAAGTCATTGCTCACCCGGATTACCCAGGTGTACGTTTTTCAAACGTTGAAATGATTGAAGGCGCACAGGAAATGAAGGACGGTGACGCCGACGAAATTTCCGGTATCAACCTTGTTGATGACTATACAATTGAATTAACAGTTACAGAGGCTGCCCCAAACACAATCAGCAACCTTTGGACATACCCAATGCCAAAAGCTCACCTCGAGCACCTTGAAGTAGCTGAGATGGAAGAGTCTGACGAGGTTCGTCGTAACCCTGTTGGTCTTGGAGCTTACAAAGTAACAAACATCGTACCTGGTGAGCAGGTAGAATTTGAAGCATTTGAAGACTACTGGAGAGGTGCACCTAACCTTGATGGCGTTGTTTACAAAGTAATTGACGGCGCAATGGCCGGTGAACTTCTTGCACAGGGCGAAGTTGACATCATTGACTTACCACCTAGCCAGGCGATTCAGCTTGAAGGTAACGACAATGTATACCTTGAAGAAGTAGAAGCACTTTCTTACAGCTATATCGGCTTTAAATTAGGTCACTGGGATGGCGAGAAAAACGTCATGGACAACCCTAAGTTTGAAGATGTACGTGTACGTCAGGCAGTTGCACATGCAATTGACCGTCAAGGAATCATCGATTCATTCAGCGAAGGTTACGGTACTGTAATCAACGCACCTGAATCTGTAATCAGCTGGGCTTACCCGGATGAGTCTACTCTTAATCAGTATGAGTACGATCCTGAACGTGCAATGGAGCTTCTTGCTGAAGCTGGATATGAAGATACAAACGGTGACGGATTTGTTGAAACTCCGGACGGAGAAGAGTTCTCTGTAAACTTCATGGCAATGAGCGGTACTGATATTTCTGAGCCACGTGCCCAGTATATCGTTCAAAACCTGCAGGATGCAGGAATTAACGCACAGTTACAAAATGGTCAACTTTTTGAATTCAACCTTTTCTATGACTTAGTTGAAGAAGACGATGAAGACATCGACTTGTTCATGGGTGCATGGGGTCTGTCTGCTGATCCGGATCCAACTGGTCTTTGGAAAGAAAACGACTTCTGGAACTTCCCACGTTGGGTAAACGAAGATTCTGAAGAGCTTATCGCCCGCGGGTTGAGCGAGGAAGCGTTAGATATCGACTACCGTACGGAAGTATACCAAGAGTGGCACCAGCTTGTTAACGAAGAGCTGCCGCTTGTTCCACTTAGCTCTCCAATCACTATTTACGCGATCAACTCTGAAGTTCAAGGTGTAACACCGGACATCAGAGATGCGATTACTGATCCGCACCTATGGTACAGAGAGAACTAAGAATCCTGTAACACGAAGAGGGTACTTCAACGAGTCCTCAGCAAGGAGAAATGATCATGTTACTTTACTCATTACGCAGAATTCTCATCATGATTCCAATCATGGTTATGATCTCCATTGTAGTATTTGCCCTGGCATTAGCCATGCCAGGGGATGCCCTCTCGGGGCAAATTGATCCAGCAAATTCGTCACCTGAATACGTAGAAGAGATGCGAGAAAGACTTGGACTGAATGACCCTGTGCATGTGCAGTATGCCAGATGGGCAGGAAATATCCTGCAGTGGGATTTCGGCCGTTCTTATAATCATCGGATGCCAGTAACGGAAGTCATTGGTCAGCGGCTGCCGAACACAATTCTGCTTTCGGTTCTTTCATTGATTATTACGTACATCCTGGCCTTTTTCATGGGACGGTATGCGGGTCGTAACCCTTATACTATCGGAGATTACGGAATTCAAGGCTTAAACTATTTGATGTTGGCAATTCCAAGTTTCGTAGCTGCTATTTTTGCAATCTTTCTATTCTCTTTCCAACTCGGCTGGTTCCCTGCAACTGGGAGTATTAGCTCGGGAGTGGAACCTGGGACAATGGAATATTACCTGAGTAAATTAAAGCACGCTGCACTGCCTGCTTTAGTACTTGGTGGTCTTACTACAGCCAGTTACACTCAGTTTTTACGTAATGATATTATCGAAAGTGCTCAAAAAGATTATGTTCGAACAGCGCGTGCGAAAGGAACACCCGAAAGTCGCATTTATAACAAACATATTCTGCGAAACTCCGTGATTCCGATCGTAACGTTATTTGGTTTTGACATTGCAAGTATTATTGGCGGAGCCGTCATTATCGAAACAGTGTTTTCTTATCCTGGAATTGGACAATTACTAATCAGTTCAATTGATAACAGAGACTCCTCTGTCGTACTCGCGATTACGTTAATGCTATCGATTGCAACGCTCATCGGTAACTTAATAGCTGACCTCGTGTACGGTGTAGTAGATCCAAGGATAAGGGTAGAATAGAGGTGGAAAAATGGCAGCAACTGTAGATGCTCAAAAAGCAGAGGAATTGAAAAATAAGGCCAAAAAGCAATCCCCATGGTCGATTGCTCGCCGCAAACTGTTTCGAAATAAGCTGGCAATGATCAGTATTGCATTTCTTGTTCTTGTAACGATTCTTGCTTATCTGGCACCGTTCATTGCACCGTTTGATCCTAACCGGGTCGATATAATGAACCGTAATCAGCCTCCTGGAGGCGGATATCTGCTGGGAACAGACAATTCCGGTCGTGACATTCTATCCCTTCTCTTATATGGAGCAAGGACATCACTGACGATTGGTTTTGTATGTATGATTTCTGTCGTTATCATCGGAACATTTATCGGGTCCATTGCAGGATACTACGGTGGATGGGTTGATGCAGTACTCATGCGCTTTACGGACTTTGTAATGAACTTTCCATTCCTCGTTTTTGTTATCGTACTTGCATCGATCTTCCGTGATGCAGGGATATGGGCGCTTATTATCGTAATTAGTGCATTATCCTGGACTGGAGCAGCGCGGGTTGTGCGGAGTAAGACGATGTCTGAGAAGGAAAACGAATACGTAATGGCGGCAATCTCCATTGGAGGCTCACCATTAAAGGTTATTCGAAAGCATTTATTACCTAACGTTATGACAACGATCATCGTACAGGCTACTTTACTCTTAGCTGTAATGATTGTTGTTGAAACAGGATTAAGTTTCTTAGGGTTCGGTGTTCCATCAGGTACACCAAGCTGGGGAAATATGATGCAGGAAGCAAGACAGCCTCATGTTATCCGTTCATTCTGGTGGATCTGGGTGCCACCTGCACTGGCGATAACCTTTACGATCCTCGCTATCAATTTCATCGGGGAAGGAATCAAGGATGCCTTCAACCCTAAATCAGCAAGATAAATATGAGGCCGCATAGCCTGTTCTATTTCAAACACAATGAATGGACAGGTTATGCAGGCCTTTTCTTTACTCAAAATAAATGAAGTCCATCAGAAAGCGCGGATCCCGCGCTTTTTTGTTTCGTTGTTTTCGTATAAAGCAAACAAAGCAAATTTCCCGATAGAACAGCATTTTTCAAAAATGAACAAAATTTCCCGGGGAATTCAGACAAAATCAGACGTGGATGTAACCGCCCCTCTGTTGAGATGTCGGGGGAATTCAAGTACAATCGAAGCAATAAGTAAAAGAATGAGGATAAAAAAATGAACATACGGAATAATGACCCGGATCAGCGCTGGATGAAAGAGGCTGTAGCTGAAGCTGAAAAAGCGGAAGATAAAGGCGAAGTACCCATAGGAGCTGTAATCGTAAAAGATAACAAGGTAATTGGGAGAGGTCATAACTTGAGAGAATCGGTACAATTGGCCACATCCCATGCTGAAATGACAGCAATTCAGGGAGCGTGTGAGGCTGTCGGAAGCTGGCGGCTTGTTGACTGCACGCTCTATGTAACCCTGGAGCCATGTCCAATGTGTGCAGGGGCGATTGTGCAATCCCGAATTGAAAGAGTAGTCTATGGGGCGGCCGATCCTAAAGCAGGCTGTTGCGGAACGCTCATGAACCTGACAGACGAGCCGCGCTTTAACCACCAGGCTTACGTAACCTCAGGTATAATGGAAGAAACATGTTCCAACCTTCTTACTTCGTTTTTCCGGAAGCTTCGGGAACGTAAGAAAAGAAATAAGGCGGAATTTATGGAAGAAAAGAAAGGATGATGTTTTGTGCAGCCGAACAAATTCTCACTTGAAACAGCCCAAGTGCTGTCAAAAAAATTAAATATGCCCATCGAGCATATCATGCATACCCCTCCCCATATTATTATGGCGAAGATCGCAAAGCTTGAGGAAGGAGAAGCGAAAAAGGAAAAGTCTGAAGACGAATAAATGACAGAAAACATTACAGATATTTACAAACCCTATCTATTGCAATTGAGGGCTAAACCGATTATACTAGTAATTGCGTCGCTGATAGTGATGCAACCAAATATGTTATCAACTTTGCCGTGCTAGACGGGGAGGTAGCGGTGCCCTGTACTCGCAATCCGCTATAGCGAGGTCGAATTCCTTCCCCCGGTTTTAGCATCGTAGGGTCTGACCTAAGTAAGTGGTGTTGACATCTGGGTTCCACGCAACGGAAATCCGTGAATCGTGTCAGGTCCGGAAGGAAGCAGCACTAAGCGGTACCTTCTGTGTGCCGTGGAGTCGCCTGGATCGAGCTAACTGCTTAGGTAACGCCTGGGGTGTTAATCCCAAAGGAAGGTGCACGGCTTTATACATAATGAAGAAGACAGTCGCATAACAGGCGGCTGTCCTTTTTTATGAGCGGGTAAAAAGATTCCGGCCACTTGCAGTGCTGACGCGAGGCCACGAAGATTTTCATCCGGACTGAACAGAGCCATTGAAATAAATGAACTTCCGGGAAGAATCGTTTTGAAAAAGGGAAGATGAGCCGGTATAATAAAGAGAGTAAAAGAAGAAGGAAGCAAACAAATGTGTTTTTACACTATCAGAATGCATTCAGTCTCTTCAGGGATTGACCTAAAGGGGGAGAAACATGAGTTACCAAGCGCTTTACCGCGTCTGGCGTCCAAGAGTGCTGTCGGACGTTGTTGGACAAGAGCACATCACGACAACATTAAAAAATGCTTTAGTTCAACAAAAGCTCTCCCACGCCTATTTGTTTACCGGCCCTCGTGGAACCGGTAAAACGAGTGCGGCTAAGATTATTTCAAAAGCAATAAATTGTGAACATGCACCTGTAGAGGAACCTTGTAACCAATGTACTTCCTGCCGCGGAATATCAGATGGATCCATCGTTGATGTAATGGAAATTGATGCTGCAAGTAACAATGGTGTCGATGAAATAAGGGATATAAGGGATAAAGTGAAATTTGCCCCGAGTGCAGTTAAGTATAAAGTGTACATTATTGATGAAGTACATATGCTGTCGACAGGTGCTTTTAATGCTTTACTGAAGACCTTGGAAGAACCACCGAGGCACGTCATCTTTATACTGGCTACCACTGAACCCCATAAGATCCCCCTTACGATCATTTCGCGGTGTCAGCGGTTTGACTTTAAACGAATCTCCCCTGATTCCATGATTAATCGAATGAAGGAGATCGTCCAGGCTGGGGATATCGCTGTCGAGGAAGATGCGCTGGCAATGATTGCAAGGGCATCTGAAGGTGGTATGCGGGATGCCTTAAGTCTTCTTGACCAGGCTATCTCCTATTCTGAGTCGGCAGTTACTCTTCAGGATGTGCTGTCAATTATCGGAGCCGTTTCACAGCAACTCTTATTCGATATTGCCCAGGCTTTGAAAGAACAGGACGTAGCCAAAGCCCTCACGTCAATTGATGCTGTAGTAAAAGAAGGAAAAGATCCAAACCGCTTCATAGAAGATATGATCTATTTCTACAGAGATCTTCTATTATACAGGACGGCTCCGTCTTTAAAAGACTCCATGGAGAGGGTGACAGCAGATGAAACATTCATCTCGCTGTCGAAAGAACTGCCGTCCGAATGGATCTATAAAGTCATGGACCTGTTAAACCACTTCCAGCAGGAAATGAAGTGGTCCAATCACCCGAAGGTTTTCCTTGAGCTCTTTGCAGTGCGGGCCTGTCACGAGAGTAAACCTGCTGAAACCGGAGGGGCTGATTCCGATACGGTAAAGCAACTTGTCTCAAAAGTTAATGAACTGGAAAAGACAATTAAGCAGCTCCAGGCAAGCCCGGGTGGAGGCGCAGGAAACGGGGTGCAGCAGGCCGATGCCCAGCCTCAAAAGAAGCCGGTACCAAGAAGCCGTGCTGCCTCAGCCGGCAAAAGCCGCAGTCAGATGGGCAGGGTAAGGGAAATGCTCTCCGGTGCCAGCAAGGCAGAACTCCAGTCTCTCACAAGTAAGTGGGGACAAATTTCAGAACAGGTTAAAGGGAAAAGTGTACCTGCCTCTGCCTGGCTGAGTGACTGTAAGCCAGTTGCAAGTTCGGGCGATAAAGTAGTCCTGGCCTTTAAAAATGAAATGCACCGCGATATGATTGATACGAAGTTCCGGTCAATTGTTGAAGACGTTCTTTCGTCGGTGACAGGTAAACAAATTACCGTGCTTACGATCCTTACCATCCACTGGGAAGAAACAAAGGATACCTTTGTTAAAGAACAGCGTGGGGACGAAGGCGAGGAAGAGGAAGACCCGGTCGTAGGAGAAGCTATCAAGCTTATGGGTGAAGACCTGGTGGAAGTAAAAGAATAAACGAATTTTAACTATACGAAAGCGAGGAAACTAAAGATGAAAAACATGGGTAATATGATGAAGCAGATGCAAAAGATGCAAAAGGAAATGACAAAAGCGCAGGAGCAGTTAAAAGAAGAAACAGTACAGGCAACTGCAGGCGGGGGCATGGTCACAGTTGTAGTAACTGGTGAAAAGCGAGTGGTGGACATCCAGATTAACGAGGAGGTTGTCGATCCTGACGACGTAGAAATGCTGCAAGACCTCGTTTTAGCCGCTACCAACGAAGCTCTTACTCAGGTAGATGAACTAATTAATGAAAGAATGGGCAAATTCACTAAAGGAATGAACCTACCGGGAATGTTTTAAGGATGAAATGGGGCTGGCTCACACAAAGTTTTGAGCGAGCCCCGTATTACTATATATCTGACTGAAAAAACAGAGTGTAATAAGGCTGATCAGACAATGGGCAAACCCGCTATGCGTCAAAGTAAGGTGACTGATCACCGGGTGAACCGTGTACTGCAGGCCGCTAATACATGAACAGAAGCAGGCCTGACTCTACTTTTGTTCATATTGGAAGGTGGATTCACTTGCAATACCCAGAACCGATTTCAAAACTGATTGAGGGATTCATGCGCCTGCCGGGTATCGGTCCGAAAACCGCTGCAAGGCTGGCTTTTTATGTATTGGATATGAAAGAGGACGATGTCCTCGATTTTGCAAAAGCTTTGGTAAACGCGAAAAGGAACCTTACCTACTGTTCTGTCTGCCATCATATTACCGATACGGACCCGTGCCGGATCTGTGATGATAAAGCCAGGGACCAATCTATTATTTGTATTGTCCAGGAATCCAAAGACGTAATTGCAATGGAGAAAATGCGCGAATACTCCGGTCTGTATCACGTTCTCCACGGAGCTATTTCTCCTATGGATGGCGTAGGACCCGAAGACATCTATATTCCCGACTTGCTAAAAAGACTTCAGGATGACACCGTTCAGGAAGTAATCATCGCAACGAACCCCAACATTGAAGGAGAGGCCACGGCGATGTATATTTCACGTCTTGTAAAGCCTACCGGTATAAAGGTAACAAGAATTGCACACGGACTGCCTGTCGGCGGTGACCTTGAATATGCAGATGAAGTAACTCTCTCCAAAGCAATTGAGGGTAGAAGAGAGCTATAGATTAAAAGGAGGACATCATGTTTTTCCGTAAAAAAAGAAAGGTTCGCCGTAAAGGAGACGAGCGTCTCCTCGAAGAGATTGATGGACTAAAGGAGAGTCTCGATCAGCAAAAGGCCATGCTTGCCCACAGTTCTGATTACCAGGATCACCTTCTATATAAATCCAAACTGACAGAAGCGAAGTATCTTTTTCTATTAAAAGAGATTCGTCACAGACGGACCTCTAAGATCCGGTGACAGTTCTGCTGATAAAAATGTCTGCATAGAGTAGAGATAGGCTTGTCATAGTGGTCGGGCCTTAAAAAAGAGCAAAGGTGTGAAGGAGTAATGGAACCTATCTTTGTATTATCTCTTCTTGGAGCAGGCATTTTTTTGCTGCTTATATTAGGAGCGCCGATGAAACCTCTCCGGTGGATCGGGCAGGGTGCTATCAAAATTCTGATCGGTGCTTTGTTTTTATTTTTTTTAAATGCTTTTGGATCTTTGTTTGACTATCAGCTTCCTATTAATGTCTTTACTGCAGCTGTTACAGGCTTTCTCGGAATACCGGGCATCATCGTACTCTTACTGATTGACATGACAATCATGCCTTAATCTCTAAATCTTAAGTTGTCACAAGGCGGCTGGTCTGGTATATTGTTTGAGCAGTTCAAAGTGAACAGGAAACGTCCACTTTTAAAAAAGAGAATAAAAATAAAAAAGTTTATGAAACTTGTTGACTTAAAAAACTGCAGATGATATATTATTACTTGTCGCCGCGAAAGACACGGTGGCAAACGAAAGACAGTGACCTTTGAAAACTAAACAAAAAGCCAAGCGAAACGTGGGATAATGACAAGTTATCCCGTCAATGAATGAATTAAATGATGTCAGAGACATCAAACTTTCTATGGAGAGTTTGATCCTGGCTCAGGACGAACGCTGGCGGCGTGCCTAATACATGCAAGTCGAGCGGACTGATGGGGAGCTTGCTCCCCTGACGTCAG
>NZ_RHIB01000005.1 GCF_003710255.1 Alteribacter keqinensis | reverse complement strand
ATGATTTGTCCAGTGACGATAGCGAAGAGGTCACACCCGTTCCCATGCCGAACACGGAAGTTAAGCTCTTCAGCGCCGATGGTAGTTGGGGGCTCTCCCCCTGTGAGAGTAGGACGTCGCTGGGCAATAAGAAAAAGCACCCGTTTTTAAAGCGGGTGCTTTTTTGTGCTGTTTGGGGAGGATGTAAAAGCAGGCCGTGGACCGGGTTTCCCGAACAATCGCACCTCTGAATAAAAAGATATCCTGAAAAATGGAGCACTTATCCTGACAAATTTTCATTTAGCCTGAACACCCGGTCGCAGTTAAAAAAGAAGGCGGCCTTGGAGGCCGCCACCTCCCTTTTCACTCCAAACACCTTCCTCCCAATATCTACCGATCCTCATTACTCTCCTCCACGGAAAGCTTCTTTCTTTGAAGGAGCAAGACCAGCACTCCCACTGCCGGAATGAAAGCAAGCCAGGAGAAGCGGAGGTGCCATTCATATTTAGCCAGCCAGAATGTAATCCATACTACGACAAGCAAATCGACTGTCATTGTACTTACGAGGTGAGAAGACATAAACGCCTCTCCATAAGCGGTTACGGAACCACCGGTAATGGCGGTCAAATATAAAGTTACTGCAATAAATAAGGCAAACACGATGGTGATAGGATGGAGCAGGACACTTCTAAGCCAGCCAGGCCCCCTCGCTTCCCGTCGGGTCACATCTTTACGAAAAGCCAGGTAAGGGAGAATACTAAAAGCTCCGAGTCCGAACGAAAAAAGAGCAAAAGGCCAGGCAGGCCAGCGACAACGGTCTTTTGGAATTAAAAGCATCAGGAAAATAACCGGATAAAGACCAAGCATGCTGAATACGGCTGTAACGAGAGGATCAACATTGGAAAAATCCCCTGATACTAAGGCCCTGGCGGTTGGGTCGTCCCCAAATCCGTGTCCGGGAGCCAGAAAAATAGTGTAGCTTAGCAACAATATCCATACAAAAAGAAACATTTTTTTCATAAACCGCCCCTTCCTGTCATACAGATCTTCTCCACACTATACCCTGTTTCTTTTTATTTTGTCCTCTTTAAAATTGGGCACAAGGACGAAGAACACTGCATATAGTGAAGCATCAACCAAATTCGAATAAATCTGCCTTTTCTCGTCCATACTGGGAATGGAGGTGGAGAAGCGATGAAAGGAATGTTGGCATCGAAACAAACAGATCAGTTACAAGAATGCTTGATTTGTAAAAAAGAAAAAGGACACGGTATTCACTTATTAGACCACTTTATTTGTGAATCCTGTGAGCATGATCTGGTCTCAACAGACACGTCAGAGGCAGAATATCAGGAGTATTTGCTGAAGTTGAGAAAAATAAGAGATTCATTGTTTCAAAACAAACGGTCAATCCATTAAAGGGCTGGTGCAAAATTGAATAGGAATATCAAAAAAAACAGATGACCTGTTGCTGAGGCAGAGGTGTCTGTTTTTTATTATTGTCTCAGGTGTGAAAACACTTCCCCATGCCAAATATCCATGCCGGCTTGTGCAGTTACAAAAAAGCATTCATCTCTAGTATAATAAAGGGAGCAAAGCTGATTGAAGGTGAACTCATAAATGGACCAGCGGCGTATGCCCTTAGTCGAACAATTGATTACATATAAAAACACAGCCCCTGTCTCCTATCACGTCCCCGGACATAAAAATGGAACTGTCTTTCAAGAAGAGGCACACCGCCTTTTTAATGACGTTCTCTCTATAGATGTAACAGAGATTAAAGGGATGGATGACCTGCATCATCCGGAAGGTGTGATTGGTGATGCTGAACAACTGGCTGCAGATCTGTATGGTGCAGAACACACCTCCTTTCTTGTAGGCGGCTCTACAGCCGGTAATCTGGCCATGATAGTGGGGTCCTTTTCCGTAAATGATATTGTTCTTGTCCAGCGGAACAGTCACCAGTCTGTGTTTCACGGCCTGGAGGTTTCAGGAGCAAGACCGGTATTTATTGAGCCGGTTATAGATAATGAAACCGGAATGCTTCTAGGAGCGGACCTGAATGCTGTTAACGATGCGCTGAAACTATATCCGGAGGCGAAAGGACTCATTCTGACCTCACCAACCTATGAAGGGTATGTACAGCCGCTGGAGCTTATAATTAAAAAAGCTCATGAAGCAGGAGTTATGGTGATGGTAGATGAAGCTCATGGCGCACACTTGATTGAAGTCCAGCGGGACTGGCCGGCTTCATCCCTTAAAGCCGGGGCTGATGTTGTTGTGCAGTCGGCCCATAAGATGTTGCCGGCAATGACAATGACGGCCTTCTTGCACATGCAGGGGTCGCGGGTTGACAAAGCTGCGGTCAAGCGCCACCTGCGTATGTTTCAATCAAGCAGCCCATCCTATCCTTTAATGGCATCACTGGATGCGGCAAGAGCATACCTGGCAGCATTTTTACCCGATCGTTATGAGAGATTATATAAAAAAGCAGCGGACTTTAGAAAGAAGCTGGGGACAATACCACAGTGGGATATAGCTCCCTTGAAGATCGCTGAATTTCTCCAGGATCCTTTAAAGATTGTGTTGATCAGCCGTTCGACTGCCACTGGACTGATGCTTCAGAATTCTTTAAGCAGCCACGGTATTTATCCTGAGCTGGCAAATGACAATTACCTTGTGTTAACCCTTCCCTTATCATTGGAATGGTGTGATACAGTTGAAAAAATAAGGGAGGCTGTCAGTCATTATCCGGTAATACGTGAAAAAGAATGTATCGCTATCGAAGCGTTAAGAGAGCCGGTGACTGAACTTTCATTTTCGTATAAAGAAATGGCTTCAAAAGAGACATGCTTTCATGATGTTCAAGACGCTGCCGGGCAGGTGGCGGCAGAAGATGTTGTCCCTTATCCACCGGGCATTCCCCTTATTATGAACGGGGAGCGGATCAAGCCCCGCCAGCTTGAAAGGTTAAAGGAGCTTATTGAATCGGGAGCTTCGTTTCAAACCGGCACAGCATGGCTTCATAAAGGGCTTAAAGTATACAAGAAGGATTGAAAAGTGAGGAGATTCTAACGTGAATGGTTTGTTTATAACATTTGAAGGGGGCGAAGGTGCGGGTAAAACAACGGTCCTTCGTGCCATTAAAGATAAACTGGAAAAAGAGGGCTGTACTGTAACGAGTACACGGGAGCCCGGAGGAAGTGTGATTGCTGAAAAAATCAGGCAGATCATCCTGGATGTTGCTCATACAGAAATGGATGAAAGGACGGAAGCTCTCCTTTATGCTGCTGCACGGAGGCAGCATCTTGTGGAAACGGTACTGCCTGAGCTTGAGAAAGGGAACCTGGTTCTTTGTGACCGGTTTATAGACAGCAGCCTAGTCTATCAAGGAGTGGCCAGAGGAATTGGTGTAGAAGAAGTCCTGAATATGAATCTTTTTGCCACTGCAGGGCTGATGCCGTCCCTTACGCTGTACTTTGACCTTGATCCGAAAGTGGGCCTGTCCCGAATATCAGATAATGATGGAAGAGAAAATAACCGGCTTGATCAGGAAAAGCTTGATTTTCACTATCGTGTAAGAGAAGCGTACCAGTCTCTTGTGAAAAAGGATCCTGAACGGATTCAGACAATCAATGCAGAAGAAAGCCTCGATCAGGTTATTGAGGAAGCATGGGTTAAAATCCGTTCTTTCCTTAATATGGACGCCGAAAAACGCTAAATGTATTTAAAAACAGGGAGAGGTCTGTCACAGATTGACCTTTTAGCTGTTATAATATAGAAAAGAAAGCAGGTTTAACCCCTGCTCGGTACACAAGGAGGAAGTTACGATGAAATTAATTGTAGCTGTGGTACAGGATAAAGACAGCAACCGCCTTTCAGATGCGCTTGTTGAACATAACCATCAGGCAACAAAACTTGCCAGTACAGGCGGGTTCCTGAAAGCGGGAAACACCACCTTTATGATTGGTACCGAAGATGAGAATGTGGACGATGTTCTTAAGATCATTAATGATAACTGCAAGTCCCGGGAGCAGCTTGTTGCACCGATCTCGCCTATGGGAGGCAATGCCGATTCCTACGTTCCCTATCCTGTCGAGGTACAGGTAGGCGGAGCAACAGTCTTTGTACTGCCGGTAGACCAGTTCGAAAAGTTTTAATGGAGGCTAGTACATGAATTGGGAACAACTAGCAAGCACTCAGCCTACGGTTGTTAAGATGATAAATAACAGTCTGAAAAAAAACCGCCTTGCCCATGCATATTTGTTTGAAGGAGGAAGAGGGACCGGAAAGCGTCAGGTGGCACAGCAGCTTGCCAGGTCTTTCTTCTGCTCAGATGTCAATGACGGAGAGCCCTGCGGAAGGTGCTCTGACTGCAGGCGGATCAAATCGGGTAACCATCCCGATGTTCATTTGATAAAAACGGACGGGCAGACAATTAAAGTCGACCAGATCCGTCATTTGAAAAAAGAGTTCAGTTACCGGGGAATGGAGTCCGCTAAAAAGGTCTATCTTGTAGAGGATGCGGAGAAAATGACGCCCAATGCCGCCAACAGTATCCTGAAATTCCTCGAAGAACCGGACGGAGAGGCTCTGGCGGTACTGATGACTACACAGTACCACCGGATTCTTAAAACAATTGTATCGCGGTCCCAGGTGCTCTCTTTTGCTCCTTTACCACCGGACAAGCTTGTTAAGGAAATGATCAAAGAAGGTATCTCTAAAGCCCAGGCCCAGGTGGCCGCACAGCTGACCTCCGATCTGGAGGAAGCAAAAGGGCTCTGTGAAGAGAATTGGATTGCACAGGCAAGAACCAAAGTGATACAATTAACAGATGAAGTATCTAAGCGTCCAAGGTACGCTTATTTAATGCTTCAGGATGGCTGGATGGGCTTTTTTAAAGAAAAAAGTGAGATGCAAACCGGTCTCGACCTCTTAATGATCTGGTACCGAGATGTGATTCGTATGCAACTGGATCAGCAGAATGAACTTGTCTTCTTCGATCAGGAAGAGCGTCTTAAAGACGAGGCATTGAAGGTGTCCCAGATGAAACTGGGAAATAACCTGACTGCGATTCTTGAGGCAAAACGCCGTCTCGATGCAAATACCAGTCCTCAGTTGGTTATGGAGCAGCTGCTCCTTCGGTTACAGGAGGGATAACGTGCATCAAGTAGTAGGTGTCCGATTTAAAAAAGCGGGGAAGATCTATTATTTTTCTCCGGGTACAATAGATATAAACACAGACGATTATGTCATTGTTGAGACTGCGAGAGGCGTGGAATTCGGCAAAGTCGTCATCGGCCCCAAAGAGGTTGATGAAAAGGATGTCGTGCTACCTTTAAAAAGCGTTCTCAGGCTTGCCACGGAAAAGGATAAGCTCGTGGTTCAGGAAAACCGTGAAGAAGCAAAAAAGGCCTTTGATGTCTGCTTTAAAAAAATCGACGAACATAAGCTTGAAATGAAGCTTGTGGACGTGGAATATACATTCGACCGAAATAAGATTCTCTTTTACTTTACTGCAGACGGAAGGATTGATTTCCGTGAGCTTGTAAAAGACCTTGCTTCCATTTTCCGCACACGTATTGAATTAAGACAGATCGGGGTGCGGGACGAGGCTAAAATGCTTGGAGGCATCGGGCCTTGCGGACGTATGCTCTGCTGTTCAACGTTTCTGGGTGACTTTGAGCCTGTGTCCATTAAAATGGCAAAAGATCAGAATCTTTCTCTTAATCCTACAAAGATATCCGGTCTCTGCGGGCGCTTAATGTGTTGTCTGAAGTATGAAAACGACATGTACGAAAGCGCGAAAAAAGAATTACCGGATATAAATGAGCATATTAAAACAAGCTATGGTAAAGGGAAAGTGGTTGGATTAAATATGCTTGAGCGCCTTGTGCAAGTCGAGTTGTTTGAAGCGCAGCGCGTGGTCGAGTATACATTGGATGAACTCATGAAAGAAGGAGCAATCGCCAACGAAACCACGAATTAATGAGGTGTGGGGATCGTGAATAAAAAAGAGATTTTTGCACGCGTCAGCCATATGGAAGAGCGCATTGGCGGTCTACATCATGAGCTTGGGGAATTAAAGGAGCAGCTTGCTCTTCTCCTTGAAGAAAACCATCATTTGTCGATTGAAAACAATCATTTGCGCACACGTCTTGATGGGAAAACCCAGGCAAAAGATCAGAAAAAACCCCAGCGGAAAATGTCAAAGCCTGACCGTAAAGAAGCGAAGCAAACGGAATTCGGCGAAGGGTACGATAACCTGGCCCGTCTTTATCAGGAAGGCTTTCATATCTGCAATCTGCATTATGGGAGCATTCGTAAAGAAGGCGATTGTTTATTCTGCCTCTCGTTTCTCAATAAAAAATAATCGTATTCAAGTCTTTCCGAGTTCATACCGGGAAGACTTTTTTTCCATCATTTGAACAGGGGAGTACGTGTATGGACAAACAACATCACGAAGAGCGTGTTGACTTTTTACCCGGAACAAAACTAGGTATTATACAAAGGCGAGACGTGTTTGTTTTTTCGACAGATGCGGTATTACTATCAAAGTTCGCAAGCATACCGAAGCGGGGCGGGCGGATGATTGACTTGTGTGCAGGGAACGGAGCGATCCCAATGATGCTCACGAAAAGAACCGATGCCCCGATCGATGCGGTGGAGATTCAGGAACCTCTTGTGGATCTTGCGCTAAGAAATATGAAGAATAACGGTCTGGATAAACAGGTGAACGTCATTCATCAGGATATTACGAAGCTTCATGGCGATGTGGCTTGGGGGCGGTATGATGTGGTTACCTGTAACCCGCCTTATTTTCCCATGACAGTGAACGAGCGGGACAGAAACGAGAATAAAACCATTTCTCTGGCGAGGCACGAGATTACATGTACGATAGACGATGTCGTACGGATTGCCTCCAGGCTGGTAAAATACCGAGGGAAATTTGCCCTTGTACACAGACCCGAACGCCTGGCTGATATTATGTCGGCTCTTCGTACATATGACTTGGAGCCAAAGAGGATTCAGTATGTACATGGAAAGCGGGGAAAAGAAGCGAACATGGTCCTGATCGAAAGCATGAAAAGCGGAAGTCCAGGCCTGAAAACTCTTTTTCCTATTTCAGTTTACGGAGAAGACGGACAGTACTTAAAGGAGTTTAAAGACCATTATGAATCATGGTAGTCATTACGTGTACATACTGGAATGTAACGACGGAACGTATTACACGGGATATACGACAAATGTTGAGAAGCGGCTTCAGGCTCATGCATCAGGTCTCGGTGCTAAATACACGAGAGGCAGGGCGCCGCTGGAAGTGGTTTATGAAGAGCTGTTCCTGTCAAAGGGAGAAGCGTTAAAAGCTGAGTACAGGATAAAACAGTTATCAAAGGCACAGAAGCGTGCGTTAATTTTAAAGAAAGGCTGTTTTGGAAAACGAGTGTAGTTTTTCGTAAATAGATGAAGAAGCCGGAGTACCCGAATACTCCTGCAGGAATTGGCGCCAGGGTGAGACCCCGGACTGCGGAGCAGGAGGAGGCTCACCGGCGCCCCCGCGGAAATACAGGGTACCCAGGCTTTATATTTATAACTGTGTTTATGATAAAGTACACTTAGCAACAATCTATACTAAAAGAGAGTATAGAACAGAGGAGGTGAGCAGGATGTTTGTTCAAAAAAGCTTTAAAGATCAAGATGAAAAAGGGACGCTGTATCTTGTTCCGACTCCGATCGGGAACCTGGAGGATATGACGTACCGGGCGGTGTCTATATTAAAGGAAGCAGACTTGATTGCTGCAGAGGATACGCGAAATACAAAGCGCCTCTGCCACGTGTTCGAGATTGAAACAAAGCTTGTGAGTTATCATGAACATAATAAAGCAGAACGGGAAGAGTTTCTTATAGACAAACTTGCTGACGGAAGCATTATTGCTCTTGTAAGTGACGCCGGTATGCCTGCTATTTCAGATCCAGGTCAGGAATTGGTGGCCAGGTGTATAGAAGAAAAGATCACCGTTGTCCCGCTCCCCGGAGCCAATGCGGCTGTTACCGGACTTATTGCATCAGGATTGTCGACGGATTCGTTTACTTTTGTCGGTTTTTTGAATAGGAAAAAGAAAATCAAACGAGAAACACTCAATTACTGGAAAAATCATGAATCTACGATGATCTTTTATGAGGCGCCGCACAGGATTACAGCCACGTTAAAAGAAATGCTGGAGACGTTAGGCAGCCGTAAAGCCGTATTATGCAGAGAGCTGACGAAAAGATACGAGGAATTTGTCCGTGGGACACTGAAGGAGCTCCTGGAGCATTGTGAAGCAAACCAGATCAAAGGAGAGTGCGTTCTTTTTGTAGAAGGAGCACCGGAAGGCAGCAGCGGCGAGACCGGCGAAGTTTGGTGGGAAACCCTTGATACAGTTGAACATGTAAAAGCCTATATGGAAAAAGGAGAATCATCAAAAGACGCGATTAAGCAGACCGCAAAGGACAGAGAGATGAACAAGCGGGAAGTGTATAAGCTTTACCATACAGACGGCTCTTAAGTAAAAAAAAGCCTGAAACCATTACGGTTTCAGGCTTTTAAAGTTTCAGCTGCTTACTTGCTTTGTTTCTCAAGGTAGCTTTGAAGGTCGTTAACGATTTCCTGTGCTCCCTGAGGGCTTAGGATGATCTTGCCGCCGGCAAGGGACAGGTTGTCATCTGAAACCTCTCCAGTAAGTTGACAAGTCATGTTAGGCTTGTACTTTTTCAAGATGATACGATCATCGTCCACGTAAATCTCAAGAGCGTCCTTCTCTGCAATGTCCAATGTACGGCGCAATTCGATTGGAATAACCACGCGGCCGAGTTCATCGACCTTTCTTACAATACCTGTTGATTTCATGAATCATTCTCCTCCCATAAAGAAAAATTCGTATTTTTAAAAATAGAGTAGTCAAACTTCGACAAAATCTTTCAAACTTAGAATACCAACTCTTCCAAAAGAAGTCAACGTGAAAACGTTTATATTCAAAGTTTTTGTCAATTTTTTAGAATTGAAGATTAGTAAAACGGCGATAAAATGCAGTGTTATCAGCGTTTTCTAAACAAAACAGCGAATATGGTAATTACTTCCCTAAATTTAATGTAAATGAAAAGAGTACTGATTTTCGAAAATGAAAGACTTTTATACAGAAAATCACTAAACCATTCGACATGATCTTCCTGCTTGTGTCCATAATTAACGGCATTTGGAAAGAAAAATAGTGTCCGTAAAAAGTTGGCTGCAAACGACCGGGTCATTTGGGTGCGGTTTAGAGTAAGAAAAAGCCAACCACCTCACGTTTCTTCATCAGACGTTGGTGTAATACTGGTCACCTGATTATTCCTTTACCCTGTTTGACGGAAAATGACACCTTTTTTCATAAAATAAGGTAAATTACTTTGGGTGCGTAAAGTGTGTGTGAACTTTTTAACAGAAGGTTTAGTTAAAGGAGGTCTGGTCAATACTTGTTACTGAATAGAAGTATTGCCATCTGCCGGGCTATGATTTCTTGACAGTGGCAGGGGCATTGGTTATATTTTAATGAGAATACACGATGTTTTCCAATGATCGGATGAGTAGAAAGAGAGCATTCATTTCCAGAGAGCCGGGGCAGCTGAAAACCGGTATGAACAGCCCTTTTGAATATGGTCCGGAGAGGAGCTCCGCTTTCGAGTGGCATTGGCCATAAGGGGGCGACGTACGCCTGCGTTACAGGCACTGGTTACAATGTAACCGATAGAGCCCTGTGTTTGTGAAAAAACAGGGGAATCTGGGTGGTACCACGTGAGTATGATGCTCTCGTCCCAATTGAGGGATGGGTGCTTTTTTTATGGAAAAAAACGCCTCGCAAAGGTGAAGGAGGAAGATAAACATGAGTGAAAACAAAACGTTTTATATTACAACACCGATCTATTATCCGAGCGGAAAGCTTCACATCGGTCACGCGTATACAACAGTGGCGGGTGATGCGATCTCACGCTACAAGCGTCTTCGGGGGTACGATGTGCGTTACCTTACAGGAACGGATGAGCACGGGCAGAAAATTGAGCTGAAAGCAAAGGAAGAGGGAGTCAGTCCACAGGCTTATGTAGATGAAGCTGCTAAAAATATTAAAAGCCTGTGGAGTAAACTGGACATTTCCTATGATGACTTTATTCGCACAACAGAACCTCGGCATAAAGACGTGGTTCAAAAAATCTTTGACCAGCTCCTTGAACAGGGAGATATCTACTTGGACGAGTACGAAGGCCTTTACTGTACGCCGTGTGAATCATTCTTTACGGAACGTCAGGCAGAAGGAGGAAACTGCCCTGACTGCGGACGCCCTGTTGAAAAAGTCCGGGAAGAGTCCTACTTCTTCAGAATGAGTAAATATGCTGACAGACTGCTGAAGTATTATGAAGATAATCCTGAGTTTATCCAGCCTGAATCACGCAAAAAAGAAATGATCAACAACTTCATTAAACCTGGTCTGGAGGACTTAGCCGTTTCACGTACTTCATTTGACTGGGGAGTAAAAGTAAAGAGTAATCCAAAGCACGTTGTGTATGTATGGATCGACGCTCTTTCCAACTATATTACTTCTCTTGGGTATGCAAGTGATGACGATTCCCTCTATAAGAAGCACTGGCCTGCAGACGTTCATCTTGTAGGAAAAGAAATTGTCCGTTTCCATACGATTTACTGGCCGATTATGCTGATGGCGCTGGATCTTCCCCTGCCAAAAAAAGTGTTCGGTCATGGATGGCTTCTCATGAAGGACGGCAAAATGTCCAAGTCGAAAGGGAACGTTGTGGACCCCGTTCCTTTAATTGACCGCTACGGACTGGACGCACTTCGGTATTACCTCCTTCGTGAAGTTCCTTTCGGCTCTGATGGGGTCTTTACACCGGAAGGGTTCGTTGACCGCTTGAACTATGACCTGGCAAACGACCTTGGCAACCTTCTGAATCGTACGGTTGCCATGATCAATAAATATTTTGACGGTGAAGTGCCGAATTACGTTAAAGATGCGACTTCCTACGACGAACCCCTTGTTGACCTTGTAGAGGCTACGGTGGAAAAAGTAGAAGCGGCCATGGAAGACATGGAATTTTCCGTTGCCCTGACAGCCATCTGGCAGCTTGTGAGCCGAACAAATAAATATATCGACGAAACACAGCCGTGGATCCTGGCAAAAGATGAAGAGGCGAAAGAGCAGCTTGGTTCCGTGATGTATCACCTGGCAGAGTCTCTCCGCCACGTCTCCATCATGATCCAGCCTTTCATGACTGAAACACCTCAGAAAATCTGGAATCAGCTCGGAGTAGCCGAGGAAGATACAGAGTGGGAGAGTCTCCATCAATTCGGCCGCTTAAAGAACGGGTCCCGTGTCGTGAAAAAAGGTGAACCTTTGTTCCCGCGCCTTGATGTAAAAGAGGAAGTGGCCTACATCGTGGAATCCATGGGCGGACAGGTGCTTACGGAGGAAGAGCAGAACCGGGAAGCTGAAAAGAAAGAAAAGAATGTTCCGCAAGTGGATGAAATCACGATCGATGATTTTACAAAAGTTGAGCTTAGGGTTGCCGAAGTTTTAGAAGCTGAGCCGGTGAAAAAAGCCGACAAACTGTTAAAGCTTCAGCTTGATCTCGGCTTTGAGAAGCGCCAGGTCGTATCCGGCATAGCTAAACACTATAAGCCTGAAGAGCTTGTTGGCAAGAAAGTGATCTGCGTGACAAACCTGAAGCCCGTGAAGCTTCGCGGTGAATTGTCACAAGGGATGGTGCTTGCAGGTTCTGAAGGGAAAGACTTAAAACTTGCTACGATCGATCAGTCTCTTCCTAACGGGGCTCAAGTAAAATAAGAAGATGAGCCCGGCACGAGTTGCCGGGTCTTTTTCGTAAATGCTGCTTTGAACCCTGAATGCACGATGGTTTTTCATCGGCATTCAGGGCTTGCCTGAAGCAGGCAGGAGGAATTGTTTGGGGTAGCGTTGTGTAAAGCGAGGCGATTCCTTACTATAGAGGCTGGATTCCTTGAAACAGAAGGTAAATCCCTGAAGATGTGCTGTTATTCCTTAAACCGTCTATTTTTTCCTGAAAATTGAATTCAGCTGGCTGATCCCTGAAAAAAAACAGAATTCCTGAATCCGCAGATCGGACGTCCTTAATAAGCATGCTGTGTTAAAGATCATTTTTAAATAAGTTGATTGTTTCATGTGAAACATGGCTTACCGGCGCATTAGTACCAGAGTTTAACAAAAGCAATAAGCAAAGAAAGGATGATACACATGTTATTTGATACCCACGTGCATTTGAACGCCGATCAGTTTGAAGACGATGTAAATGATGTAATCGAACGTGCGCAGCAGGCAGGCGTGAAAGAAATGGTCGTTGTAGGTTTTGATGAAAAAACAATCAATAAGGCAATGGCACTTGTTGAACAATATGACTTTTTATATGCGGCCGTCGGCTGGCATCCCGTCGACGCTGTTGATATGACAGATGAACACCTTGCCTGGATCGAAGAACTCTCTGCCCATCCGAAAGTGGTAGCCATCGGTGAAATGGGTCTTGATTATCACTGGGACAAGTCACCTGCCGAGGTTCAAAAAGAGGTGTTCCGAAAGCAGATCCGCCTCGCCAAAAAGCTCAACATGCCAATTATTATTCATAACCGGGAAGCGGACCAGGACGTTGTGGATGTGCTGAAAGAAGAAGATGCAGGGGAAGTGGGAGGAATTATGCACTGCTTTGCAGGGGACATGGCGATTGCAAAACAATGTCTGGATATGAACTTTCACATTTCCTTCGGCGGTCCGGTTACGTTTAAAAACGCCAGACTTCCAAAAGAAGTTGCAGCACAGATTCCAATGGAGCGTCTTCTTATTGAAACAGACAGCCCTTTTCTTGCCCCCCACCCAAACCGGGGAAAGAGAAATGAACCGGCTTATGTGACTCTTGTTGCCGAAAAGCTTGCTGAATTAAAAGGTGTCTCCTATGAGGAATTGATAGAAGAAACACGAATAAATGCGAAAAGACTTTTTAACATAAACTGACATGATTCGGTGTCGAAGGATAGGCAGGATTGTCAAAGTAATGAATCGAGACCTATTTTTCTACACCGTTTTTTCATACTTTTGTCGTGAATGTCGAGTGATAATTCTTTACTTTCCCATCAAAGGTCGACGATAATACTAGGAAATGGTTCTCAGAACCGAATTGACAAGAAAGGTGGATAGGGGTAAAATGTGAAAATTGAAGGAGGCGTTCTGACTATGAATGATAGGATGAAGCGGTTTTTTTCCAGGTTATTCACATGGAAGAAGCTGGCCATATCCGGCGTCGGCCTTGCTATTGTGCTGGCCGCACTTGGATTTGTATTCTATGAAATTACGAAAACAAGTGTCACGATCTATGCGGAGGATGTGGAGCATGAAGCAGTCACCCACGCAGGTACAGTAGAAGAGGTCTTGGTAGAACAAGGAATAGAAGTAGGCTTTCATGATCACATTGAGCCATCACTTGATACTTTAATCACCGACGAAACTGACATAACGATAATAAGAGCCAATCAAATTACGATGATGATTGACGGAGAGCGAACGGTCGTTTGGACGACTGCCACAACCGTGGAGGAGCTACTCCGGGAGGTTGACCTCGACATAGGTGAGCACGATTTTCTCTCACCATCAACAGAAACTAAAATCACCTCTGAAACCGATATTGTGTACGAACCGGCCTTTGAAGTCACGGTATACATAGACGGAAAAGAAGAGAATATCATGACCACTTCGACGACTGTCGCTGACTTTTTAGAACAACATGAGATAATGCTGAACGAGCTGGATAAAATTGAGCCGGCTGTCGAAGAGCGTTTGAACAACGAGACGGACCTTACGGTTGTCCGCGTAGAAAAGGTCACCGATGTCGTGGAAGAAGCTGTTGATTTTGCAACAGTAAGAAAAAACGACTCATCTCTTGATCAGGGAAATGAGAAGGTCGTAAACAGCGGAAAAGACGGAAGACTGAAAAAACATTATGAAGTTATTTTTGAAGACGGAGAAGAAGTATCCAGAGAATTAGTAAAAGAAGAGATGGTCGAAGAAAGTGAAGACCGTATCGTGGCAGTTGGGACGAAATCACCGGCTCCTGTAACCACAACGGTGTCACGTGGTTCTTCCTCTAATTCTTCCGCCTCTTCCGACAGCAGCTCAACCAGTGCATCAGCGGACGGTTCTTCAAACAATACATCAAGTGATACATCAAGCAATACTTCCAGCTCATCTTCGTCGTCATCCGGCTCTTCAAGTTCCGCGGCGTCGAATAGTTCATCTTCAAGTTCAGGAAGTTCGTCCTCCTCCTCATCGTCTTCATCAGGGAGCTGGCAGACGTTTGAAGCCACTGCCTATACAGCGAACTGTACCGGATGCTCAGGGATTACTGCTACAGGTATTAACCTGAAGGATAATCCGGATGCAAGGGTAATTGCAGTTGACCCGAGTGTCATCCCATTGGGATCCCGGGTTGAAGTCAAAGGGTATGGAACGTATCTGGCAGGCGATACGGGCGGAGCGATCCAGGGGCGCAAGATTGATATCTTTATGCCGAGTGGAGCGGGCTCGTTCGGGAGAAGGTCTGTAGAAGTGCGGATTTTAGATTAACCTATACCATGATATACTAAATAGACACAGGAATTATCCTGTGTCTATTTCTGCGTGACGAAAGTAATCAACGCTGTATTCCTAAACATTGCTGTGTAAAGAGGGTATTCTTGGTTTACGGTTGATCAGAGGGAGCGTAAGACTCGGAATTCAACACCTAATTCTAAATTTTCCTTGTAATAAAGCTGGTTCTTTAAAGATTGTTGCTTTTGCTGGAAAAGGTAATGAAGCCGGAATGCCTGAGACTCCTGTGGCAGAGGGGGCCAGGCAAGACCCCGCAAAGCTTTAGCTTGAGGAGGTTTGCCGGCACCGCCACGGAAAACGAAGGGTATGGAGGCTTCATTTCTACCCTGAATGAAGTATGAATAACAGCAGTTTATTCGAAAACAGTTTGTAATAAAGAAGATGATACAGCTATATCCTATATGCAGCAATTTTTAAGAAATAAGCGATAATAAAAGAGGTTTATTGTGATTATAAAAGAGATGATCGTTGTCGAAGGAAAAGACGACACAAAAGCGTTAAACAGAGTGGCCCGGTGCGACACGATAGAAACGAACGGATCTGCGTTAAATGACGTGACCATCGAAAAAATCCGGCTGGCAGCAGAGCGCAGAGGGGTCATTATTTTTACAGACCCTGATTATCCCGGTGAGAAGATCCGCCGGACGATTGAAGCGGCTGTTCCTGGGTGTAAGCATGCCTTTTTGCCAAAGGAGCTTGCCAAAAACCACCGGGGAAAAATCGGAGTTGAAAATGCATCGGATGAAGCGCTCCTTGAAGCTCTTGAACATGTCCGAAGTCCGGGCGAGGAGCCCGGTGAAGAGATTACAATGGATGATCTGATGACTGCTGGATTAATCGGTGGCGCAGGATCAAAAGAGAAGAGAGAAGAGCTCGGGCAGAAGCTGAAGATCGGATATGCCAACGGGAAGCAGCTTCACAGAAGACTGATGCAGTTTCACATCACCAGGGAGGAATTTATCAGTGCCCTTGACTACAGTGAAGAGAAAGAAGAGTGACCTTTTATGAATAATAAAGATATTGCAACGCCGAAACGGACGAAAGAGATCCTCGAAAAACACCGTTTTTCCTTTAAGAAAAGCCTGGGGCAAAACTTCCTTATTGACACGAACGTTCTCCGGAACATTGTCGATACTGCGGGTGTGACAGAGAACACTTCAGCAATTGAAGTAGGACCCGGTATCGGAGCTTTGACTGAACAGATCGCAAAAAGAGCAGGGTCTGTCACAGCCCTTGAAATCGACCAGAGGCTTCTGCCGATCTTAAGGGATACACTGGCTCCTTATCCTCATGTAAATGTCATTCATAAAGATGTGCTTGAAGCAGATCTTCATACGCTGATAAATGAACAGATCGAAAAGAAAGATGATCTTGTTGTGGTGGCGAACCTTCCTTACTATGTCACGACACCGATTTTAATGAAACTTCTTGAAGAGAAACTTCCTCTCAGGGCTATTGTGGTCATGATACAAAAAGAAGTAGCTGAGCGGATTGCTGCAAAGCCGGGGACAAAAGATTACGGTTCTTTGTCCATTGCCTGTCAGTATTACGCAAAAGCTGAAACGGTGCTCACTGTACCGAAGACGGTTTTTGTTCCTCAGCCAAACGTTGATTCGGCAGTTCTCCGCCTGACAATCCGTGAAGAACCGCCGGTATCGGTTAAGGACGAGGGGTTCTTTTTCAGAATCATCCGCGGATCATTTACCCAGCGCAGAAAGACGCTTTTAAACAACCTGGTTCACCATTTTGATGCGAAAAAGGAAAAAGCATTGATTATTGAACTGTGCGAACAGGCTGGTATTGATCCGAAGAGACGCGGAGAAACGCTGTCCATGGAAGAATTCGCACGATTGAGCGATGTTTTTGTCGAGCATTACAGTCTGAACGAATGATTTGAATAGGGGAACTGATACGCCTTCTCTCGCATACGTTATCGTGTGAGGAGGCGTTTGTCATGCGAGGGATTAAAATCGGCCAGGTCGTTGGGAGGGCATCCTACAAGTGTGATGTCCTGTTCAGGGTTGTGGCCATCAACGGGGATGTTGTCGAACTTTTCGGGGAAGAGATGCGTTTAGTAGCGGATGCCCCGATCGACGATTTAGTCGTTATGGAAGAAACGGATCGAAAGCGTCATAGTAACCAGTTTAAAGAAAAAGAGGAGAGCTGTTATCATCTTTTTCGACAGGATCGAAAGCTCATACGGGAGCAGACGGAGTACGAAATTACCTCAGGTTATACAGAGAAACAGTCTTTTTTTGAGCTGCCGGGACGAATCCTCCATATAGACGGTGACCCTCTCTACCTTAAAAAGTGTACGGCAGTGTATGACCGTCTGGGTGTGCCTGTATACGGCGTTCATATTGCAGAAAAAGAAATGCCTCTTCAAGTAGCCTCTCTGATTGAAATGGTCCGTCCTGATATTCTGGTTATTACAGGACATGATGCTTACATGAAAAATAAAGGTTCAAAAACGGACATGAAGGCGTACAGAAACTCCCGGTATTTTGTCGATGCCGTTAAAGAAGCAAGGAAGGTTGTTCCCTACATGGACCACCTTGTTATTTTTGCAGGTGCGTGCCAGTCGTACTTTCAAGCGATTTTAAGAGCCGGTGCCAATTTTGCAAGTTCACCTGAACGAATCAATATACACGCACTCGATCCCGTTTATGTGGTTTCCAAGATCAGCCTCACTCCATTTATGGAGCGTGTGGCATTATGGGATATGCTGAAGCATACGTTAACCGGGGAGCGGGGAATGGGAGGCATTGAAACAAAAGGATCTCTCAGAAGAGGCATACCAGTGGAACAGGAAGAAATCGAAGAATAGCGTAAAAAGAGTTACGGGTGTGAAGGACCTGGAGCTCTTTTTTTATTGTCAGGAGAGTTTGGGCGGTAGTTTATCCTGAACAATCGACAATTTATCCTGAGAAGGGCAAATCCCCTTCTGTTTACATAAAAATGAGAAGTTTGCACAAACTACGTAAACAAGGATTTCAATGTCAGTAAGGTGTGCAAAAATTGCCGAAAAGGCAAGGGAATCTTTTGTTGACAGTCACTATGATACATTGTTATAATTTAAACTTTATTTTAATTTGACAACGATGTCGAATGGTGGTATTGTATATACAGTGAGGTGGAGTGGAATGGGAAAAACGTTGATTGAAATTAAACGCACATTAGACGCAAACGTCGGGAAAAAAGTCACGATTAAAGCAAATGGCGGAAGAAGAAAGACGATTGAACGTTCTGGTCTGCTGGAGGGAACGTATCCTTCAGTGTTTATTATCAAGCTTGATCAGGATGCCCACGCATTCGAACGCGTATCATACAGCTATACTGATGTACTGACAGATACGGTTCAACTGTCACTTCCAGAAGAAGAAGCAACCACAGAGTCTGTTTAACTGTCACTCGAGAAGTGTCTTTTAACATGCGATTATTCAAAAAAACGTCTAAGGGAACGATCTTAGGAAATTTTTTGGATAATCGTTTTTTATTTGTCCGAAATTCTTCCATTGAAGCCAAAAGACGCATGAAAGTTAAGGTGCTCACAAGGTAACACTATAAGCGTCACTGTTAATGGGAGGGTTTAACTATGGGCAGAAGAAGAAGAGGCGTTATGTCAGAAAGTTTTAAAGAAGAGCTGGCAAAAGATTTAGGCTTCTATGATACTGTTCAACGTGAAGGCTGGGGCGGCATCCGTTCACGGGACGCCGGAAACATGACCAAGCGGGCAGTTGAGATAGCCCAACAGCAGCTGACCGGACAAAACCAGAACAGACACTAAAAACGAACGTAACAGTGACATGAGGTTCAAAAGACCGACTGGTCTTTTGGGCCTCTTTTTTTAACAGGAGAATATTGCAGGTGTCCTCCGCGGAAAGCAAGGATCTTCCGGCTGCATCCCGCTTCAAAACGTCTTTTCTATCAAAGCTTGTTGCCTTTGTTGACAAGATCGATGAAGCCGAAGTGCCTGAGACTCCTGCGGTAGTGGGGGCCAGGCAAGACCCCGCAGTGCGTCCACTGAAAAAGTCAAAGTCTCGTTATTAAAAAAGTGTTGATTGGAGCGCAATGAGTAGAAATCACCACCTGAGTTTAACAGAGCCTTTGACAAAGGAAATAATTACGCCATTTTTCCGGCAAAACTGGTTCACCTAACCGAGTAATGGTAAAATAGCGAAAGCGACAACGTTCGGGAAAATGCCAGAAAAAGTAGGTGGATGACGTGCATCGAATTGTGAAAGCACCAGCGAAAATTAATTTGACACTTGATGTATTAAGAAAACGTAACGACGGTTACCATGAAGTTGAAATGGTCATGACAACTGTGGATCTGGCCGATCGTATACACTTAACTGTTTTATCGGAAGGAACGATGACCATTGATGTGGATAAGGGATTTGTTCCGAGCAATGAACAAAACCTTGCCTACAAAGCTGCAAAACTTCTGAAAACACGATTTAACGTTCAGGAAGGTGTACATATTTATATTGAAAAAAACATCCCGGTTTCAGCGGGGCTTGCGGGTGGAAGCACAGATGCGGCTGCGACGTTAAGAGGCCTGAATGATTTATGGAATCTCGGTCTCAGTCTCGATGAGCTCGCGGAACTTGGAGCTGAAATTGGTTCCGATGTTCCTTTCTGTGTTTACGGTGGTACAGCCATTGCAAGGGGGAGAGGCGAAAAGCTTGAACACATCCCTGCGCCGCCGCCGTGCTGGGTGGTCCTTGTTAAACCGCCGATGGGTGTATCAACCAAGGATATATATGGAAAGTTAAAAGTGGATTCACTGAAACATCCGGATACAGCCAGCATGGTTGAGGCGATCAAAGAAAAGGATTTTAACCGTATTTGCAAAGAGCTTGGAAATGCCATGGAAGAAGCGACGTTTTCTTTGAATCCCGAAGTACTCAACTTGAAGAAGCGGGTCAAGGGATTTGGCGCCAACGGTGTACTGATGAGCGGGAGCGGGCCGACGATTTATGCCCTTGTTCAAAATCAGTCCCGGGCAGACCGGATCTATAATGGACTGAAAGGGTTTGTGGATCAGGTTTTTGTTGTGCGTCTGTTGGGGTCCCGTCACGAATAATCGGATATGCGTTTGTAAAATCCGTACAATAATGATATATTAACTATAAATATTCGGGTTTTACAAGGAGGGTAACGATGAAATTTCGCAGAAGCGGGCGGCTGGTGGATATGACCCATTATTTAATGGATAATCCCCACCGGCAGGTGCCTCTTACTTATTTTTCTGAGCGTTACCATGCGGCTAAATCGTCCATCAGTGAAGATTTGTCAATTGTAAAAGAGATGTTTGAAGCTAAACAGATTGGCACTCTGGAAACGGCTGCAGGAGCTACGGGAGGAGTTACGTTTATTCCGAGGGTGGATAAATCGGAAGCAACGACCTTTCTTAACGGCCTGTGCGAACGGCTGGAGGATCCGGAAAGGATTCTTCCCGGCGGCTATTTATACATGATGGATATTATCGGAGATCCGTCTCTGGTTCAGTCAATCGGACGTATTTTCGCCTCACGCTATCGTGACGGGGAGGTTGATGCCGTCATGACAATGGCTACAAAAGGCATCCCTCTTGCATATGCAGTAGCTGCACAGCTCAATGTACCGGTGAGTATCGTGCGCCATGAACACAGAATTACAGAAGGTTCTATTGTGAGCATCAATTATGTTTCAGGTTCTAAAAAGCGGATCCAGACAATGTCTTTGGCAAGACGAAGCTTAAAGCCCCAGTCCAACGTGCTGATCATTGACGACTTCATGAAGGCAGGGGGAACGATCCGGGGAATGATGGAGCTTGTGAGCGAATTCCAGTCAACGGTGGCGGGGATCGGTGTCCTGACCGAAGCGACTCATGATGAGGAGCCCCTTGTGGCAGACTATGTGTCATTAACGAAGATTTCTCAGGTGAATGCAAAAGAAAAAACAATTAAAGCTGAAATCGGAAACATTTTCTGACCGGCAAAACAAAGACCGTTCCTTTAAAATGAGGAGCGGTCTTTTTGTTTTTCTGGCACAAAACTTGCATTAAATACAGGGTGAAACTTCACTTTTAATCTACAGGAGGAATCTAATATGAGAGACGTTGTTATTGTAAGTGCTGCACGGACCCCGATCGGAAATTTTGCAGGAGGACTGAAAGATAAGTCAGCCGTGGAGCTTGGAACCATCGCTGCTGAAGGTGCCATCGAAAGAGCGGGGATCGATCCTTCAATTATTGATGATGTACTGATCGGGAATGTCCTTTCAGCGGGACTTGGGCAGAATGTTGCACGCCAGATCTCCCTGCACGCAGGACTCCGGGATACGACGCCGGCTACAACAATAAACAAACTTTGCGGTTCGGGACTGAGAACGGTCAGTATGGCAGCCCAATTTATTGCACTTGGGGATGCAGACGTTATTTTAGCCGGAGGAACGGAGAGCATGAGTAATGCCCCTTATGTATTGCAAAATGCAAGGTGGGGACAGCGCATGGGTGACGGCAGAATGATTGACACGATGCTTCGTGACGGGCTCACCGATGCATTTAAGGATATTCACATGGGAATGACAGCAGAAAATATTGCTGAGCGCTGGGAGCTGTCCCGTGAAGACCAGGATGAGTATGCACTAACGAGCCAGCAAAGGGCGGAAGCAGCTCAAAAAGAGGGGCGGTTTGATGAAGAAATCGTACCTGTAGAAATTCCCCAGCGTAAAAAAGAAGCGCTGATCGTCAAAGACGATGAATTTCCAAAGCACGGAATGACGCTGGAGAAGCTCGCAAAGCTCCGTCCGGCCTTTAAAAAAGACGGAACAGTGACTGCAGGGAATGCGTCGGGTATTAACGATGGGGCTGCAATGGTGATTGTGATGTCAAAAGATAAGGCAGACGAGCTCGGTATTGAACCCCTTGCCACCATCACATCCTACGGCAATGCAGCGCTGGATCCGGATATTATGGGATACGGTCCCGTTCCGGCTACAGAGAAGGCGCTAAAACGGGGGGGCCTTTCAATAGACGATATGGACCTGATTGAAGCGAATGAAGCCTTCGCTGCACAGTCACTATCGGTGACAAAAGACTTGAAAATGAACCGGAAAAAAGTGAACGTGAACGGAGGCGCGATTGCTCTGGGGCATCCAATTGGAGCTTCAGGAACGCGGATACTTGTGACACTGCTGCATGAAATGAAACGCCGTGATGCCAAACGCGGACTTGCGACTCTTTGTATTGGCGGTGGCCAGGGGACCTCTCTGATTGTGAGCCGTTAACATAAAGCAGGGCCAAAGAACCCGTTTTTTGCTATACTGATTTTGACGGACTGAGGAGGTGGGAGCATGAACGAGGGCGTACCGGCAAAAGCAGCAATGAAAAAACCCCCTGTTATTTTATACACAGATGAAAGCATGCAGGAAGCAGCGGCAAAGATGTATCACATGAAAAATTACGATGCCCCTGTAATTGATGATGCAGGCCATGTGGTAGGAAGCTTGTCTGGTGATACGCTTATGACAGCAATGATGAAAGGGCTCTCACCTCAGACGAAAGTAGAAGAGATGATGGAAAGGCAGGTATCTGCTGTTCTGGAAGGTGACCTGCCCCTTCCGTCATTTAAGTGGAATCCGGCAACGATACCGGTTGTAAATGAATCGCGAAATCTAACAGGGATTTTATATCCTGAAGAATGGTTTGCGGCGGTGGAAAAAGACGCAAAACAGAGAAGGGATATTCTTGAAGCTCTCCTGAACGGCGAAGAGGAAGGAGTTGTCGTAATCGGGGACGGCCACAAGGTGATCTTCTCCAACAGGCAGGCCGAAAAGCTCCTCTCTATTCATTCCGGAGACCGGATCACGGATGTGCTGGATAAAAACAAGATCACAGATGTATTATCTGATCAATTATCAGAAGAGACTTATTCTTTTTATGTAAAAGATAAGAAGATGCGTGTGAAAAAGCAAACGATTACAGCCGGTAAAAAAACGTTTATTGCTCTTTGGTTCAAAGAAATGGCCCCTTCTTTTACGAATGGAGAAGAAGAGGGTTGGAAAGAAAAAGCAGAGCAGATGGAAACCATCCTCGAGCTTGCCTACGACGGCATCATTATGGTGGACAGGCACGGAGTCATTACAATGATCAGTAAGGAATATGCTTCTTTTCTGGAAATGGATGAACAAGACATCATCGGGCGGCACGTGACGGATGTGATCGAACATACCCGCATGCATATTGTTGCTGAAACAGGAAAACCGGAAATCGCGGACATACAGCCGATTAAAGGGGATTATATGGTGGCCACCAGGCTGCCGATCTTTAAGGACGGCAAGCTTGAGGGAGCAGTTGGGAAGGTGCTGTTCAAAAACCTCGGTGGATTTAAAGCTTTGAAAAAGCGGATGGAAAAGCTTGAAAAGGAGCTCGCGAACTACCGGGGAGACTGGAACGAAACAAACCGGGCGAAGTATCAGTTTGATCAGCTCATCGGAACAAGCTCTGAATGGACGAAAGCAAAAGAGCTGGCGTTAAAGGCATCTGAAACGGAATCCAGTGTCTTACTCCTTGGAGAAAGCGGGACGGGGAAAGAACTTTTTGCCCATGCGATTCATAATGCCAGTCCACGTTCGCCGGGTCCGTTTGTAAAAGTGAACTGTGCTGCGATCCCGAATGATCTGATTGAAAGTGAATTGTTCGGTTACATCGAAGGATCGTTTACAGGGGCAAAGCGCGGGGGAAAGAAAGGGAAGTTCGAAGCTGCTGACGGAGGTACGATCTTTCTTGATGAGATTGGTGAGCTGCCGATTCATATGCAGGTAAAGCTCCTCCGGGTATTACAGGAGCGGGAGGTAGAGAAGGTCGGTGCTACTTCGGCAAAACCAGTGGATATCCGTGTCATTGCTGCCACTAACCGCAACCTCGAAAAAATGATCGGAGAAGGGGATTTCCGCCTTGACTTGTTTTACCGGTTAAATGTATTTTCCATTCACATCCCTCCTTTAAGGGAGCGGCCGGAAGACATTGAACAGCTTGTCCCCTATTTCCTGAAAAAGCTCTCGTTAAAGCTTGGCAAGGAAGTGAAATATATAGACCGCACGGCGATGGATACCCTCGTCAAATACAACTGGCCGGGTAACACGAGGGAGCTTGAAAACGTGATCGAGCGGACGGCGAATGTGGTTGATTCCTATCAGACGATCACCTCTGTACACCTGCCTGATAAACTTACCGGCGTAAAAGTAAAGGAAAAGCCTGAGCCTCTCAGCGAACAAATGCGGGAGGCGGAAAAACAGGCGATATTACATGCACTTCGCTATACAGAAGGAAACAAATCGCAGGCAGCCAAACTTCTCGGTGTAAGCAGAACAGCATTGTATGAAAAAATAGCCAGAATGAAGTAACGAGAGCGTCTCATCAGGTGACAGTATACCTGATGAGGCGCTTTTTTTGTGCAAAATTGGTTCTCATGATTAAAATATTGACGTTAGAAGTACCTGTAAACAAGGAATAAATAAAAAAGATAAATTATTTTGTCGGAATAAGACCGAAATAACCATTTCACCAGTAAAAGTGTAATGTAAAGTGAACATAAACATAAAAACGGTTCATTATTGTAAAGAAAAACGAACACTAAAAATGAAAGCGTTTAAATAAATGTTCGGAATTATTTACAATTGCGTTGGTTTTTTATCATTTTGTGAACGTTTTGTGGCTTTTTTGTTTAAAAAAGCTGGCACTGATCTTGCATATTATTTGGGCACAACCAAAATGAGCAGGAGGCCATGCACATGAGTAAAGTGATGACAGCTAAAGAAGCCGTAAAGAAAATAGAAAGCGGTTCCATGATTGCCACGGGGGGATTTGTCGGAAACGGGCACCCTGAAGAGCTTACCCAGGCACTGGAAGAGCGTTTTCTTGAAGAAGGAGCACCAAGAGATTTATCTCTCGTCTATGCTGCGGGACAGGGTGACGGCAAAGACCGGGGGCTTAACCACCTTGGTTATGAGGGGCTTGTAAAAAGAGTCATCGGCGGTCACTGGGGGCTTGCACCGAAACTTCAAAAGCTTGCTATTGAAAACAAAGTCGAAGCGTATAACCTTCCCCAGGGGGTTATTACTCACCTCTTCCGTGACATTGCAGCCGGAAAGCCGGGGACACTTTCCCATGTCGGGCTCAGAACATTTGTAGATCCGAGAAACGGCGGAGGGAAAATTAATGAGTGCACAAGTGAGGACTTGGTTGAACTTATGACTGTAAGGGACCGGGAGTATTTGTTTTACCGGACGTTCCCTGTTCATGTCGCAATCATCCGTGCTACCTACGCGGATGAGTTTGGAAACGCCACCATGGAAAAAGAGGTAGCTAGCCTTGAGATTTTATCAATGGCCCAGGCTGCAAAAAATTCAGGCGGGATTGTCCTTATGCAGGTTGAAAAAGTGGTGGAAAACGGAACTCTTGATCCCCGCATGGTGAAGGTGCCCGGGATTCTGGTGGACGCAGTGGTGGAAGCGAAGCAGGAGAACCATATGCAGACGTTTGCGGAAGCTTATAACCCAACCTATTCAGGAGAAGTGAGAGTCTCACTGGATAAATTAAAGCCACTACCTTTGTCCGAACGTAAAATCATTGCCAGACGCTCGGCTATGGAACTGATTCCAAATGCGATTACAAACCTCGGAATCGGTGTACCTGAGGGAGTAGCGTCGGTTGCCAGTGAGGAGGGTGTTATTCATAACATGCGTCTTACTGTGGAATCAGGGCCGATCGGGGGGATCCCTGCAGGGGGTCTGAGCTTTGGAGCTTCTACTAACCCTGATGCCATTGTGGACCAGCCTTATCAGTTTGACTTCTATGATGGAGGCGGTCTCGATCTTGCTTTTCTCGGACTGGCCCAGCTTGACCAGCAAGGAAACGTCAACGTAAGCAAATTCGGGACAAAAGTAACAGGTGCAGGAGGGTTTATCAACATTACCCAGAATGCTAAAAAAGTTGTTTTCTGCGGTACGTTTACAGCGGGAGGGCTTAACGTCTCCATCGAAGACGGAAAACTGTCGATTCTCCAAGAAGGGAAGATTAAAAAATTTGTCCGTAACGTTGAGCAGGTTACCTTCAGCGGACCTTACGCATTTGAAACCCAGCGGCCGGTTATGTATATCACGGAGCGGGCAGTTTTTGAACTAGGTCCCGACGGGCTTGTATTAAAAGAAATCGCACCGGGTGTTGACCTTGAAAAGGACATCCTGAATCAGATGGATTTTGAGCCGGTTATTTCCGAAGAACTGAAACCGATGGATATGAGTATTTTTCATAATGAAAAGATGGGACTCGGTACTCTTTGTACACCGAAAAAAACGTTAAGCGAAGTGTAAAAAATAAACGATAACAGGGAGGGGAAAAGCAATGTTTGGTATTTTACTAGGTTTAGCATTACTGATGTTTTTAGCCTATCGGGGCTGGTCAATTATCTGGGTGGCTCCTATTGCAGCAGGTGTAGTGGCTTTAACAGGAGGGCTTGATCTCCTGGATGCCTATACCGATACGTACATGCAGGGGTTTGTTGACTTTGCCAAGACGTGGTTTCCGGTATTTATGCTCGGGGCCATTTTCGGGAAGTTGATGGAAGATACCGGAATGGCCAAGTCCGTTGCCATTGCGTTAACGAAAGTGATTGGGACTCAGAGAGCCATCCTCGGTGTTCTCGTGTCTGCCGCTGTTCTTACATACGGTGGTGTGAGCTTGTTCGTTGTTGTATTCGCTGTCTATCCTCTTGCTCTTGCGCTGTTCAGGGAGGCGAACATTACAAGACGTCTGATCCCGGCAACAGTAGCCCTTGGTGCCTTTACCTTTACAATGACAGCACTGCCGGGTACACCGCAGATTCAGAACCTGATTCCTACAACGTACTACGGAACGACGGCCATGGCGGCTCCGGTTATGGGGATATCTGCTGCCATCGTAATGGCAGTAGGCGGCTATCTGTACCTCCGCTGGCGTGAACAGAAGCTCACAGCTGCAGGGGAAACCTATACAGAGCCGAAAGATAAGAAGGTTGTTGAGGAAGAGGAAGACGGGAAAATCCCGAACGTTTTATTATCATTTCTTCCTCTTGTAATCGTAGTCGGCACATTAAACGTGTTTGGGCTGGATATTGTTATTGCTCTTATTATCGGTATTTTAACGATTATGCTGTTAAACATTACGAAGTTCAAGAATTTCACTAAGGCGATTAATGGAGGAGCGAGCGGCTCTGTTATTGCCATTATTAATACAAGTGCGGCAGTTGGTTTTGGTGCGGTCGTACGGGCTGTTCCGGGCTTTGAACGGATGACGGAGCTTGTGTTGAGTGTTCCTGGTAATCCACTGATTTCCCAGGCAGCAGCAATCAACGTTCTGGCAGGGGCCACGGGCTCTGCATCAGGGGGAATGGGGATTGCCCTTGAAGCTCTCGGAGAGCAGTATTACGAAATCAGTATGGCAACAGGCATTCCGCCTGAAGCCTTCCACCGTGTCGCCTCCATTGCATCTGGGGGGCTGGATGCCCTGCCTCATAACGGGGCGGTTCTGACGCTTCTTGCCATTACGGGACTGAGTCACAAGGAATCGTATAAAGACATTTTCGTCGTCGGTGTTGTTATTCCGGTCATATCTGTTTTTGTTGCGATTCTCGTATCTATCGTGGGATTGCTTTAAGTTAAATACACAAGTAAAGAATGAGGAGAGATCATGATGAGACTTGAAAATAAAACAGCCATTATTACAGGAGCGGGCCGAGGAATCGGGAAAGAAACAGCTCTTATATTTGCAAGAGAAGGAGCCCGGATCGTTGTAGCAGATCTCAATGAAGAGGATATCTCTGAAGTTGTAAAGGAAATTGAGAAAGCCGGTGGGACTGCTATTGCGGAAGCAGTCAATGTCACGGACCGGGAAGCCGTGCAGGAAATGATTAATAAGACAAAAGATTCCTGGGGCTGTGTTGACATTCTCGTCAACAATGCAGGCATAACAGCCGATGCGCAGCTTCTGAAAATGGAAGAGTCCCAGTGGGACCGGGTGATCGATGTAAACTTAAAAGGAGTGTTTAACGCAGCCCAGGCAGCAGCTGCTGTAATGAAAGAGCAGGAGGGCGGGGTTATCCTTAACGCTTCTTCTGTTGTCGGCACATACGGCAATTTCGGACAGACAAACTACGCAGCCACCAAATGGGGTGTAAACGGGATGACCAAGACGTGGGCCAAGGAACTGGGACGTTTCAATATAAGGGTAAATGCGGTTGCACCTGGATTTGTCCTCACACCAATGACAGAAAAAATGCCTGAAAAGGTTCTTGAAATGATGAAAGAAAAGTCCGTACTTAAAGATCTTGCCAAGCCCGAGGACATTGCCTGCGCTTATTTGTTCCTGGCTTCTGATGAAGCAAGGTTTATTACCGGTGAAATTTTAAGTGTTGACGGCGGTGTGGTTATTTAAGCAGCACCTTTCCGGTTTACATTCGTTGATAATAAGTAATCCTATAGCTTTTCCTTAAGTCGATGACTATGATATGCAACCCCGGCTGCCAAATGGCATTTGCCGGGGTTAATTTATAGTAAAAACGATGTAAGCCAAAGGTTTTAGAGGCGGAAAATTAAAGCGATTACATTTTTTCAAATTTAATTAGGAAAAATAGAAGGAATTTTCCAACAAACGTTGAATTTGTTAATCAAGAATTTATTATACGGAAAAGGTGGTGGCAGATATGGAAGTAACAGATGTGAGACTGCGCCGTGTAAACACGGAAGGTCGTATGCTCGCTATCGCATCTATTACCATCGATGATGAATTTGTCGTGCATGACATTCGCGTAATCGACGGAAATAATGGCATGTTTGTAGCAATGCCGAGCAAGCGTACTCCAGATGGTGAGTTTAGAGACATCGCGCACCCGATTTCCTCTCGTACAAGAGAGAAAATCCAGTCAGCTGTTCTTGCAGAGTACGAACGCGCTGGAGAGGAAGAAGTAGAATACGAAGAAGCAGGTGCTTCTTAAAATTATTGCAACGGATATAACCCGGTCACTCAGGAGACCGGGTTATTTTTGTACGCTTTCTGCAGGCTGTTTTCTGGAGACAGTATCAAAGTCTTACTGTCAGAGGAAGAAGCGCTGTAATTCGATCAAAACCGGGTATAATTCAATCGATAATGAAAATAATTCTGTCGCAAAAGCGAAAAATTCTACCGAAAATCCTATTAATTCTGTCATAAGGAAATCACGCAGAGAAGAAGCGATGTAATTTTATGATGAAAATAATTCTGCTACAATTTGATTTTGCCTTAAGTGCGAGGTATTCGATATCAGGTACATAGAAGATCATGGAAAACCCGGTAATCTAGTAAGCTTCCTTGAAATATCGCTAGTTTTAAGATATATTCATTAGTGGAAAAACGCACCCTGGAGGTATTTTATGAGTAAACGGTTCGCGGTTATTTTAGCCGCAGGTAAAGGAACGCGAATGAAATCCGATTTGTACAAAGTGCTGCACCCTGTATGCGGGAAATCGATGGTTCAGCACGTGGTTGACCAGCTTAAGGGCTGTGAGGTTGAAAAGACAATTGCTGTTATTGGTCATGGAGCTGAACTTGTAAAAGAACGGCTTGGCGCTGATGCTGAGTATGTCCTTCAGGAAGAGCAGCTCGGAACGGGTCACGCTGTTATGCAAGCCGAGTCTTTACTTGCGGGTGAAAAAGGAACTACCGTTGTTTTGTGCGGGGACACACCGCTGCTCACTCAGGATACCATTAATGCTTTACTTCAATACCACGAAGAGCAAGAGGCTAAAGCAACTGTGCTTACAGCCATTGCAGAAGATCCTTCTGGGTATGGGCGTGTACTGAGAGACGCAGATGATGCTGTCAAACGAATCGTTGAACATAAAGATGCAAATACTGAAGAGCGAAGTGTAAAGGAAATTAATACAGGAACGTACTGCTTTGATAACGAAGCGCTGTTCGAAGCACTTACCCATGTAAATAATGACAACGTCCAAGGGGAGTATTACCTGCCGGATGTAATCGAGATTCTTCAAAAGCAAGGGGAGCTGATTTCAGCTTATCAGACACCTGATTTTGATGAAACGATGGGTGTAAATGACCGTGTTGCTTTGTCACGGGCAGAGCAGGTCATGCAAACACGAATTAACGAAAAACACATGAAAGCCGGAGTCGGAATGATCGATCCGTCAAACACGTACATTCACTCAGACGTGGAAATCGGAAAAGACACACTTCTATATCCCGGTGTTGTTCTTGAAGGCAGCACTGTAGTTGGAGAGCAGTGTGTCATTGGTCCTCACTCGGAAGTTAAAAACAGCCGGATTGGAAACGAAACAACCGTGAAGCAATCGGTTGTTCATGAAAGTGAGGTCGGAAAAAGCGTTGCGATCGGACCATTCTCGCACATCCGTCCTGAGTCAGACATCTCTGATAATGTCAGGGTCGGCAACTTTGTTGAGATTAAGAAAACAAAGATGGGACAAGGAAGCAAAGCGTCTCACCTGAGTTATCTTGGCGATGCTGAGATCGGTGATGGTGTGAATGTAGGGTGCGGATCGATTACTGTGAATTATGACGGTAAGAATAAGTACCTTACGAAAATTGAGGACGGAGCATTTATCGGCTGCAACTCAAACCTCATTGCACCAGTAACTGTAGGCCAGGGGGCTTACGTTGCAGCAGGGTCTACCATAACGGAGGATGTACCGGGTGAAGCGCTGGCTATTGCCCGCGAACGTCAGACGAACAAAGAAAACTACGTAAAGAAAGATAAATAACCCTACTCAAAAATTTTTAAACATTATGGAGGTAAGTGCTATCATGTCTCAGTACGTTGATGGAAAGCTTAAAGTATTTACGTTAAACTCAAACCCGGAACTCGCTCACGAAATTACAAATCATATCGGAATTGAAATGGGGAAGAGTTCGGTTTCCCGCTTCAGCGACGGTGAGATTCAAATCAACATAGAAGAAAGTATTCGTGGCTGTGATACTTACGTGATTCAGTCTACATCTTCTCCGGCAAACGAGCATATCATGGAACTTCTTATTATGATCGATGCTCTAAAGCGGGCGTCTGCAAAAACGATCAATGTAGTTATGCCGTATTACGGATACGCCCGTCAGGACAGAAAGGCACGCTCACGTGAACCTATCACAGCGAAACTTGTAGCCAACCTCCTTGAAACAGCAGGTGCAACGCGCGTGATCGCCCTTGATCTACACGCTACGCAAATCCAAGGATTCTTTGATATCCCTGTCGATCAGCTTGTTGGTGTACCAATTCTTGCTGATTACTTTGAAGGAAAGAACTTTGACGATGTGGTTATCGTTTCTCCTGACCACGGTGGCGTTATCCGCGCCCGTAAGATGGCAGACCGACTGAAAGCGCCGATTGCGATTATTGATAAGCGCCGTCCGAAGCCAAACGTAGCAGAAGTCATGAACATTGTCGGTAATGTTGAAGGAAAGACTGCCATTATCATCGATGATATTATTGATACTGCAGGAACGATGAGTCTTGCGGCAAACGCATTGGTTGAATCGGGAGCAAAAGAGGTGTACGCTTGTTGTACACACCCTGTACTCTCTGGTCCCGCCATGGAGCGCATTGAAAACTCAAAAATCAAAGAGCTTGTTGTAACAAACACAATCAACCTCCCTGAAGAAAAGAAAACAGGGAAGGTTACAATGCTGTCTGTTGGGGAATTGTTAGCTAAGGCGATCATTCACGTCCACGAGCAGCGTTCTGTAAGTAAGCTTTTTGATTAAGCTGTTAAAAGCGTTGATTGAAGCGTAAATCAACATCTGACTTTAACAGAGCCTATCGGGCGACGAAGCAGCTGAGAAAGAACAGCGATCAAGTCAAAGTATGGTTTCAAATCATTCATAGTAGGGTAAAACAGTATTATACGAAAAGGATGAGGTGACTAGACATGGCAACAGTATTGCAAGCAGTAGACCGAAAGGATTTACGAGGTTCAAGACTCAATAAGATTCGTCAATCAGGAGGCATTCCAGCCGTATTATACGGTAAAACACTAGATACAACTCCTGTCACAGTAGATGAAATTGAATTCATCAAAACTTACCGTGAAGTAGGAAAAACCGGCGTATTCAAGCTTGATAAAGACGGGAAAAAATATGATGTTATGATTTATGACATGCAGGTTGACCGTATTAAAAACGAGTTCATTCACCTCGATTTCTACGCAGTAGATATGAAGAGTGAACTTGATGCTGATATTCCGGTAAATCTTACAGGTGAAGCTAAAGGAGCGAAAGAAGGCGGCGTCGTGCAGCTGGCTGCATACGAGCTTTCCGTAAGAGCTCTTCCGGCCAACCTTCCGGACTCCATCAATCTTGATGTTTCAGACTTGGATATTAACGATTCCATCCAGGTTAAAGACATTAAAGGTATCGGAGAATTCGAATTTAACAATGATCCTGAAGAGGTCGTTGTATCCGTATTACCTCCAACTGAGGAGCCTGAAGAACCAGCAGCAGAAGAAGGTGCGGAGCCTGAACTCGTGGATGCTGAAGAAGGCGACGGAGAAGGTAACGAAAAAAAGAGCGAAAACAACGAGTCTTAATAAACGATCAGCGGAACTGAGGTATAACCAACGTGGTTATGCCTCTTTTCGCCTTGAATGAAAAAGCTTTATCCTTAAAAATTGTTTTTGTAAAAAAGAAGACGCAGTCGAAATGCCCGAAACTCCTGCCGTTGTGGAGGAGGTTAACCAAAAAGTCAAACTTTGAAATTAATGTCACCGTTTTAGAGTTGTGTTTTTGCAAAACAATACCTTATAAACAGGCTTGGTTTTTTACGATTGGCTAAAAGTCATTGCTAATTTAAAAGTCGTTGACACTCCAGCGGGAGTAGGAGGCTGACCGGTGCCCCGGAAAGGGAGTGCAAAGGAGCGGAAATCAATGTCTTCCTTTAACAGAGCCTGCTTTAACTGTGTTCATCAAAGCATGAAGTAAAACCTGAACGTCCATACATAACCCGGAACAAAGGAGGCTTTTATGTTTTTAAAAAAGTGGTTCAGCAAAAGCAGTGAAGAAGAAAGTGAGGTCACAGCTATGAAACTTATCGTCGGTCTTGGAAACCCCGGCACAAAATATGACGGAACACGGCATAATGTAGGATTTGAAGTCATTGACCGGTGTCAGGAAAAACTTAACATTGACCTTACCCAGAGTAAACACAAAGGCATTTACGGCTCGGCCGGAATGGGAACAGAGAAGATTTTCTTATTGAAGCCACTCACCTATATGAACTTATCGGGAGAGTCTGTTGCTCCTCTCATGAATTTTTATAAAATGACCCCGGAAGATATTCTTGTTGTTTATGATGACCTGGATCTTGCCCCGGGAAAAATCAGACTCAGACAAAAAGGCGGAGCTGGCGGACACAATGGCATTAAATCACTCATACAGCACCTCGGTACGGATCAGTTTAAAAGAATCCGGATTGGAGTAGGCAGGCCTGATCACGGACAGGCCGTTACAGATCATGTTCTTGGGCGTTTTTCTCCGGATGACCGGAAACTGATTGATGAAGCTGTAGAGAAAGCAACAGACGCCTGTGGTGCCTGGACAAAAGAGCCATTTAATCAGGTTATGAACGAATTTAATAAGTAACCATACCCGAAGTGCAGTTGAAATGAATAGCCCGTATTTTCTCCGTTCATACTATTACAGGGAGTTGCTGCATAGTTTTGTGAGGAGGATACATGATGGCTATTCATTATCAATGCCGCCATTGCGGTACTAAGCTGGGAACCATCAGTGAATGGACGGCGGATGAAAAAACATTAGGGTTTCATATGCTGGACGAAGAGGAACGGGAGAATATGATACGTTATGATAACCGTGGAGATATCCACGTGGATACGATCTGTGAAGATTGCGAAAAGACGTTGTCGGATCATCCCGATTACCACCAGTATGAGTCCTTTCTCCAATAAGGGATAAAACGGCCAGCCTCCGTATACCGGTGGCTCCAAGCTTTGGCAGCTTAAGCCAAAGCGTTTTTCTGCTTTAAGATAAAGACTGGATGACTGCTAGAATAGCAAGTACCCGGATATTACAAGGGGGGAAATCACCTTGAAAGGTTTAATAGAATTATTTGGCCAGGGAGATGACGTAGCAAGCGTAACGGACGGAATAGAGGCGAGCTTGTCAGAACAGATGGTAGCAGGGCTTACGGGCTCGTCACGCTCTCTTTTACTGGCTTCAATCTATCAAAAAACAAAGGGTTCGCAGCTTATTGTTACCCACAATCTGTATCAGGCACAAAAGCTGTACGATGATCTCACATCTCTAGTAAATGATGAGAATATCTTCTTGTACCCTGTAAATGAATTAATTGCTTCTGAGATTGCCGTTGCTTCTCCTGAAATGAGAGGACAGCGGATTGAAGCGCTTAATCACTGGACAAATAACAAGGCTGGTATTGTCATTACGCCTATGGCCGGCCTGAGGCGCCTGTTACCTCCAAAAGAAGTGTGGGCGCGCTGTCAGGCAGAGGTGAAGGTAGGGGAAGACCTGGATCTTGACAGTGTTCTCGCCCGCTTTGTTTCCATGGGTTTCACACGCACAGACATGGTTTCTTCACCTGGAGAATTCAGCGTGCGCGGAGGAATTATCGATATTTATCCATTAACTGAAGAACACCCAATCCGAATTGAACTCTTTGATACAGAGGTAGACTCGATTCGGCATTTTGACGTGGAAACACAACGCTCATTGAATCAGACTCAGCACGTTTGGATCGGCCCGGCAAAAGAAGTGCTCGTAGATGATGAACATTTTGCAAACGGCGCTTCCCGTCTTGAAGCGGCTCTGTCAAAAACACTGACAAAGATGAAAGACGCTAAAACCAAGGAGCTGGCTTCGGAAAAAGTCGGTGAAGAAATCGGGTGGCTGAAACAACAAACACCATTTGATTCGATGTACAAGTACATGGCTTTTTATTATGACAAGAAGACGACACTTCTCGATTACCTCCCCGAAGACGGAGCAGTGTTTATTGATGAAATCAGCCGCGTACAGGAAATGGCTCAGAATCTTGACAAGGAAGAGGCTGAATGGCAGACAACGATGCTGAGCCAGGGAGCCACTGTCTCAGATCTTGTCATCTCAAAGCCCTGGAGCGAACTGATGGAAAAAACGGTAGTGCCAAGAGTGTACATGAGTTTGTTTTTACGCCATGTACCTTCAACGGCCCCGAAGAATATCGTTAACTTCCAGGCCAAGTCCATGCAGAACTTCCACGGTCAGCTGCATCTGCTTAAGACAGAAGTTCAGCGCTGGAAAGAGGCGGAAGCCCGCATTTTGTTTGTAGCAGGAGACAAGGACCGTGCAGAACGGATGAAGCAGGTCCTTTCAGACTATGACATCGAAGCGGGTATCACGGCCGGTGAAAACCGTCCTGCACCGGGAGAAGCTCTCATTACAACAGGCCAGATAACATCCGGTTTTGAGCTTCCGATGCAGCGGATCATCATCATTACAGAGGAAGAAGTTTTCACGAAGAAATCTCGCCGTCCAAAACGGAGCCGTCAGAAACTTTCTAACGCAGAGCGGATAAAAAGCTACTCTGAACTGAAGGTCGGCGACTGGGTTGTTCATATCAATCATGGAATCGGAAAGTACCTGGGGATCGAAACACTGGATATCGGCGGGATTCATAAAGATTATATGCACATCACCTACGCAGGCGATGACAAGCTCTATGTGCCGGTAGACCAGATTGATCAGGTACAGAAATACGTGGGTTCAGAGGACAAAGAACCGAAGCTTTATGCTCTCGGCGGAAGCGACTGGAAAAAAGTCAAAAAGAAAGTCCGTTCCTCTGTTGAAGATATTGCAGACGATCTGATCAAGCTTTACGCGGAACGGGAGTCCAGTAAAGGGTTTGCATTCTCAGAAGACAGTCTTGAACAGCGTGAATTTGAAAACTCTTTCCCATATCAGGAAACAGAAGATCAGCTTTCAGCTATCGAGGAAATCAAAAAAGATATGGAACGGGACCGACCGATGGACCGCCTTTTATGTGGGGATGTTGGTTATGGAAAGACCGAAGTTGCTCTTCGCGCCGCTTTCAAAGCCATTATGGATGGAAAACAGGTAGCCTTTCTTGTACCGACGACCATCCTTGCCCAGCAGCATTACGAAACCATTCGCGAACGTTTTCAGGATTTCCCGATTAATATCGGTCTCATGAACCGCTTCCGCTCAAAGAAAGAACAAAAGGTAACGGTCGAAGGTCTAAAAAAAGGATCGATGGATATTGTAGTCGGAACCCACCGCCTTTTATCGAAGGACATGGAGTTTAAAAACCTCGGTCTCCTTGTGGTAGATGAAGAACAACGGTTTGGCGTGACCCATAAAGAAAAGATAAAACAGCTGAAGGCAAATGTCGACGTACTCACGTTAACAGCAACACCGATCCCGCGGACGCTTCACATGTCCATGCTCGGGGTCCGTGATCTCTCTGTTATTGAAACGCCACCGGAGAACCGGTTTCCAGTTCAGACTTATGTGGTGGAGTACAACGAGGCTCTTACCCGGGAAGCGATTGAAAGAGAACTGGCCAGGGGAGGTCAGGTATTCTTCCTCTATAACCGTGTAGAGGATATCGAAACAATGTCGGATAAGATCGCTACCCTCGTTCCTGATGCCTCCGTCCGCTTTGCCCACGGGCGAATGACTGAGACAGAACTTGAAAACGTGATGCTTGATTTCCTTGAAGGAAACGCAGACGTCCTTGTGACTACGACCATTATTGAAACCGGGGTGGATATTCCTAATGTAAACACCCTTCTCATTTATGACGCCGACCGTATGGGTTTGTCCCAGTTGTATCAGCTCCGTGGCCGCGTAGGCCGTTCCAACCGGGTAGCGTATGCGTACTTCACCCACCAGCGGGATAAGGTGTTAACGGAAGTTGCGGAAAAACGTCTGCAGTCGATTAAAGAGTTCACGGAACTTGGCAGCGGATTTAAAATTGCCATGCGTGACTTGTCCATACGCGGGGCAGGTAACCTTCTTGGGGCAGAGCAGCACGGATTTATTGCGTCTGTCGGGTTTGATCTTTATTCCCAGATGCTCAAAGAAGCCATCGACGAGCGCAAAGACGCGGTTAAAAGCGGCGGCAGGGAAGAAACGAAGAAAAAAGCAAAGCCTGAACTTGAAGTGGATATTAAGGTGGATGCCTATATACCGGAATCCTATATTCCTGATTCCAAGCAAAAGATTGATATGTATAAACGCTTTAAAGAGCTTGAAACACAGCGGGATATCCTTGATCTTCAAAATGAAATGATAGACCGGTTCGGTGATTATCCTAAAGAGGTAAAATTCCTGTTTCAAGTGGCAAAAATTAAAGTACACTCCTATCAGGAGCAAGTACAGTCCATTGTGGAAAAGAACAACGAATGTAAGGTGATCCTGTCACCTGAAGCAACGAAGGGGATCAACGGGTCGAAGCTTTTCAGCCTCGTCAATAAGATCTCCCGGAAGATGAACCTGTCTATGACAGGCAATTCCATTACGATTCACATTAAGAGAAAAACATTAAAAGACGATGAATACCTGAATGCTCTTGAAAAAGCGTTATCACAGCTTGATGAAGTCCGTAAAGAGCCGGTAGGGTAAATAAGCAGGGCTAATTATAAGTGCCACCTTATGATTAGCCCTCTTTTTGAAAAAAATTGTCTAATTCCCGATAAATGGATCTGCACGGACGCAAATTTACCATTATATTCCTAAATAAACGCCTTGCAACGATAAATGGAATATGTTTTCCAATGAAAGCAGGCAGATACGCAATTTTATTCTACAATTGGTGAATAGTTCTTTTTATTAGTTGGATAATAAGTACAAGCTTAAGCTGGCAAAGAAACATTGCTTGCACAACATCTACGTGATTACATCAAGGAAAGTGAGGCAACGCATGTATGAAGGCAACTGGAATTGTTCGTCGCATTGATGATTTAGGCCGGGTCGTCATCCCGAAGGAAATTAGACGCACACTGAGAATTCGTGAAGGAGACCCTCTTGAGATCTTCGTTGACCGTGACGGGGAAGTAATCTTAAAGAAATACTCTCCGATCTCCGAGCTGGGGGATTTCGCAAAAGAATATGCGGAAGCACTTTACGACAGCCTGAGTCATCCTGTACTCATCGCTGATCGTGATACGTATATCGCAGTGGCAGGCGGTTCTAAAAAAGACTATGCAAATAAAAGCATTGGCGACCTTGTTGAATCAGCAATGAATGACCGTAAAACCCTGATTGAAACGAGTGCGGGCGAGTACAACATCGCAGGAGAAGCAAAGGACAATTTGAGCGGGTATGTTATTGCCCCGATTATTGCCAGCGGAGATCCGATTGGTGCAGTGGTACTTCTCGCAAAGGAGAGCGCCAAGATGGGAGATGTAGAGAAGAAACTTGCAGAAACAGCAGCAGGATTCCTCGCTCGTCAAATGGAACAATAATACTTCATAATCATTGAAGGGGAAGAGAGCTATCAAAACAAGGTAGCTCTCTTTTGTCTGTCCTTAAAATACCTGCCCTGCACGTCTGTGCAGTCCCTGACGATGTACTGCCGGCGTGTATGTCCCGGGAAATATGCTATAATAATCAAATAAAAGTCAGGGGTATCTAAGCCCCGCAAGTGTGAACGGGTGTGCAGAAGATGGATCAGACAGCAGACAGGAAACAAAAAGAAAACGCCGGTAAACAAAACAGACAGTCGTTTCTTAAGGGCGCTTTATATCTGTCCCTTGCTGCTGTAATTGTAAAAATATTGAGCGCAGTATATAAAGTCCCTTATCAAAACATTACAGGAGACGTTGGTTTTTATGTCTACCAGCAAGTATACCCGTTTTATGGAATAGCCTTAGTCCTGGCTACATATGGTTTTCCTGTCATTATTTCGAAGCTCGTTGCAGATGAATGGGAGAAAAGAGGAGCAGAAGGTGTCAAAGGGCTGCTTATTGTTTCTTTGACTGTGGTGGCTTGTATCAATTTGGTTCTTGGCTTGCTTCTCTACTCCAGTGCACCTGCTCTTGCGGGATGGATTGGAGATGATCAACTGGCCTGGCCTCTCAGAGCAATGGCGGCACCCTTTCTCATCATGCCTTTTGTTTCTGTTTTAAGAGGTTACTACCAGGGAATGCAGTGGATGACTCCTTCAGCCGTATCCCAGGTTGTCGAACAGAGTGTCAGGGTGGCTGCTATTCTGCTTCTCTCCACATGGGCAATGCAGCATTACGGACCTTATGAAGCGGGTGTCGCCGCCGCACTCGGTTCCTTTTTTGGCGCAGTGGCCGCGCTTTTTGTACTCACAGCCATGTCAGAGAAAAGAGGCTTGAGTAATAAGAGGGCCGTTGTACAATGGAGGAAACATACGAAAGCGATTGCTGCAGGCGGTTTTTTTGTCTGTATCAGCGCTATGTCACTGGTTCTGATGCAGTTGATTGACGCATTAACGATGGTCCGCCTGCTGGGACATGGAGGAATTGATGGAGAAATGATTCCTGTATTGAAGGGGATATATGACAGAGGGTGGCCGATGGTTCAAATGGGAACGGTCATCACAACATCGTTTTCTCTCAGCCTTGTTCCTCTGGTGGCAAAAGCTGCTTACTACAACGATGAAATGAAGATGCGCCTTTATGCTGTCCGGTCATTAAAAATAGGGACAATCTTTGGAGGGGCATCTGCTACAGGACTTGCAGTGATCATGCCGTCCTTGAATCCTATGCTTTTCACAGACAGAGAAGGGGAACTGGCATTGCAGATTCTCAGCATGACCGTTTTTCCAGCTTCTGTTTTTCTTACGGCCGCTGCCGTCCTCCACGGCGTAGGAAAAGGACGTATTTTACTGATCGCTGTATTCACAGGAATGATAGTTAAAGGGGTACTGAATGTTATTCTTGTTCCTTTTCTTGATATTACCGGAGCGGCTGCAGCTGCCCTCATCAGCTACCTTGTAGTTGCAATAATTGTACTTGTTTATTTAACAAAAGCAGGATTACTTCGCATAGAGAAAAAAACAGTAACAAAAGGCTGGGTTTTAGCGGCGGCCCTCCTGATTACGACGGCTGCGGCCTGGCAGTTTGTCTGGCTCGAGGGCGTTGATACGCGAACAGGATTTGCTTTCACTGCATTGTCTTCATCCGTGATTGGTGGGACTGCCTTCCTTGTCGCCGCTGTTAAGTTAAACCTATTCAGGAATGAAGAGTGGAAGGACATTCCCAAATTATCTTCAATCATTTCAAAATTGGAACGGAAAAAAGGAGCTGACTGACAATGGCCCGCACAATAACCGTATTAGGCCTCGGTGCCGGGGATCTCAACCAATTACCTGTTGGTATTTACAAAAAGTTAAAACGAGTTTCTTCATTATATGTACGCACAAAAGAGCATCCGGTTCTGCGCGAACTTAAGGAAGAAGGGCTGAATCCGGAAAGTTTTGATCATATATATGAAGCAAAAGACCAATTCTCTGATGTTTACGGGGAAATTACAAGGGTACTCTTTGAGAAAGCAAAGGATGAAGATATCGTCTATGCTGTACCGGGTCACCCTTTAGTGGCGGAAGAAACCGTTCAGCGACTCCTTAACGGTGCATCTGCTCACGGTGTGACTGTAACCGTTGAAGGCGGACAAAGTTTTCTTGATCCGGTATTTGCTTCTCTTAAGGTTGATCCGATTGAAGGGTTTCAGTTAGTGGATGGCACGGCCTTAAAGCAGGATGAGCTGCAGCTGCGCCACCACATCGTTATCTGCCAGGTGTATGATGCCTTTATTGCATCTGAAGTTAAACTTACATTAATGGACGTTCTTCCTGATGATTATCCTGTAACGGTAGTAACAGCAGCGGGAAGCTTGGAGGAAGTGTTGACAGAAGTTCCCCTTTACGAGCTTGACCGTGTAACGTCTTTGAACAACCTGACTGCAGTATACGTACCGCCGGTAAAAGATGAAGCGTTGCTTACCCATGAATTTTGGAAACTGCGCAGTGTCATTGCTACCCTTCGCGGTCCGGATGGATGTCCCTGGGATCGAAAGCAAACCCACGAGTCTCTGAAGCCTTACCTCCTGGAAGAATCGTATGAAGTTCTTGAAGCGATCGATGAACAAAATGAGGATCATCTTGCTGAAGAGCTTGGAGATGTTCTTCTTCAAGTCATGCTCCATGCACAGATCGGGGAGGACAGCGGCTATTTCACGGTTTCTGATGTGATAACATCAATTACGGAAAAAATGATCCGCCGCCACCCTCATGTGTTCGAGACTGCAGAAGCAGATGATCCTGAAGCTGTCGTGACGCAGTGGGAGAAAATCAAACAGGCTGAAAAAGAAGAAAAAGGAATGTCTGAAGGTCTTCTTGACAGTATACCGAAATCACTTCCAAGTCTTCTTCGGGCATACAAGGTGCAGAAGAAAGCAGCGAAGGTTGGTTTTGACTGGGGCGATGCACAGCCAATGCACGAAAAGCTCCGGGAAGAGCTGGCTGAATGGGAGCAGGAATTATTGAAGGAAGACAAAAAAGCAGCAGCTGAAGAGTTTGGAGATGTTCTGTTTACTATTGTGAATATCGCACGCTATTATAAGATCGAACCGGAGGAAGCGCTGCGTATGACTAACGAAAAATTCGTCCGCAGATTCAGCTTTATAGAAAAAACGCTGCAGGAGTCAGGGACTGCCTGGGAAGAGCATACCCTGGAGGAGCTGGATGCCCTTTGGGACAGAGCAAAAGAACAGGGGTTATAATGGATCTGTTTAACAGCAGCACATACAAATATTGAAGGGTGAGGAGAGTGGCAGCAACCATGAGAATCGATAAATATTTAAAAGTTTCAAGACTGATCAAAAGAAGAACAATGGCAAAAGAAGTTGCGGAACAAGGACGGATTACCGTCAACGGTCAAACTGTGAAAGCTGGTGCGAATGTTAAAGTAGGGGATGAAATTTCGATCCGCTTCGGCCAGAAAATTGTAACAGTAACAGTAGACAGGCTTGAAGAATCAACGAGAAAAGATGAAGCGGCGACCCTTTATACGTTAGTAAAAGAAGAGTCATTAAGAGACGAACAGTCTGAAATTTAATAAGTCAACAAAGATCTTTAACACAGTCATCGCATTAAAAGAAAAAAATGCAGTCCCTGTAAACCCGGGTTTCATATCATCAGATGAAGGGTACTGATATGGGGGCTGTTCTACATAACATAGGCTTGTTTTTTGCCACCATGGGGCTTGTTCTATTCACCCGATCCGGCACATAGACTTTACCAAAGAGTCTGGGGAGGGTAATTCCATGAATCAATCATACGAATTTATGTCAAGTGGACAAGGGCGACAGCAAAAAGACCACAACATATCGATGAAAGGCAGAAAAACCCTGGAAATTACAGGGGTAAAGCAGGTGGAAAGCTTCGATAACGAAGAGTTCCTTCTGGAAACGGAAATGGGATACTTATCAATCCGAGGTCAGCACCTCCAGATGAAAAATCTGGATGTTGATGAAGGGAATGTTTCCATTCAGGGAAGAGTGGACGATCTTGTGTACCTGGATCAGCATAGTGGTGATAAATCCAAAGGGTTCTTCGGGAAGTTATTCAAGTGACCCTCGAAGTACAATTTGAGACGATGCTGATCATGACAGTGATGGGCATCTGGCTTGGGGCGGCGATGGACACGTATCACCGGTTCCTCGGCAGCCCCCGCCGGTTCAAGTGGACTCATCTCATCAATGATCTCTTTTTCTGGTGTGCTCAGGGCCTGTTTCTTTTCTATGTTCTTCTCAATGTGAACGAAGGTGAGATGAGATTTTACGTTCTTCTCGCTTTGCTGTTTGGCTATGCAACGTACCGTGCCCTGCTGCAGACAGTGTACCGCAGCATTCTCGAATCGCTCATCCGCTTTACCGTTGCCTTTTATCGATTTACAGTCAGGCTGATCGTTGTACTGGTCATTACTCCGGTAAAATGGTTATTGCAAGTTGTACTGGCCTTATGTATGATAATATTATCCACAATATGGAGAATTGTTTACTTTTTACTAAAGGTTATTATTGCTCCGTTTCGCTGGGGACTCGAAAAAGCCGGAGTACGGTTTACATTCCTTCTGAAATGGAAGAAGAATCTCTATACATTTTCAGAAAAAATAAGGGATCTGTTCAGTAAGCTACTGAACTGGTTTACAAAAAGAAAGAGGTGAAGAACGTGCATGATCATCGCAGAGTCAACTTCGAGCGACTCGCTTCCGAATATGCTGAGGAGCAGGAGCAGTTGAAAGAACAAAAGAGAAGAAGACGAAAAGGGTTAGTCCGCCGCATGTCCGTTTTTGGCGTCCTGATGTTTGCGATGTTCATTTTTACTGTCTTCACACTTTTCTCCCAGCACAGCACCATCCAGGAACAGGAGAAAATACAGGAAGAGCTTGACCAGAACCTCGCAAATCTTGAAAAGGAAGAACTTGAATTGAAAGAGGAAAAACAACTGCTTCAGGATTATGATTATATTGCGGAGCTTGCCAGAAGAGATTACTTCTTAACAAAACCGGGAGAGACACTCTTTCAACTGCCGCGATCGTCATCGGATTGACACAATTCCTCTCTAATCGGTATAATGATACTATATGAATTTTTTCAACATACAAGGAGGAGCATTTTTTACATGTCGATTGAAGTAGGCAGCAAGCTGAAAGGGAAAATCACTGGTATTACTAACTTTGGAGCGTTCGTTGAACTTCCCGGAGGCTCAACCGGACTTGTCCACATCAGTGAAGTAGCGGATAACTATGTCAAGGATATCAATGAACATCTCACTGTTGGTGACGAAGTAGAAGTGAAAGTATTGAATGTGGAAAGTGACGGAAAGATCGGCCTCTCCATCCGCAAAGCAAAAGATAAGCCGGCAGGACAAAGCTCAGGTCACGGCCAGGGACAAGGACGCCCGCAGCGCCGAGGAGGCAGCGGCCCCCGTCAGCAGCGTCCGAGAACGATGTCTTTCGAAGATAAAATGAATCGTTTCTTAAAAGACAGTGAAGAGCGCCTGACTTCTTTGAAGCGTCAAACGGAATCAAAGCGTGGGAGTCGCGGTACGAAACGATAACTCTTGCTGCTAATTGAAATATATATGAAACACTCACTTACCCGGTGGGTGTTTTTTGTTTTGCTCATATTTCGGTTCTTCGTTCAGTGCGGAATACGAGCACTCTCATAATTGGTCTGTTATAAAGTGGGGGATATAGTTAACGCAGAATGATAAGCTTAACACTCTTAAAAGGCGGGCAGACCCGCCGGCACCCCCGTAGAAACCAAAAAGGGGGTTCGACGCGAGTCGGCGGAAAGGGAGTGTATTCCGTTCAACGAAGCTTAGAATATCGATGAGAGGTTAAGAATCACCCCAAAATTGATTCTTCAAGGTAGTATTTAACAGCATCATTTTTTAAAAATTACCCCTTTTTTAAAAATTACCCCTTTTTTAAAAAACAACACTATTTTTTTATGCTAAAAAGAGAGAAAGGAGGGAAGTGTTTTTCAATCTACACCACCTTTTGTCAGAATTTTCACAACTCTTAATTCCGGGTAAAAATGAGGCTGGTGGTATATTACAAAAAGAAAATCGTTCAATTTTATGAAAAAACCGGTTTTGATTCGTGTGGGGAAAAACAGAAAAACAAGTGACTTTCTACTTGAAAGCCGTCGAACACTTTTTATAACCACCTGGGTTCTTTTGACAAATTCTGTACGAAATCCATGTTTATAATGTTACCACTATATGGAACAGGTGGTGCTTACACATGTTAGGACGTCTTACTTACCGTGCGACCAGCCAAACCTCGGCGATTCCAATACCAGCAAAACCATTCTCCCGCCTTTCCAAGCGGTTGGTAGCCTGGCTCGAAAAACCGAGCGTAAAAGATGCAAAAAGAACGTTCTGGATTATCCTGATCGGCTTTCTGCTCGGACGAGCTGTCATCCTTATGCATTTATTACCATTTGCAGTACCATTTTTGGCAGTAATGCTTCACTGGCAGAAATCAAAAGCAAAATGGGCTCTGCTTGCCATATGGGCCGGAGCAGCAACGATCTCGGTTTCTTTTGCGGCTTATGCGGTCGGGGCAACGATTGCTTATCTGATTCTGCACAGGATCATCACGGTACTCAGGCCCCAAAGTAATATGATTCCCATGACCGTGTTTATAACCGTAGCTGCGGTCAGGTTCTCTGTCATTTCAGTTCAGGAAGGGATTTCGAGCTACGGCGCCATGATTGCAGGAGTGGAAGCAGGTCTTGCTTTAGTAGTAACCTTGATCTTTTTCCAAAGCATCCCGATCCTTTTCGAGAGAAAGAACAAAATGTCTCTCAGGCATGAAGAGGTTGTGAGTATCGTTATTTTTCTGGCGTCGGTCATGACGGGAACAGTCGGATGGCTTTTATATAATCTGTCGGTGGAATTTATCATTGCACGCTATCTCGTACTCGTATTTGCTTTTGTCGGAGGAGCTGCCATTGGGTCCACGGTAGGGGTGGTTGTAGGGCTTATTCTCAGTCTTGCAAACGTGGCAAATTTGTTTCATATGAGTCTCCTGGCCTTTTCAGGTCTTCTTGGCGGACTTTTGAAAGAGGGTAAAAAAATCGGGGTATGTCTTGGTTTGTTAATCGGAACCGGACTGATGGGGATGTATGGTGACAACCAGACCGCACTCAGTGTTTCTATGATGGAGACAGGTGTTGCGATCGCGATATTCCTTTTAACACCCAAGAAGTGGATCGAGCACCTTGCACGCTATATACCGGGTACGGCTGAGCATGCGGTGGAGCAGCAGCAGTACCTGCGAAAAATCCGCGATTTAACAGCAGGTAAAGTAGAGCAGTTTTCCCGGCTTTTTTACACACTTTCAAACAGCTTTTCTGATGTAAATGAAGAAGCCCCCGGCAAAGAGCCGGGACGTGACGTGGATTTGTTTTTAAGCAAAATCACGGAAAAAACGTGCCAGACATGTATGAAAAAACATCAGTGCTGGACGAGAAAGTTCTCGGAAACCTATAACATCATGGAGCGGACAATGCAGGAGATTGAAGACAATAAAGATGTTTATGACAGGCGGTTAATGAGTGACCTTCACGCCCACTGTATTAAGCACGATAAGGTGATCAGGGCGGTAAAGGATGAAATCGGCCAGATTCATGCCAACAAGCAGCTCAGAAAACAGATCATGGAGAGCCGTCGCCTGGTTGCCGATCAGCTCAGGGGAGTCTCAAAAGTCATGGAGGACTTCGCAAAGGATATTCAGCGGGAACAAAAGACTCATGAGCTTCAGGAAGATCAGATCAGTGAGTCACTTCTGAAGGCGGGAATTCCGGTGGAACAGGTTGAGGTGTACTCCCTTGATAACGGTAATGTGGATATTGAGATGATCATTTCCCACAATGAATACAACGAAGGAGAAAAGGTGATCGCACCACTCCTTTCACATATATTGAAGGAAACCATCGTGGTCAAACATACTGAGAAGGCTTCTCTTGCAGGAGGGGCGGAAAGACTCGTATTCGGTTCGGCAAAGCAATACGTTGTTTCAACCGGAGCTTCCCAGACAGCTAAGGGGGGCAAATGGATTTCAGGTGACAGTTATTCAACGATGGAGCTAGGTGCCGGTAAATATGCCTTGGCCATCAGTGATGGAATGGGGAACGGAAAGCGGGCACACTTGGAGAGTAACGATACAATCGAGCTCCTTAAGAATATTCTCCGCTCCGGAATTGAAGAAACAGTAGCTATTAAGTCCATAAACTCCGTTTTAGCACTCAGGTCCGAAGAAGAAATGTTCTCAACTCTGGATCTGGTGATGATTGATATGCAGGATGCGTCGGCCAAGTTTTTGAAAGTAGGGTCGATACCAAGCTTTTTAAAGCGTGGAAGGCAGGTGAAGATGATTGAATCGGGTAATTTGCCAATTGGAATGATCACAGATGTGGAAGTAGATGTGGTCAATGAGCAGTTAAAGAGCGGGGATCTTCTCATCATGATGAGCGACGGGATCTTTGACGGCCCGGCTAACATTGAAAACAGGGAGGTGTGGATGAAGCGCGTTATTAACGAAATGAAGACGAATGATCCCCAAGAGGTGGCGGATCTCCTGATGGAACGGGTCATTCGCGAAGGAGGAGGGATTCATGACGACATGACGGTGGTTGTTGCCCGCATTGACCACCACTTGCCAAAATGGGCAACCATTCCGGTCGCCTTTGAAGAAAAGGCGTTCGCTAAATCATCCGGATGATCGGATGCGAGCCAATAAAGAGTAAGCGAAAAAAGGGGGTACATTCTAAACGGGAGGTGAGGCGTGTACATGGAGAAAAGGCTGGATAAAGGCTAGCTGGATCATCCCCGTTCACGTTTATAAGGGAGAGAGTCTTTCAAATTAAGGTCCCAAGGGAGCCGGGGGCAGCCGGCTGACCCAGGAGCACAGAATGATTTTGAAGAAATCACTCCCGAAAAGCAAGACGAAAACTTCATAGATATGTATCAGGATTCATGATAAATGCTTTGGAAATAAATCGGGAGAATCATGATAAGTCACTGGGGATTCATGATATACCGGAAAAATCAATGATAAGTCCCTGAGGATTCATGGTATCCCGTATTAATTCAGAAAGGATAATCGTAAGTAAGCAAACGGCTTTACCGTCAAAAGGCGGACAAACCTTCGGAGGTGGAAGAAAGTATGGATAAATCCAACATGTTCCTAACTTTGCGAGAATGGTTGATCAGGGTGTTTGCTTTCCGGACGTATGCGGTGTTTGCCAACGCTGCTCCTGCGAAAAGTTTAAGTGTTTCGACTGCGGGCAAAAAATCACTTTCGGTTTACCCCGGGTGGGAGAGTGCTTTGTCTGTGAAGGATAACTTCCTGAATGTAAAGTCCAGGTTCATTCAGCTGATTGCATCAGGAACGTACCGCCTTTTTGTGATTTGGCCGGTCGGACCACCCGGGGAACTGGTAATAGGGACAGTGAGAGTAATCCCCCTGATCTATCTGGCGAGTGTAATCGGTTAAGGCATTGAGGGGAGACGGCCCCAATACAACGCATGACAGGTCTGACCGCTCGATTCCGCCTTTCTTTGTATATTCTCTTTCAATCTTGTAAATGATGATACTAGTTTTATCATTTGGAGGGGAAAGAAATGAAGAAAGGTACGCTCAGGCAGGTATTGTTGTTAACGGACGGATGCTCAAATGCAGGTGAAGACCCTGTTGCGATTGCTGCTCTGGCTAAGGAGCAGGGCATTACCATTAATGTAATCGGGATTGTGGAAGAATCCCGAAGCGGTGAGCACGGTTTAAATGAAGTCGAGCAGATCGCTTCCTCCGGTGGAGGGATCAGCCAGATTGTGTATGCAAAGCAGCTCTCCCAGACGGTACAGATGGTTACGAGAAAAGCAATGACACAGACGATACAAGGGGTGGTAAATAAAGAGCTTCAGCAGATTCTTGGTGAAGCACATGAATTGGAAGACTTATCGCCTGCCAAGAGGGGACAGGTAGTTGAAGTGGTTGATGACCTTGGTGAAACGATGGACCTTGAAGTGCTGATATTAGTCGATACGAGTGCAAGTATGACAAAGAAGCTGCCGATGGTGCAGGAAGCGTTAATTGACTTGAGCGTAAGTTTACGGTCCCGTACAGGGGCTAACCAATTTTCTCTCTATTCGTTCCCGGGAAAACGAAAAGACGTAGAGAAACGGTTAGGGTGGACCCCGCACCTGGACTCCCTTTCAGGTGTGTTTAAAAAGCTTACGCCTGGCGGACTGACACCGACAGGACCGGCGCTTCAGGAAGCTCTTCATATCTTCTATAAGCGTATGGACAGAAGTGAGGTCGAACGAGATGAGAGAACCGATCTCGAAGAAACAGGGATGTAAACTGTATCCGGAACAGAACGTGAACGGAAGGTGGCACAAAAACCGGTATAAGATTATAAGAGAACTGGGATGGGGCGCCACAGGGACAGTTTATCTGACCGAGACAAAAGAGGGGCCGGCCGCACTTAAGGTGGGGCGGGATGCCATGTCCATTACGTCGGAAGTAAATGTATTAAAGCACTTTTCAAAGGTCCAAGGAGATCACCTTGGGCCTTCTCTCATCGATGTGGATGATGTTGTTACACCTTCAGGTACGTACCCTTTTTATGTAATGGAGTACCTGAAAGGAGAAGAGGTGCTTCCCTTTTTAAGGAACAGAGGAGGAGAATGGACCGGGATCATCGGAGTCCAGCTTCTTGGTGATCTAGACCGCCTCCACCGTGCAGGGTGGACGTTTGGAGACTTAAAACCGGAGAACCTTCTCGTTACAGGTCCACCCCTAAGAGTAAGGTGGTTTGATGTAGGAGGAACTACCAAGATGGGACGGTCAGTCAAGGAGTATACGGAGTTTTTTGACCGTGGCTACTGGGGACTGGGCAGCAGAAAAGCGGAGCCATCCTATGACCTGTTCTCCGTAGGAATGATCATGATCAACTCTGGCTATCCTTCAAGGTTTGAACGGTCAGATAAGGATAACCTCAAGCTTCTTGTGAGCAGGGCTGAGCAGAAGCCGGGGCTCAAACCTTATGTGCCGATTATTACAAAGGCCCTTGGCGGACACTACCGGGATGCTCTTCATATGCGAAGGGAGCTTGCGGAGGTGATCGGCCGAACACATTTTTCCACCAGGCAGGAAGTACATCCCGGCTCAGGGAAAGTAATTGCGCCGTCTGTAAGAAAACCGCTCGTGAACCGCAAGTCATATAAACGACAGGTACAAAAAGAGAAAAAGCGCTCCTCAGGTGTATTGGAAACGGTCCTTGTAGCCTCTTTCCTTCTTCTCGCTTATGTTCTATACTTATTTGGACAAATGATGTAGCGGAGAACGAAGTGAAGGCGTAAGGACGAGGAGGCAAACCATGGGGAAATCGGACAAGGTCATGGATATCTGCCTTTTGGCCGGTGAAATCATGCTCACGTACGGTGCAGAGACATACCGGGTAGAAGAAACGTTAGAGCGGATGGCAAAGGCAGCGACAATGAAAAATGTGCACTGTTTTGCCACCACTACTGGTATTTTTCTTTCTTTTGAGGAAGAGGGGAAAGACGACCATATGCAGATGGTCCGTGTTGACGACAGGCTTCAGGACTTAAACAAAGTGACCGAAGTGAACCAGGTCTCGAGAGAGTTTGTTAACGGACAACTCGATGTGGAGACAGCAGAGGTGAAACTTATTGAGATTGCCAAAGCACCGGTTCCTTACCCGTTATGGCTTATCCATCTGAGTGCAGGGATAGCCGGCAGCGGTTTTTCATTTTTATTTGGAGGGGACTGGCCCGATCTGCTTCCTGCATTTATTGCTGCAATCCTCACAAGTGTGACGGTTGTAGAATTTGAACGGTATTTAAAAGTGAGGTTTGCCGCTGAGTTTATGGCTGCCTTTATTGGCGGAACGGCCGCCATTGCCCTTGTTTTTTTCGGAGTGGGAGATAATATCAATCAAATTGTGATCGGCTCACTGATGCCCCTTGTTCCAGGGGTTCCATTGACCAACGCCGTAAGGGACCTGATGTCCGGTGACCTGGTTGCCGGGGTGAGCAGAGGATCTGAGGCTCTGCTCACATCGTTATCCATTGCGAGCGGTGTCGCATTTGCAATCTCCTTATTTCTCTGACGAAAGGGGCGGGACTTTTGTTTATTATTGAACTTATTATTTGTTTTATTGCAACGATCGGTTTCGGCGTTATTTTCAGCGTACCTAAACGGGCCCTTTTGTTAGGCGGGGGGATCGGAGTGGTTGCTTATACGATTTTAAGTGCCGGCCTTTATTTTGATGCGTCTCCTGTATTTTCAACGGCTCTGGCATCTTTAACAGCCGCATTAATCTCCCATTTCCTTGCGCGTTATGTGAGGATTCCTGTTACAACCCTTGCTATTCCAGGTATTCTTCCTCTCGTACCGGGAAGCCGTGCGTATTTCACCATGCTTGCGTTTGTAGATGGTGAGTATCTCACAGGGCTTGAGTACGGAGTTGAAACAATGCTGAGAGCAGGTGCCATTGCAGCAGGGCTTGTTTTTGCTCTTGCCGTATTTTCATTTGGAAAGGGGATTGGTCACCGTTATGAAACGAACCGTTGATCAATTTATCCAGAGGCACCGTCTGATTCAAGAGGGAAACACTGTGCTTATTGCTGTATCCGGCGGTCCTGACAGCATCGCACTCCTTCATTATTTACTTGAAAAAAGAAGGGTGTGGAATCTTCGTCTCGTTGCTCTTCATGGTGAACATGGCCTGAGGGGCTCCGACTCCGTAGAGGATATGACTTTTGTAAAAGCGATGTGCGTCGAGTTTGGGATTGAGTGCGTTACTGAAAAGCTGAATGTAAAAAATTATATAGATGAACACAGCTGCTCCGTGCAGGAAGCTGCGAGGGAGTGCCGTTATTATTTTTTTGAGCGGATGATCGCACGCTTTAAGGCCGATGTGCTGGCAACGGGACACCATGGCGATGACCAGATCGAAACGATGGTAATGAGGCAGGTCCGGGGAGCTGGTTCGGGACTCGGCGGAATCCCAGTCACCCGCAGTCTTGGAGGAGGGAAGCTGATCCGGCCTTTTCTAAATGTAAGTAAAGACGATATCCTTCTTTATTGTGAAGAAAACGGGATTCCATACCGTACAGATCATAGCAATGAGGAGGATAAGTATACAAGGAACCGGTTCAGAAAGCAGGTTCTTCCTTTCTTTAAGGAGGAAAATCCAAATGTTCACCAGCGTTTTCAGAGTCAAAGTGAGTGGCTTCATGAAGATGATTCCTATTTAACGGGACTTGCGGAAGAGAAACTTTCCGGCGTGATTACCGAACGGACAAAAAAGAGCATCATGATATCTGTGAAAGCATTTCTGGACATGCCCATCCCTTTACAAAGAAGGGCCTTTCATCTAATATTAAACTATCTTTCCATTGACAATATTCGCGTACAGGCATTGAGTATACATAGAAAGGTGTTTATTGATCTGCTTGTACAGGCAAACCCTTCCGGTCACCTTGACTTTCCGGGGGATCTTTTTGTTGAGAGATCCTACGATGTATGTCTTTTTTCAACAGAAAGAGATACGAAGGAAACAGAGGGGGATAAAGTTGATGAACAATTGCCTGTTCCGGGCATGGTTACCTTCAAAAGGGGCAAGATAAAGGCGTCTGTTCAAGAAAACGACAGAGCCGGATCCGGGAGTCTCTGGGTATTTAAAAGCGACCCGGGCCACCTTCCACTGCCCTTGACGGTACGTACAAGAAAAAACGGTGACCGTGTGGTTCCAAAAGGGATGACAGGAACAAAAAAGCTGAAGGACCTCTTTATTAATAAAAAAGTCCCCCGCCATCTTCGCGACAGCTGGCCGGTTGTTACGGACAGGGAGGACCGGATTATCTGGGTTCCCGGCATTGTGCATACGGAAACCGGGAGTGCACTGCCAAAAAAAGATAAGATGCTTTATTTGGAATGCGAGTTAGACGACGATTCTTTTAGGGAAGTGACATAAGTAATGAAGGGATATCCCTTTTCTTTTACTTGGGGTACATAATCGTTGTCTGTGATATGGAAAAAGTTCGGACTATACTCTAGGAGGCTTATCGTACATTATGAGAGATGATATTCAGTCAGTTTTGATTTCCGAGGAAGAGATTCAGGAAAAAGTAGCAGAGCTTGGCAGGCAGTTAACAGAAGAATATGAGGGGCGTTTTCCTCTTGTCGTAGGTGTTCTTAAAGGATCCCTTCCATTTATGGGAGACCTCATTAAAAAGATCGACACACATGTAGAGCTCGATCTGATGGACGTTTCAAGTTACGGTAATGAAATGGTCTCATCAGGGGAAGTTAAGATTGTAAAGGACCTTAATACTTCTGTAGAAGGCCGTGACGTTCTGATCCTTGAAGATATTATCGACAGCGGGCTGACTCTCAGCTACCTTGTTGAGCTGTTTAAATACCGTAAAGCAAAAACAGTTAAGATTGTCACGCTTCTGGATAAGCCTGAAGGGCGTAAAGTGGATCTTGTGCCGGACGTAGCAGGATTTTCAGTGCCCGACGAATTTGTAGTCGGATACGGCCTGGACTATGCAGAACGCTACCGCAACCTCCCGTTTATCGGCATTTTGAAGCCGGAAATATACCAGGGTTAATTCATTGTGATGAAGGATGGTTGTATGGTACTATATTTTAAGTGTACTTGTACGCGGGAGGAGGTAAACAATGAATCGGATTTTTCGTAATACGATCTTTTATTTATTGATTTTCCTGGTCATTGTAGGAATTGTAAGCCTCTTTAATGGTGAGCCTGATGGCACCGAAGAGATTACGTTTAATGAGTTCCAGGAGTACTTAGAAAATGGTCAAATTGAAAATGTCACTGCCCAGCCGGGGGGAGACGTATATATTCTGCGTGGGAATTTAGTCCCTGGTGCAACGGACGACGAAGAAGAGCCTGAGGAAGGTGCTTCATTTATCGTTAATGTTCCTGATACACCGGAGATGATCGGTCAGGTAGTGACCCTTGTAAACCAGGCAGACTCTGTTCAGTTCCAGGAGGCTGAAGAGCCGAGTGGATGGGTGACGGTCTTTACGGCCATTATTCCGTTTATCATTATCTTTATCCTGTTCTTCTTTTTACTGAGCCAGGCACAGGGCGGCGGCAGCCGAGTGATGAACTTTGGTAAAAGTAAGGCGAAGCTGTACAGTGAAGATAAAAAGAAAGCCCGCTTTAAAGATGTAGCCGGTGCTGAAGAGGAAAAGCAGGAGCTTGTCGAAGTTGTTGACTTCCTTAAAGACCCTCGCAAATTCTCTCAAATCGGTGCCAGAATTCCAAAAGGTGTTCTCTTAGTGGGACCACCGGGTACCGGTAAAACGTTACTTGCCCGTGCTGTTGCAGGAGAGGCCGGCGTGCCATTCTTCTCGATCAGTGGTTCCGACTTTGTTGAGATGTTTGTCGGTGTCGGTGCATCCCGTGTACGTGACCTGTTTGAAAATGCGAAGAAAAATTCTCCGTGTATCATCTTCATTGATGAGATTGATGCAGTGGGACGACGTCGTGGAGCTGGTCTTGGCGGCGGGCACGATGAGCGTGAGCAGACGCTTAACCAACTTCTCGTTGAAATGGACGGATTTGGTGCGAACGAAGGAATTATCCTTATTGCTGCAACGAACCGTGCGGATATTCTGGATCCAGCCCTTCTTCGTCCGGGACGTTTTGACCGTCAGATCATGGTAGGGCGTCCGGATGTTATCGGGCGTGAGCAGGTTCTTGAGGTTCATGCCAGAAATAAGCCGCTGGCTGATGACGTAAATCTTAAGACGATTGCCTACCGTACTCCAGGCTTCTCCGGAGCAGATTTGGAGAACCTGCTGAACGAAGCGGCCCTCGTTGCTGCCCGTTCGGATAAAGAGAAAATTGATATGGAATCGGTTGAAGAAGCGATTGACCGTGTTATTGCCGGTCCCTCGAAGAAGAGCCGTGTTATTTCCAAAAAAGAACGTGGTATTGTAGCTCACCACGAAGCCGGCCATACGGTTGTCGGTGTGAAGCTTGAAAGTGCCGACATGGTCCACAAGGTTACAATTGTACCTCGTGGTCAGGCGGGCGGATATGCGATGATGCTTCCGAAAGAAGACCGTTACTTTATGACGAAGCCTGAGCTTCTTGATAAGATTGTTGGTCTTTTAGGCGGACGTGTGGCAGAGGAAGTGATGTTCGGAGAAGTAAGTACCGGAGCGCATAATGACTTCCAGCGTGCCACAGCTATTGCCCGCAAAATGGTTACTGAATACGGTATGAGTGAAAAGCTCGGACCGCTTCAGTTCGGTCAGCCTCAAGGTGAAGTATTCCTTGGCAAAGACATTAACAATGAGCCGAACTACAGTGACGCCATTGCCCATGAGATTGACATGGAAATTCAGCGCATCATCAAGGAATCCTATGAGCGTTGCCGTCAAATCCTTGTTGACAATAAGGATAAACTTGAGCTTGTTGCCCAAATGCTTCTTGAGTATGAAACACTTGATGCAGAGCAAATCAAGTCCCTTGTTGAAGAAGGGAAAATGCCGGAAGGTCACCACATGGCAAAAAAACTTAACGGTGAATCAGACGATGAGCCGAAAGTGAACATTCAAAGTAAAAAAGGTGAAGAAAATCCGGATCGTGAAGATAGCAACGAGGAAGCTCCTCGACGCAGTTACCTTGACGACCAGGTTGAAAAACCTTTTGATGACAATAAAGAAAAAGACGATAAAGATAACAAGTAATTGTTTTTAAAGGGGGTGTCCTGAAAGGTAGTCGAGAAGACCTTTCAGGAGACCCTTTTCGTCTGTTGTGAATGACTGAAAGGAGGGAGTGTCAACGTGCTTCTTATACTCGATGTTGGAAATACGAACGTTGCTATCGGTGTGTACGATAACCGTGAGCTTAAGCACCACTGGCGAATCGGGACTGACCCGGGGAAAACTTCTGATGAATACGCGATGCTTACGGGCGCCCTTTTTGCCCAGGCTGGTCTGGCGTTTAAGGATATCACCGGTGCAATGATGAGTTCCGTAGCCCCTACAGTCATGTATGCGATCAACCAGATGTGCCGGGATTACATTAATGTCACGCCTCAGGTGATCGGCCCGGGGATTAAAACGGGATTAAACATAAAATATGATAACCCCAGAGAAGTCGGCTCTGACCGTATTGCCAATGCTGTGGGGGGAATGATGGAATATGGAAGTCCTCTCATCATCGTGGACTTCGGCACGGCAACAACATTCTGCTATGTAAATGAACATGCTCATTATGTAGGTGGCGCGATTGCACCGGGAATAAAAATTGCAACGGAAGCTCTATATACCCATGCCTCGAAATTACCGAGAATAGAACTTAGCAAACCGAACGGCATTATTGGGAAAAATACGGTTCATGCAATGCAGGCGGGTATTATCTACGGCTATACAGGCCAGGTTGAAGGAATTGTCAGCCAGATGAAAAAGCAGGCAAAGCCGGGTGTGAAGGTGGTAGCTACCGGGGGACTCTGTGAACTTATTGCTCATGAGACACCGGTTATCGATCATGTAGATCCTCTCCTTTCTCTTAAGGGGCTTCGTGAAATATACGAAAAAAACAATACACATTAACACATCCCACAGGGAATGATTAACGTTTGGAAGGAGTATGTTGATATGTCAGATTACTTAGTGAAAGCACTTGCTTATGACGGGAAAGTACGGGCGTATGCAGTACGATCAACAGCAATGGTTCAGGAGGCAGCAAGACGCCATGACACGTGGAGAACAGTCACAGCCGCCCTCGGCAGATCTTTATCTGCTGCAACAATGATGGGTGCCATGCTTAAAGGAGAAGAAAAGATCACAGTGAAAATTGAAGCTGACGGCCCGGCGACCCCTATTATTGTCGATGCCAATGCCACCGGTGAAGTCCGCGGATATGTTTCAAACCCTCATGTGGACCCGGATAGAAACAAAGAAGGGAAGTTAAATGTAGCAGAAGCTGTAGGGAGAAACGGATCCCTGTCAGTCGTCAAATATCTCGGGTTAAAAGACAACTTCACAGGAAGTGTGCCTCTCGTTTCGGGTGAACTGGGAGAAGATTTCACCTATTACTTTGCCAAGTCTGAACAGACGCCGACATCCGTCGGTCTTGGTGTCATTATCGACAAGGATGAATCGGTCGCTGCGTCAGGTGGGTTTATCATTCAGCTCATGCCGGGTATTACAGATGATGTGATCGATGAAATTGAAAACAAGCTCAATGCCATGGAACCCATCTCGAAGTTAATCCAGAGTGGACTTACTCCTGAAGAACTTCTTCATACGATTTTGGGAGAAGAGAATGTTCGTATTCTTGACCAGATGGGCGTCGCCTTTCAGTGCCAGTGTTCAAAAGAGAGAATATCCAATGCCATTATGGGTCTGAATGAAGAAGACATCAGCGCCATGATCGAAGAAGACGGCGGGGCAGAAACACAATGTCATTTCTGTAACGAAAAGTATGTATTCGATAAAGGGGAACTTCAGGAGATTTTAGACGAAAAACGTGCCGGTAACGAACCTCAGTAAGTTAGCGTAAGGGTTGTATTAAAGAAAGAAGTGGCTTTATTAAAAAGCATTGTTGATTTTTTATAAAAAATGTTGATTGCAGCGAATGCGTACACTCCTGCGGGAGCAACGCGGGTACGCCACGAATATGCTGCGAATTGCTTCGACGCACATATCTGCGTAGCGATACTGGTAGAGGAAGAAACAGACATAAACCTCCTTGAGGCTCACCGGCGCCCCCGCGAAAAGTGCAATGAGCGTAAATCAACAACGGAGATTAACCGAGCCAAAGAAGTAATAATCAGCAAATATTTTTCAAAAAACCACGTTAGGGAATATAAGCCAACATCACTATTGCCGTATTGTCTGAGTTTTGCTAAGATTGTTTTTAATACAATAAAACATAGAGAAATACTCGGGTATTGAACAAAACGGAGGAGGAATCACAGATGGCAAAGGTAGTGAATTCGATTACTGAACTTATTGGAGAAACGCCACTTGTAAAGTTGAACAGACTCGTCAGCGAAGAGCATGCAGATGTGTACTTGAAGCTTGAATTTATGAATCCTGGAAGCAGTGTGAAAGACCGGATCGCCTTATCCATGATTGAAGATGCGGAACAAAAGGGCCGTCTTAAAGAAGGAGACACCATTATTGAGCCGACCAGTGGTAATACGGGGATCGGACTTGCGATGGTTGCTGCTGCCAAAGGGTACCGTACCGTTCTTGTTATGCCTGAAACCATGAGTATGGAACGCCGAAACCTTCTCAGGGCATACGGAGCTGAGCTTGTGCTTACACCAGGGCCTGAAGGTATGGGTGGAGCGATCCGAAAAGCAACAGAACTTGCCAGAGAGAATAATTACTATATGCCTCAGCAATTCCAGAATGAAGCCAACCCTAAAGTTCATCGTGAAACAACAGGGAAAGAACTTCTGGAACAAGCAGGGGATCAGCTTGATGCATTTATATCCGGGATCGGTACAGGAGGTACGATTACAGGAGCAGGTAAAGTACTGAAAGAGAAATTCCCGGACCTGCACCTCGTAGCACTTGAACCACAGGATTCACCTGTATTGTCAGGTGGAAAAGGCGGACCTCATAAAATCCAGGGAATCGGAGCAGGGTTTGTTCCCGATATTCTTGATACGAAGCTTTACGATGAGGTCATAACCGTATCTTCGGAAGATGCGTTTGAGTATGCACGCCGTGCAGCCCGTGAAGAAGGCATTCTTGGAGGTATTTCCTCCGGTGCAGCTATCTATGCAGCTTTGGAAGTTGCGAAGAAACTAGGCAAAGGAAAGAAAGTCGTTGCGGTTATTCCCAGTAACGGGGAGCGCTACCTCAGTACCCCTTTGTATCAGTTTGAAGAACAGGAATAAATCATTATGTAAAAGAGCTGCAAGCAACAGTCTGCAGCTCTTTTTTTATATGTTGATGCAGTTCGGGAGGTACAGGCGCAGCCTGCTTGTACTTTATTTTGTGCGGAGGTGCTTGTGGGCTTCCTGAACAGAGCCGGGGGCACAAAGAACAAAGAACGACAATGCCACATGAACCGATCCATGGTTGATGGAAACCCTGCTATTCCCGCTCACATACATACAGCACATCAAGGCAAAATAATCCCGAAGATTGCAGTTACCGGACAGGCTACGTATAATTATGACAGGTACTATAGTTTCGGAAATGAGTGATGCGGCAGTGACGATAAAACGAAGAGCAGCGGGGAGATCCCGGGAGCTCACTCCTATTAAACAAAACTGGTTTAAAACCTTTACCACACTCGCTGAGACGAGTAATGAATATATTCTTCTTGAAAGCGGCAGGGGCGGCCGGTTTACGATTATCGGAATGAACCCCTGGGCCGATGTCAGGGGGAAAGACGACAGGTTAACGGTAAGTGGAAGAGAGGGTGAAAAGGTCTATCAAGGACCTATCCTGAAAAGCCTCGAAGAATGGCTTGAGCAATATAAAACAGAGAAAGTGGCGGACCTGCCCGACTGTCAGGGAGGACTGTTTGGGTATGTAAGCTATGATCTGATCCGTCAGATTGAGTCGATCCCGGCTGAATCAGAAGACGACCTTCTCACCGATGATATTCACTTCCTTGCTTTTGACGATCTTTACGTCATCGATAAGGAGGAAAAGAAATTCTGGATCCTTACCCACCTTGACGAAAACGGAACCAAGGAACAGGAAGACGAAAACCTTGACCGCCTTGAACAGGAATGGGAAAAGGCGGAGCAGTCAGCGGACTCCGAAGACTGGTATAAGGAATGGCGTGAAAAGAAATCTGAATCTTCAACGGTAAGGAGCTTTTCCCAGCCCGCTTTTATGGAAGCTGTTCAAAAAGTTCAGGAGTACATTGCACAAGGAGACGTATTCCAAGTAAACTTGAGTGTAAGGGAGTCGCAGCCTCTTGCTTCACACCCTCTGCATGTGTATGACTGCTTAAGGGGAATTAATCCTTCTCCTTACATGGGCTACTTCCAGGCCGGGAGTATGCAGCTGGTCAGCGCTTCTCCGGAACTTTTAGTCAAGGTAAAAGGAGAAGAGGTAAGTACACGTCCCATCGCAGGAACCCGCTCGCGGGGAAAAGACGCGGTGGAAGATCAGGAACTTGCTGAAACGCTGATAAACAACGAGAAAGAACGGGCTGAACATGTGATGCTCGTCGATCTCGAGCGAAATGACCTGGGCAGGGTATGCAACTACGGAACGGTAGAAGTAGACGAACTTATGGTAATCGAAAAATACTCCCACGTGATGCATATCGTTTCGAACGTACGGGGAGAACTTGCAGCCGGGCATTCTGTTTTTGATGTGATTGCAGCCACCTTCCCGGGTGGAACAATTACAGGAGCACCGAAAATCCGGACGATGGAAATCATTGAAGAACTGGAGCCGGTGCGCCGCGGGATTTATACAGGATCACTCGGGTGGGTTGGGTATAATGGAGATATGGAACTGAACATTTCAATCCGGACGATGATCGTGGAAAATGAAACGGCACACGTACAGGCCGGAGCCGGAATCGTCATTGATTCAGACCCCGCTGCTGAGTACAAGGAATCACTGAAAAAAGCCAGAGCTTTATGGAAAGCAAAAGAGATGAGCGAAGATGAGCTGAGAGAGAAACTGAGTTTGAGCTGAGGAGGAGAAAAGTATGATTTTAATGATAGATAACTACGATTCGTTTACGTACAACCTTGTTCAATATTTAGGTGAGCTCGGAGAAGAGCTGATAGTAAAACGAAACGACAAAATAACGATAGAGGAAATAGAAGAGCTGGCCCCTGCATTTATTATGGTTTCACCAGGGCCATGCTCTCCAAATGAAGCCGGGATCAGTATGGATGTGATCAGACACTTCGCAGGCAGGATTCCCATCTTCGGTGTTTGTCTTGGGCACCAGTCCATCGCCCAGGTGTTTGGAGGAAACGTGATTCGTGCAGACAGGCTGATGCACGGGAAGACTTCTGAAATTTACCACGACGAAAAAAGTGTGTTCAAAGGTCTGCCTTCACCGATGGTGGCTACCCGGTACCACTCCCTTATTGTGGAGCGTAAGTCACTGCCGGACTGTTTTACCATCAGCGCCCAGACAGAGGAAGGGGAAATTATGGCTATCCGTCACAAAACGCTTCCTGTTGAGGGGGTTCAGTTTCACCCTGAATCAATCATGACAGCGGAAGGAAAAAAGCTGCTGAAGAACTTTATTGAACAATACAAGGAGTATGAGTACTCATGCTGATGTACTTGAACGGCCAAATCATACGAGAAGAAGAAGCGGTAATATCACCGTTTGATCATGGGTTCATGTATGGTTTGGGTTTGTTTGAAACGTTTCGCACCTACAATGGTCATCCATTTCTACTGGATGACCATTTTGATAGGCTGCATCGCGGACTTGACCAGATGCGTATCGAAAATGCCCGGTACGACCGCCAGGAAACAGCTCGTATCATTGCCAGCCTGCTCGATGCAAACAATATGGATGATGCCTACTTCAGGTGGAACGTCTCCGCCGGCAATGCGCCTGTGGGGTTAAGGACATCACCATACAAGAATCCAAACACGATGGTTTTTGTTAAAGGGCTGCCTGAGAACGGGGTCCGGGAAAAAAAACTCCATGTTCTCAAGCAGAAGAGGAACACACCTGAAGGACCGGAGAGGTTAAAATCCCATCACTATTTGAACAGTATTCTCGGTAAATACGAAATGTCCCCTGACCAGAAAGGGGAGGGTCTTTTCCTGACCGGCAGAGGACACGTGGCTGAAGGGGTCGTTTCGAATGTTTTTTGGAGAAAGGGCATGAATGTTTATACACCAGACCCGGATTGCGGCATATTAAACGGCGTTACCCGCCAGTTTGTGATCAGACTGGCTCGTTCAAAAGGTTTTAAAGTACATGAAGGACACTATATGCTCAACGCCTTACTTGAGGCTGATGAAGCTGTGATTACCAACTCCATTCAGGAAATAGTCGCTGTTTCATCAGTTGGCGAACAAATGTTCCCTGGCGTGAGGGGAGAGCTGTACGAAGCATTAACATCCCTGTATGGCCGGGCAACAAGAGAAGAACGACTCTGGTCGGGCAAAGAATGGGAAGAAAGGTGAAGGAACCATGAGAAAAAACATTGACCGGATGGAGTGGAACCAGCATACACTGGACTTTTCAAAAAAATCGTATGTAATGGGGATTCTTAACCTGACTCCGGATTCCTTTTCAGATGGAGGAAAGCACGGCCAAAAGAGTGAAGCAGTGGCACATGCTCTTCAGATGATTGAAGAAGGAGCGGATATCATTGATGTTGGCGGTGAATCTACCAGACCCGGCGCCACTATGGTACCGGCAGATGAAGAACTGCGCCGCGTAATTGAGCCGTTAAAGGACGTAAGGACCCACGTGAATGTTCCGATTTCCATTGATACATATAAGGCTGATGTAGCCAGAGCTGCCATTGAAGCCGGTGCTGATATTATCAACGATGTGTGGGGAGCGAAGTATGATCCGGATATGGCCAGAGTGGCAGCTGAATACGATGTCCCGATTATTCTCATGCACAACAGGGAAACACCTCACTATAACGACCTGATGAACGATATTAAAGACGACCTCAATGAAAGCATCGACATCTGTCTGAGTGCCGGAGTAAAAGAAGAGCGGATTATTCTTGACCCGGGCATTGGTTTTGCAAAAACCTATGAGGAAAACCTTCTCGTCATGCGTCATGTTGGAAAAATAACAGAAATGGGCTTTCCGGTTCTGCTCGGTACTTCGAGAAAGTCCCTTATTGCGAAAACCCTTAACCTTCCTGTAGAAGAGCGGATGGAAGGGACGGGGGCTACAGTGTGCTACGGAATTGAAAAAGGATGCGATATTGTTCGGGTTCATGATGTAAAACCGATTAGCAGAATGGTGAAGATGATGGATGCGATGATCGGAAAAGGAGGATACAATGGATAACATTTATGTAACGGGCATGGAGTTTTACGCTTATCACGGGGCTTTTCCTGAAGAGAACAAACTGGGCCAGCGATGGTATGTGGATGTGACGCTCGGAATGGACGCAAAACCTGCAGGTGTTTCGGACGACCTGGAGAAAACGGTCAATTACGCAGATGTGTATAACGAGGTTAAGGCAGTGATGGAACACGAGCCTGTTAAGCTCGTGGAAACTCTTTGTGAGCGGATTGCAGCAAAAATTCTGGAATCTTTTGAAATAGTCGAATTGTGCACGGTTAAAGTAATGAAACCAGATCCACCGATTCCCGGGCATTACGACAGTGTAGCTGTGGAGATTACCAGGGAGCGGTCCTGATGAACAGACAAAAAGCCTACATTGCACTCGGGTCCAATATCGGGGAAAGACACGTGTATTTAGAGGGAGCCGTTGACACCCTGGAGGATAACCCGGATATTACCATTGAGAAAAAATCTTCAATTTATGAAACAGACCCTGTCGGATATACAGATCAGCCGCCTTTCTTAAACATGGTGGTCAAGGTGGCCACTTCCCTGTCCCCTCTTGCACTACTGGATAAATTGCAAAAGATTGAATCCACCCTCGGGAGAACGAGAGACATCCATTGGGGACCGAGAACAATAGATCTTGACATTTTGCTCTATAATGATGAAAATATTAAGTTGGAACGGTTATCCGTTCCTCACCCAAGAATGTATGAACGAGGTTTTGTTTTAGTTCCGCTCTGTGAAATTGAACCGGATCTCCGGTTTCCGGACGGGCGTCATATTGAACAATGTGTACATGACTTAACTGATAAAGAGGGTGTGCGAAAATGGAAGGAATCATCTGGGGCCGACGAATCCGCGCCTTTCGGAAGTTAAAAGGATACACGCAGGAAGGTTTCGCTAAAGAACTGGACATCTCTGTGTCTGTTCTCGGCGAAATTGAGCGGGGAAACCGTAAACCTTCCGACGAATTGATTGCTTCTGTAGCGAGCACACTCGGAGTAACAATAGACGATTTAACATCGATTAATTGAGGTGAACACCATGCTTAAGATTGGCGATATTACGATGAAAAACCAGGTTGTTTTAGCACCAATGGCCGGCGTCTGCAACCCTGCTTTTCGTCTGATCGCAAAAGATTTCGGAGCAGGCCTTGTCTGTGCTGAAATGGTAAGTGATAAAGCGATTCTCCATAAAAACGAACGGTCCCTTCAGATGCTTTACGTAGATGAGCGGGAAAAACCGTTGAGCCTTCAAATTTTCGGAGGGGACAAATCGACCCTTGTGGATGCGGCTAAGGTCGTAGACAAACAGACAAACGCAGACATTATTGACATCAACATGGGCTGCCCTGTACCGAAGATTACGAAGTGTGATGCCGGTGCCAGGTGGCTCCTCGATCCAAACAAAATCTACGACATGGTCTCCTGCGTAGTAGAAGCTGTAGATAAGCCTGTTACAGTAAAAATGCGTATGGGCTGGGATGAAGATCACATTTATGCTGTTGAAAATGCAAAAATGATTGAGCGCGCAGGCGGAAGTGCCGTGGCACTGCACGGCCGTACACGTGTACAGATGTATGAAGGAACAGCCAACTGGGATATCATTAAAGATGTAAAAGATGCTGTTAATATCCCTGTTATCGGAAATGGTGATGTCAAGACTCCTGAGGATGCCCGCCGGATGCTCGACACAACCGGTGTGGACGGGGTTATGATCGGGCGCGCAGCACTTGGAAACCCTTGGATGCTGTACCGTACCATTCATTACCTTGAGACGGGGGAAAACATTCCTGAACCAACCCCGAGAGAGAAGATGGATGTTGCAATCCTTCATATGGACAGACTCATTGACCTTAAAGGAGAAGAAGTAGCTGTTCGTGAAATGCGCAAACACGCTTCCTGGTACATTAAAGGACTTCGCGGTGCTGCCCGTATGCGGGATAAAATCAACCAGGTAACCAAGCGCGATGATCTTACAGAAGCGCTCGACGGCGTCGTTGAAGCTGTAGAAGCAAAAGAAAGAGAACGCCTTGCAAAAATCGCTGAGGGACAGGCGGGTTAAGTTGACATTACAGGAGCAATCTCCTATAATACCTCTTTAGATAAACGGAAGAGGCTGGGACATAAAGAAAGTGTATAGCTGAGAATCCGAACATTGCGCGAACCTGGCGGATGAAATATACGTAGACTCCTGCGGGATGAAAAGCAAAGGTGAGACCCCGCAGTGCGTAGCACGAGGAGGGTAACCCGCTTCCTGCGGAAAGCGAAGTATATGTCAGGAGCGATTTATTAGCGCCGCTTTGATTCGTTCGGATTCCCGTTGACTAAAACACTTCTGTCCCAGCCTCTTTTCTTCATTATTCATTTTTACACTTTCACATAGATGAACAGAAATGCAAATTATAGAAACAGGAGATGGTAACGGTGAGTCAAGAGCTAGAGCTGAACGACCAACTGCAAGTCCGCCGGGAAAAAATGAAGGAAATGATCGACCTTGGGTTTGATCCATTCGGTCAACGCTTCGAGCGAACGCACACAGCAGCAGAAATGCAGGAAGCCTACGATAAGTATTCAAAAGAAGAACTTGAGGAAAAGAGTTTCCCAATAACACTGGCGGGTCGTATTATGACCAAACGTGGAAAAGGAAAAGCGGGCTTTGCCCATGTACAGGACCTTTCCGGCCAGGTGCAGATCTATGTCCGTAAAGATGCCGTGGGAGAGGAGCAGTACGAACACTTTAAGAAAGTAGATATCGGCGACATTGTCGGTATTTCAGGTGTGGCGTTCAAAACAAAAGTTGGAGAGCTCTCTGTTAAAGTAAACGAATTTCAACTTCTGTCAAAAGCACTTCGACCACTGCCGGATAAATATCACGGATTAAAAGACGTTGAACAACGGTACCGCCAGCGCTACCTGGATCTTATCGTAAATCCGGAAGTGCGGGACACATTTGTTCTTCGCAGCCGCATCATCCAGTCTATGCGCCGTTACCTTGATAACAATGGCTACCTTGAGGTTGAGACGCCAATGCTTCATTCTATTGCAGGGGGTGCATCGGCAAGACCGTTCATTACGCACCACAACACACTTGATATGACACTGTATATGCGTATTGCCATTGAGCTCCACTTAAAGCGGCTTATTGTAGGCGGCCTGGAGAAAGTATATGAAATCGGCCGTGTATTCCGTAACGAAGGGGTATCTACGCGACACAACCCTGAGTTTACAATGATCGAACTGTACGAAGCATACGCAGACTATAAAGATATCATGTCTCTTACAGAGAATCTTGTTGCGCACATTGCTGAAGATGTTCTCGGCTCCACAACTGTAAAATACGGCGATCAGGAGATTAACCTCAAGCCTGAGTGGACAAGAGTACACATGGTCGATGCTGTAAAAGAGCACACCGGTGTGGATTTCTGGAAAAAGATGAGCGATGAAGAAGCCCGTGCATTGGCTAAAGAACATAATGTTCCTGTGAAAGATACAATGAAATACGGCCACGTTGTAAATGAGTTCTTTGAAACATTTGTGGAAGACAAGCTCATTCAGCCGACATTCGTATACGGTCACCCGCTGGACATTTCTCCACTGGCGAAGAAGAATCCTGAGGACCCTCGCTTTACGGACCGGTTTGAGCTCTTTATTGTAGGGCGCGAGCACGCGAATGCCTTTACAGAGCTGAATGACCCGATTGATCAGCGTGAGCGTTTTGAGGCTCAGCTTGTAGAGCGTGAGCAGGGAGACGACGAAGCCCATATGATGGATGATGACTTTGTTGAATCTCTCGAGTACGGTATGCCACCAACAGGCGGTCTCGGGATTGGAATCGACCGTCTGGTTATGCTCCTTACCAACGCCCAATCCATCCGTGACGTTCTATTATTCCCGCAAATGCGTCATCAATCTTCTGAAGAAGAATAATAAAGCAGGCACCTCCCGCGTTATAAAGCGGGAGGTGTTTTTTGCATTCTCAGTGAAGGAAAGAAGTGCCGTGGGCGGGAATAGGCGGGCTCAGCTCAATATGGTTCTGTCTATTCCGGCCTGGGTTGGGAGGGAAGCTTATATGATAGAACGCCTCTGCTTCTTTTGGGAGAATAGCGCAGCCTGGGCGGCAGACGGAGGATAGCGTTCATTTTTAATCGGTGCCTCTAAATAGAAGACGAAAAAGAATATTGCACTTTGGCGGTGACCGTTATATACTCAATCAGGTTGTTTAAACGTATTTGTAAAGCCCTTTCAAAATGATTGAATATGGATCCTGACAATGGGTGAAAATATTTTTGTTGCAATTTGAAATATAGGGTTGCGCATACTGAACAAACCGTGGTATATTATTATTCGTCGCTGACACAACAACGGTTGACGTAGTGACAAGCAAGACAGCTTTAAAAAAGATTTGAATAAAGTGTTGACGTGATCTTAACAACATGATATATTAGTTAAGTCGCCGAAAAACGACACAGTAAAACATTTTGACCTTTGAAAACTAAACAAAAAGCCAAGCGAAACGTGGGATAATGACAAATTATCCCGTCAATGAATGAATTAAATGATGTCAGAGACATCAAACTTTCTATGGAGAGTTTGATCCTGGCTCAGGACGAACGCTGGCGGCGTGCCTAATACATGCAAGTCGAGCGGACTGATGGGGAGCTTGCTCCCCTGACGTCAG
>NZ_RHIB01000004.1 GCF_003710255.1 Alteribacter keqinensis | reverse complement strand
CTGACGTCAGGGGAGCAAGCTCCCCATCAGTCCGCTCGACTTGCATGTATTAGGCACGCCGCCAGCGTTCGTCCTGAGCCAGGATCAAACTCTCCATAGAAAGTTTGATGTCTCTGACATCATTTAAATAATTCATTGACGGGATAATTTGTCATTATCCCACGTTTCGCTTGGCTTTTTGTTTAGTTTTCAAAGGTCAAAAATGGTGGGCCTGAGTGGACTCGAACCACCGACCTCACGCTTATCAGGCGTGCGCTCTAACCAGCTGAGCTACAGGCCCCCGAGCAACTTTTCCATCATATCCTGTATGACAGCTGATTGCAAGAGGTTTTTAAAAGTATTTTATGGAGCGGGTGATGGGAATCGAACCCACATCATCAGCTTGGAAGGCTGAGGTTTTACCACTAAACTACACCCGCATTATATTAAGTTAAGAAATGGTCGGGAAGACAGGATTTGAACCTGCGACCCCTTGGTCCCAAACCAAGTGCTCTGCCAAGCTGAGCTACTTCCCGTATAAATTAAGTATGGCGCGCCCGAGAGGAGTCGAACCCCTAACCTTCTGATCCGTAGTCAGACGCTCTATCCAATTGAGCTACGGGCGCCTATTAAAATAGGCGTATATGTCATTCGTTACATATCAATAATGAATATGTATGGTGCGGTCGAGAGGAGTCGAACCTCCACGGGGTCTCCCCCACTAGGCCCTCAACCTAGCGCGTCTGCCATTCCGCCACGACCGCTAAAAAAATATGGTGCGGGTGAAGGGACTCGAACCCCCACGCCCGAAGGCACTAGATCCTAAGTCTAGCGCGTCTGCCAATTCCGCCACACCCGCACATGAAAAATGGCGGTCCCGACCGGGATCGAACCGGCGATCTCCTGCGTGACAGGCAGGCATGTTAACCGCTACACCACGGGACCATCATTCATAAGAATGGTGGAGGATGACGGGCTCGAACCGCCGACCCCCTGCTTGTAAGGCAGGTGCTCTCCCAACTGAGCTAATCCTCCGTATGCTGTTGTCTTTGAAACTCTGTAAATAAAAAATGGTGACCCGTACGGGATTCGAACCCGTGTTACCGCCGTGAAAGGGCGGTGTCTTAACCACTTGACCAACGGGCCAGCTTAAAAAAGAACTGGCGGAGAAGGAGGGATTTGAACCCTCGCGCCGCTTGCGCGACCTACACCCTTAGCAGGGGCGCCTCTTCAGCCACTTGAGTACTTCTCCGTATGGCTCCACAGGTAGGACTCGAACCTACGACCGATCGGTTAACAGCCGATTGCTCTACCACTGAGCTACTGTGGAATAATGTTTTTTAGCGACTTTTTATATTTTAACGGAAGTTAAAAGCAAAGTCAATATCTTTTTCGAGGTCTTTCGAGCCGCCGTTTCAACGCTTGTCCGTTTCAGCGACTTTTATAATGTACCACAGTTAAAAATAAGCGTCAATGTTTTATTGGGAAATTGTTTTTATTTTTTCGAGACGCCCTCTGCACCTCCCGCAAACAAAACGCTTCAAGTCAATTTGGCGCTTTCTTCTAAATTGAATCCCGCACTTTTTACACGTGTAGATGTGAAGAGTTTTCGATCTTCGGCGCATCCCCGGAACAACCTGGCAGAACCTTGATCCTCCCACCTTTTTAAGAAGTTGTTTGAAGTCGGCATCTTTGTGCTGATACCCTCTCCCTTCTATATGAAGATGGTAATGACAGAGTTCATGCTTAACAATTTTAATAAACTCCTCTTCCCCGAACTGCTCCAGCTGTTTCGGATTCATCTCGATATTGTGGGACTGGAGCATATAACGGCCGCCAGTTGTTCTTAACCGGGGGTTAAAGGTGGCTTTATGTTTAAATGGTCTGTTAAAGCTTGCCTCCGATATACCTTCCACAAGCTTTTGAAGTTCCAAGTCAGTCATACTCCGACCCCTCCGCTGTTCGTCAGTCAGACAAGATTACTTTATTACAATAACACAGACAAACCCTACGGCATATAGTATGTAATACTAATGAACATTTCAACGTCCATAGGCCAATCTCCATGTAAAGGAGGATTCTGGATGCCCGCGTGGCTGAAAAGGCAACTAAAAGAAGCCTACTACAATAAGGACCGCCGGAGAATTAAAGTACTGAACCAATGCTGGTTTTATTACAAAAGCAGTGATCAGGAAACATGATCTGTGCTCAATAAAAATTACTCTTGAATGCGAGGAGAGCCTCAGAGAAAGTAAAAAGACAATGGCTTTGCTGCCGCCCGTCCGGCTACACCGGCGGCAGCATCAGCTCATTGCCTGATAACAACGGAAGTGAAGTACACGCTATTCCTATTCACTTTCATTATGTGGTCTGTTTCTGCGGCTCAAGCATTGTCAGAGCAATACGGCCTTTTTTATGATCCACGTCCCCCACCCATACCGTCACCACATCACCTACAGAAACAACCTCCATTGGATGTTTAACAAAACGGTTCGTGAGTTTGGAAATGTGGACGAGCCCATCCTGCTTTACACCGATATCAACAAAGGCACCGAAGTCCACCACGTTTCTGACAGTCCCTTTCAGTTTCATCCCTTTCTCCAGGTCCTCCATTGAAAGAACATCCTGCTTCAGCACCGGAGGCGGCACGTCATCGCGGGGGTCCCTGCCTGGTTTAGCCAGCGCATCGAGAATATCCTTCACTGTAGGCAGTCCAGCTCCAAGAGTATCTGCCAGTTCCTGGGCATTAATCCCCTTAAGCTTTTCCGTAACCGCCGATGTCCCAATGTCGCCCGCTCCGATGGACAGCTTCTCCATGATCTCTTTAGTCAGAGGATAGCTCTCCGGGTGAATGCTGGTCTGATCAAGAGGCTGTTTTCCGTCGGCGATCCGCATGAACCCGATCGCCTGTTCGTAAGTTTTTGCACCAAGGCGGGGCACTTTTTTCAATTGGACACGGCTCGTAAACCGTCCTTCTTCCTCTCTACGTTTTACAATGTTAGTAGCTACAGACTTCGACAGCCCGGAAACATATTGCAAAAGAGAGACAGAAGCCGTATTCACATTCACACCAACCTGGTTAACCACTGTTTCAACGACAAACGTAAGAGAGTCGTTCAACTGGGACTGGGTTACATCATGCTGATACTGTCCTACCCCTACTGACTTAGGATCGATCTTCACCAGTTCAGCCAGAGGGTCCTGCAGGCGGCGGCCGATGGATACGGCACTTCTTTCTTCCACCTGAAGATCCGGGAACTCTTCTTTTCCGAGTTTCGAGGCGGAATAAACACTGGCTCCAGCCTCATTCACAATGACATAAAAGACCTCCTGATCAAGCTCTTTAATGGTATCTGCTACGAACTGCTCCGTTTCACGGGAGGCTGTTCCATTACCTACGGCAACCACATTCACCCCGTGTTTTGCAATCATTTTTTTCACAACCGTCCGCGCTTTATCCACTTCATTTCGTGGAGGCGTCGGATAGATGACGGCAATATCGAGCACTTTACCAGTACCATCAACCACCGCCAGCTTACAGCCTGTTCGGTATGCGGGGTCTACGGCAAGAACGACCTTATCCTTTAAGGGCTGCTGCAAAAGAAGATTTCGCAGATTTTCCGAAAAAATGTGGATCGCTTGTTTTTCAGCGGTTTCTGTTGCCTCTTTTCGGATTTCCCGCTCAACAGCCGGTTCGATCAGCCGTTTGTAACCATCTTCAATCGCTTCTTTCAGGTGTTCTGCAGCCACCGTCGGCTTAGGAATGTACTGTTTTTCAACAAAAGCGACAATGCGTTCCCGGGGCGGGCGGATCCCAACCTTAAGTACTTTTTCCTTTTCCCCCCGGTTCATGGCCAATACCCGGTGAGGGACGATCTTTTTTACAGATTCCTCGTATGTATAATACATTTCGTAGATGCCCTTTTCGTCCAGAGACTCATCTTTCACCTGGGAGACGAAACATCCTTCATTGCTCGTAAGCTGACGGGCCTTCTTCCTTATTTCAGGATCATCAGACAGGACTTCACTGATGATATCCCGCGCTCCCTGCAGAGCATCTTCCTGATTAACCACTTCTTTTTCTTCATTAACATACTTCTTCGCTTCTTGATCAGGATCTCCGTTTTGAGGCAGGGAGAGCAACCATTCCGCAAGAGGTTCAAGGCCTTTCTCTTTTGCCATCGTTGCTTTCGTCCGACGTTTTTGTTTATAGGGTCTGTACAGGTCTTCAAGTTCCTGAAGTTTTACTGCAGATTCAATTTTTTTCTTCAGCTCAGGCGTGAGTTTCTCCTGTTCATCAATCAGCCTGATCACTTCACTCTTTCGGTTAGCGAGACTGTTTGCATACTCCCACTCTTTTAAAATAGAACGGATCTGCTCTTCGTCCATTCCTCCGGTTAGTTCTTTACGGTATCTGGCGATAAAGGGAACAGTGTTCCCTTCCTCGGATAAATCAATTACATTCTTAACGCGGTTTTCCTTTAATTTCACCGCATTTGTCACATGTTTAAGCAAAGTATGCTGTTCATCGGTCCATTCCATTTGTTTGGCCTCCTGTCCCGTTTCTCCTCTTCATTCTATCGGAGAATAAAAGAAAAAACCACCTGCTGTGCAGGCCCATTATTGTAAGTCGTTCGTCAGTGACGGTCTTTATTCAGCTATACGGATGCCCTTCATAGAATTAGGAAGGGTGTTACAACCCTGCATCGTAATCCATTTGTTGAACGGAATACATCCCCTTTCCGCGGGCGGTTCGGGATCCTCCTCAGCGCTGCGCTATCCTTGTGCGATACACCCAAACAGAAAGAAGGTATCTCCCCTATACGCCGAGAGATACCTTCCCTATTAAAATCGTCGTATCGTCTGATGTATCAGCCATTCCACCGATCACTTGTTCCATCGCTTTTTTCGTGGACGGGGTTTTAGCCATGAACTGATGAAAAACAGGATCGAACGTCAGTCCATCAGAGTAAAGAATAAAGGTCATTCCTTTTTCAAAGCTGATCCGCTGAGCTTTGAACTTCTGTCTTTTACCTGACAAATACCCTCTAGAGGGAATAGGCCTTACCAGTTTCCCAGAAGGCGGATAAAAGATACATCCGATATTGCCTACATTACTGTAGATGATCTCCTGTGTGCGCTGATCAATCTTCATGATCGTCATCACAGCACCGCGTTTTTGCCATAACTCTTTGTTGGACTTATCCATAAGTACTTCAACGCTTTCATCCTTATGTGCTTCAATCACCTTAATGACCGCCGAAGAAGCCTCCATCGCTTCCTCTCCGCTGCCAAGCCCATCTACCACTGCACAGATCACATACTCATCACCGTTTGAAACATAAAAGGCATCACCCGAACACCAGTTTCCCTGTTTCGCGGTGTAATAAGACGTTATTTCAATGTCGTTCAGCTGGTGGTGTTTAATCATTTACAAGCACTCCGATGGTTCAATACGAATGGATTCTCTTAACTTCTGAAGGGCTCTCCTTTGCAAACGTGATACATGCATTTGAGAGATACCGAGCTGTTCGCCCGTTTCTTTCTGGCTCATGTTCTCAAAATACGTGTAATGAAGGATTTGACGTTCACGTTCGGTCAACACGTGGAAAGCTTTCTGAAGAAGCATCTGCTGATCAGTTTTCTCGTATCCTTCTTCAGTAGAGCCTACCAGATCAAGAAGGGTTACTGCGCTGCCCTCATCATCAGCTTCAATCGAACGGTCAACAGAGAGAGCCTGATAACTTTTGCCCATCTCCATCGTCTCAAGGACTTCCTCTTCAGAAACACCGATCTGATTGGCAATCTCCTCTACACGGGGAGAGCGCTGAAGGTTAACAGTAAGTTCTTCAACCGCTGCTTTGATTTTCGGACCGAGTTCCTTGATCCTCCGCGGAACATGGACACTCCAGGTCTTATCACGGATAAAACGCTTGATCTCACCTACGATGGTAGGAACCGCAAACGATTCAAAACTCCTTGCAAAAGCTGGGTCAAAACGGCGCAGGGCCGCAATCAGTCCGATCATACCAACCTGGATAAGGTCCTCATCGTGCCGCTGCCCTTTAGAGAATTTTCTCGCAAGGGAATGAACAAGTCCTTCGTATTCCATGACCAGTTTGGTCTGGATTTCTTCATCCCCTGTTCTTTGAAATTCGTCAATCCATTCGTAGATATAGTCCTTATTGTTGCGTTGTCGATGTTGAGATTCCGTTGCCATTTCGTTCCACCCCATCTCTCTGAAGGAACTTTGTCATCACAATGATGACCCCTGAATCTCCGCTAATTTCCACTTTGTCCATCAATGTTTCAATCAGGAAGAGGCCAAGCCCTCCTTCCTTAAGTTCTTCCACAGGCTGCTCGGCACTTACCGGCCCGAGGTTCTGCTTTAATGAATCAACATCAAAACTGTTTCCTTTGTCAGCAACCATCAGTTCCAAACGATCTTCGTACACGCCACATCCGATCGTCATCACCGGCTCGCTATCGGCTTCACCTTTATATGCATGATTAACAACATTGGTACACGCTTCAGCTACAGCAATTTTAATATCCTCTATATCATCGTAAGAGTAACCGAGACGGTTCGCGATTCCAGAAACAGTCAAGCGGACCACCCCGACATACTCGGGTTTTGCAGGAAGCTTCATCTCAATGAAATCAGGTTTCGTGGTAGACATCCGTTTTTACGCCTCCTCTCTTTCATTAACTTCAATTTCAATCACTTCATCAAGACCTGTGATTGTAAACAGACGGCGCACCCGGTCGTTGACACCAGTTATCTTCAGCGAACTCCCGCTCTGGTCTGTTGCTTTAAGGGCACCGATAAATACACCAAGTCCTGTACTGTCTATATAATTAATACCTGAAAGGTCCACAATTACTTGTTTATTCGGCTCTTCTGTTACAGGTATGAGTTCTTCTTTAAGTTTCGGCACTGTATAAACATCAATTTCACCGGCCAATGATACGTATCTTTCTGGTCCGTTCTCTTTTATATCAATATGAAGATTCATAACTTCCCCTCCTGAATTGCGAATATACTCATAGTATGGCTATATACCCTTTTAAATATCAGGCTAAACACTTCTTCTTAAAATTAAAAGTGTGAAATCGTCCTTCAACTGGAAGTCCTGCATCTTTTCAAGCTCCCGGTACACAAGGTTCACTATATCCTGAGCCGGCAGGTCAATGTGTTTTCGAATCATATCGGTGATCTGCTCACGTTCAATAAAACCGTCTTCCGTCCTGCACTCTGTGACCCCGTCGGAAAGCAACACAAAGAAATCACCTGGTTCTACATTTTTCACATACTCCTGATAGGTCACTTTTTGTGACAGTCCGAGAACGAGTCCTTTTGTTGTCAATTCTTCAAAGGAATCGGTCTTTTTTGAGTAATAGAAACCAGGCTCATGACCTGCTCCTGCATAGTAGAAACGGTGATTACGAGGATCGTAGGAACCATAGACCATGGTAATGAACATGTTGCTGTCAATGTTCCGTTCTACAACACGATTAAGGCTCTCAAGAAGAGCAGCCGGCTGCAACCGCTGTTCAGGCATGCTGTCCATCGCGTACTTAATCATGGACATACACATGGCTGCCGGGACTCCTTTTCCGATTACGTCCGCCACAGCCAGACCAATGCATCCGTGGTCGTCCTGGATATAATGATAATAATCGCCACTCATTTTACCGGCAGGCACACTGATAACACCAAGGTCCACTTCCGGTGCACTGACTTTATCTTCCGGCAGAAGTGACTGCTGCATCTGGGCAGCGACATTAATCTCTGATTCGAGCTGCCGCTGCCTGTCTCTTAAACTCTGATGCTCACGGTATGCCAGACCATAGCCGATCATCACTTCGAGGAGAAGGTCGAATGAATCGACAACCTCTTCAGGAAGTTCCGGGACCATTTCCTGAAACACCGACATATGCAAGCTAACCATTTCCTCAGGAGACATGTCTTTTTCCATCATCTCTTTACTGAATTGCTGAGCTGCATATAGAGCATGTTCGCTTTTTGAGTCCAGATACGTATTTAACATGTCTTTGTATAATTGATACATGGATAGCTTTGTCTTTTCCAAGTTCTAGAACCTCCTTATCGGAGCCACTTTATCGCACTGATTGTTGTACCTTCATCGAGTTCAGAATCAATCTTGAACTCGTCCATTAACCGTTTGACTCCGGGTAATCCTGCACCTAAACCTCCGGATGTAGTATATCCGTCTTCCATAACCCTGCGAATGTCTTTGATTCCCGGACCTTCGTCAGCAGCGATGATTTTAATTCCACGTTTGCCGGAGGAGGTGACTTCTTCAATATAAATTTGTCCTTTATTTGCGTATAGGTAGATGTTTCTCGCAAGTTCGGAAATCGCCGTCGTCACTCTGGCCTGATCGACAGATCCAAACCCGATTTCTCGGGCTAATTTACGACCAGCTTGCCGAGCAGCCACGATCCCCCACTCACTGTGAATATCTACATGGGTTTGGACTTGCATTCATCACCCCTCCAATTCTTGCTGGAGTCTGTCTAACCCCTGCTCAAGATCTAAAGCTGTCGGCACTTCATCCAGAACGATTCCCATATCAATTAACGTGATTGCAACCGCCGGCTGTATTCCCGTCAGAACTACTTTTGCTCCCATAAGGTTGGACATATCGACCACATCCCCAAGGACTTTTGCGATAAAAGAGTCAATCATATCAACGGATGTCAGATCAATTACTACACCTCTTGAACCTTCCAGGTGTATTTTGTTTAAGACGTCTTCCTGAAACTGCAGTGCGGTTTGGTCATCTAAATCAACCTGGACCGAAATCAACAGATAATCATGAAGTTTTAAAATTGGGATTCTCAAAGCAAGTTCCTCCTTACTCGTTGATCTCTATGATTTGTCGAGATGTCATTTCCAGTGCTGCTTCAATTCCTTTTTTCAGGCTGCTTTTCGTAGGGAATTTCCCCAGATCAATACCCAGGTTTACGATTGTTTGTGCAATTTCAGGGCGTATACCAACGAGGATACACTTTGCACCCACTAGGCGGACTGCTTCTGATGCCTGAATGATATGGTGAGCAACCATCGTATCAACAACAGGAACCCCTGTAATATCAATAAGGACAACCTGCGAACGGTGCTCAATAACCCCCGTAAGCAGGTTCTCCATAATCTGCTTTGCACGCTCCGTATCAATCGTTCCGATCAGCGGCATAACACTGATGTTATTAAAGACCGGAATCAAAGGAGCCGAAAGCTCTTTTAATGCCATCCGTTGTAAAAATACAGTGTTTTCCCACGTACCGGAATAATGACTCACTACGATATTAACAATCTCATCGGTCCAGTCTTCTATTTCATCATACACATCCCGGTACCGGTGTTCTTCTTTTTGGTTCAGGGTCTCAATCGCTGCTTTCCGGAACTCCTGAAGGCCCCGTGTAATATAATTTAACGGCCACCCTAGCTGAATAAGCCGGTCGGTGTATTCACTGATTGATTCTTTAACCTGCTCTTTGTCACGATCCATCGTCTGAAAAAGCATGTCCACAAATTCACGATTTGTGTTCCGATAAACGGTGTCAGAAATGTTTTGCAGGTAATCATCTTCACGAAACTTTTCTACTTCTTCCATCCATTCATCGGTAATTGTAGACTTATACTCATGAATTAATGCACGGATCTTATGGTTCATTTAGACTTTCCCCCATTTTAGGCAACATAATTACTTTCATTATTTCACTGATTAACAGTGAATGCAACGATTGTCTGTCTGCTAGTTAATGTAAATTGGTTTTTTCGCCAGATTTTTCTGAAAAAAGACAGTGTAGTCCCCTGGCTGAGCCTGCCTGTTCATCTGCCGGCAACAGACAACCATTGAAAAAAACCGGCTGTTTTTCCGCCGGTGTTCGTCAGGGGAACCATAAGTGCCGCCCTGTGCCCCAGGATCCTGAATTTTGCCCACAAAAAAAGTTGCTTTCTTCAATTGAAAAAGCAACTTTTCCCATATGATCTGCCGGCTTAAAAATCAATAAGACCTAAACTAATCATGAGAGCATCATTTACTTTCAGCATCATATCATCATCAAGATGTGTAATCTTGTCTGTGAGACGCTGTTTATCAATGGTTCGAATCTGTTCCAATAGGATTACGGAATCCCTGTCAAAGCCGTAGCGCTTCGCATTGATCTCAACGTGAGTAGGAAGCTTGGCTTTTTGAATCTGAGCGGTGATTGCAGCGACAATCACGGTAGGACTGAAACGGTTGCCGATATCATTTTGAATGATTAAAACCGGTCGAACGCCTCCTTGCTCGGAACCAACGACGGGTGATAGGTCCGCAAAATAAACGTCACCGCGTTTTACAATCAACCGTTACACCCCACTAACTAAGCGATCTAAAGTGTGCTCTGCCTCCTCCTCAACAAGAAAGGCTTCCGTCGCAATGTTAAGATTAATTTTTGCCATTTCCATGTACCCTTGTTGCATTGTTTCACGAATCTTGCTCTTCTTTCGTTCACGAAGGTACATTTTCGTTGCTTGATGAATGATTTCACTTCGGTTAACATCTTCTTTGTCTTCGAGTAATCCGTCCAATTCATTCACTAGATGTTGTGGCAAACTTACCATTATTCTTTTTGTGTTCTCTTCAGACACAAAAAACACCTCCAACGCAGCTAACACCCTGATTTTATTCCTATTTCATCATATCACTAGCCAGCGGCCTTTGCAAAGTGGCATTTGTAATTTTACAGCGAATCGTGTTTGGTAACCGAAAAGAATCGAGGCCTCTTCACGCTTATGCTGAAACACTGTTGCCGTCCTATTTTTCCGGTCTGAAAAACACGCACTATAAACCATATTCTCTGCCGATGTGAAATATCCTTTTTTTATTTTACGGAATTTGTTCAGGTTTAGTCATTATCAGCCAAATTTACCTTTTATACGCAGGCGTGTGTTAAACTCCCGTGTGGCTTTACGCTCATTGCACTTTCCCCGGACCGTTCGGGAGCCTCCTCGACATACTGCTTCTTCCTCTGCAGCTATGCTCTGAAGTAGCCTGCGTCGAAGCATCTCTCGTGTCTGCCGGGCCTCTCCGGAACTACTTGCTTTTCCCGAAGGAGTGTCGCGCACTTGCTACAATCAATCACTTTTAAAAAATCACAATGATTTTTAACACACCATAAATTAAAGCACTAAAGTGGCGACGGTATTTTCAGCGAAGACTTTTTCAGCGCGGTTCTGGCGCGCACAACCGCCGAGGTTTTCGGACATATTCTGGCTGCATCGCTTCTCACAATAAGCGCGTTAAAATACTTCGTTATGAAGGTGGATCAGTTCACCGTTTTTATAAATCGCTCGTGGAACGCGGTAGCTGATCATACACGGGATTTCGTAATTGATCGTTCCGAGGCGTCTTGCAACCTCATCTGCAGAGACTGTCTCAGCACCCTGGCTGCCAATTAATGTAACCTTCGTACCCACCGGCACGTTTTCATGAACCGCTATCATAAGCTGGTCCATGCAAATACGGCCGATGATCGGCGCGCGCCTGCCGTTAACGAGGACCTCCCCGCCGTTTGCGTTCGCTCTGATCCATCCGTCAGCATAACCGATTGGAATCGTGGCAACCCATTCCTCTTTTTCCGCACGGTACGTAGCTCCGTAACTGACACCATCTCCTTCAGACAGCTTCTTGCAATGAGTGACCCGGCTGTGAAGGGAAAAGGCCTCTTTTAAAGGGACTTCAATCTCCTCTTTCACTTCCTCAGAAGGCGCCAGGCCGTACATGGATATTCCAACCCGGACCATATTATATGAGTATTCTTTGTACCGGAGTGCAGTAGCACTGTTCCCGCTGTGAATACAGGGAGGAGCCGTTTTGAGTTCTGCCTTCATCCAGCCGAGGAACTGTTCAAACGTCCTGTGCTGCTCATCAATATAGGACCTGCCTTTCTCGTCAGCCGTGGCAAAGTGCGTGTAAGCCCCTTCCACTTCAAAAAGGGAACTGTTATGCCGGAGGAACCCGAGGAGTTCCCGTCCCTCATCTTCCGTCCGAAAACCAATGCGCCCCATCCCCGTGTCAATTTTCAGGTGGAGATTCAGTTTTCCATTTCCTTCTTCCAAGTGAGGCAAGGCATCCTTGACCCAGTCCTTTTGAAAGACCGTGAGTGTGATGTTGTATTTCTTTGCAAGAGCCGCATCTGCCGGTCTCACGTAGCCAAGAACAAGGATCGGCGCCTCTATTCCCGCTTGGCGGAGGGCCAGTGCTTCATCCAGGATGGCGACGCCTAAATACGACGCTCCAGCTTTAAGTGCTGATCTCGCAACGTCTACAGCTCCGTGGCCATAGGCATTCGCTTTCACAACTGCCATGTACGCGACACCGTCCGGAAGACTCTTTTTGATCGCCTGTACGTTCTCTTCTATTGCATTTAAGTTTACTTCTGCCCACGTATCGCGGTAAAACTCACGTAACTTCCCCAAGACAAGCACCTCTTTTTTCGGTCATTCTTCACTGTATTCCATTTTAATTGGTTTTATAGTCGTGTCAATATGCAGTTGAGCCCGGACTCGTGGCTTCCTGCAGGACTCCGGCAGAGTGATCAAACATGTTAAAGAGGTGTTTAAACAGGTTAGGTCTTCATTTAAACAGGTTTGTTCTCCATTTAAACAAGTTAGATCTTCCTTTAAACAGGTTAGATCTCCATTTAAACAGGTTAGCCGCCCGTTTAATCAAGTTACGCCCCCGAACTCCTACCCCATGCGCAAAAAAGACCCCGGCAGCCCGCGCCGCCAGAGTCTCTTCTCTGTCTTCTCTGTCTTATTTCTCTTCTGTTCCATACACGCTTCTTGCAATGCTCAGCATTTCTTCGTCACTCAGATGCTGGGAAGCGAGGAAGAAATCAGTCCCTTCATAGGACCACGACACGTTTGTCGTATTGCCGTCACGGGAGATGGCGCCGATGGTAAACCCTAAATCAACCGGCGACCCGTCTGTAATCTGTACCGGCGTACTTGCCGTTACCTCCCGGCTTCTCTGCTGAACGAGGGTAAACGGCTGTTCACCATCATAAGAGAGAATCACACGTCTGCCGTTCTCTGTATCAAGCTCACGGGACTCGTTATACGCGGTTCCCTGCGGCGAGTACATTGGGAAAAAGACCGTGAACATCTCTTCATCTGATTCCTCAGCACCCTCTTCTTCCACAACGACCGATTCCCCGTCATCTTCTCCACCCATGGTTGGTACTTCAGAGTTCAACTGGGCACCGGTCATGTTGCGGTCCATATCGAAATCTCCTTCATCAAAGGTTGAGTTCAGCTCAAAGTCGCTGAAGTTAACCTCAACGAGAGTTTCAAGATCCACGTCCATAATTCTCACCGATGTCGGTGTCAGGCTCTTTTTATCAAGCATGATTTCCTGCTGGTTCAGGTTTTTGTTCGTGTAATTTGTGTTTGTCTGGAATACATAGTGTTCATCCGTAGCAGTAAACGTTCGTTCAGGATCCATTAAAATATCATTCACCAAAGATTCATAGAGATAAACCTGGCTGTTATTTTCAGGCCAGTCACTCTGGAACCGGAAGCTCTTGTTCAAGGCCGGAGTCAGAACAAACACCCCTTCATCATTTCTCAGGATAATCTGACTCTGGTCACTTTCCGCATTGCTCAGTGCCACTCTGTAAAAAGTCGGATACTGATACCACACATCCACTTCATACGTCTGCGGCTCTTTGCCCGTCTGCAGCGTCATGGAAGCGGTCGCCTTGTACCCTTGGAGATCATCCAGGTTTTTATCAAGGGCTTCGATCACATCTTCCTGACTTTTTTCCCCACAAGCAGCAAGCACCATTGCGAATGCAGCTAACAATAGAAGAGACATTATCTTCTTCATTTACTCAACCCCTCTGTGTCATTTCGACGACAAAGGAGGGATACGATTAAGGGTAACGGAGCGAATGAAATGCCCGAGGCAGCTGGTTAATGACATCCGATGCCGTCACGCCCAGCTCATCGCGCTCATGAATCAGTTGGTCCGCTGCATGTCCGTGGACATAAACAGCGTTTAAAATGCCTTCAATTTTGTGACTGTGCTGAAGTACAGAAGCCAGAATCATCCCGGTCAGAACATCCCCGCTCCCTCCTTTAGCCAGAGCCGGGTTGCCCGACGTATTGACCCACTGCTCCCCCTCAGGTGTGGAGGTAATAGTATAAGGCCCTTTCAGGACGACAACCATCTGATGCTCTCTGGCAAACTGGCGGGAAATGCTGAACCGGTTTCTTTCAACCTCTTTAATCGTTTTCCCCGTCAGTACGGCCATCTCACCCGGGTGAGGGGTGATAACGGTCAGTCCGTCACGGCCATCCTTCCAATTCTCCAGTTCACGGGAGAGATGGTTCAGTCCATCTGCATCGATCACGACGGTCCCTTTAAAGACGCGAAAGTAGCCGTATAAGTCATATCGATGGGCTCTTCCCATACCCGGACCGATGGCAACACCGTCGTAAGGAGTCAGATCAAGGGCTTCAAGCCCGTCCGGAGCAATCTCCCCGTCTTGTGAGGGCAAATTCACCAAGGTTGCTTCAGCAGCATTCTGAGTCACTAATAATCGAATGTCTTCAGGCAGAGCCACTGTACAGAGGCCAATGCCTGTTCTAAGAGCCGCTAATGTAGTGAGACTCAGAGCTCCCGGCATCCCTCTGGAACCGCCGACAACAAGACCTTTCCCGTTTGCTCCTTTATGGACGTTGGCTTTCCGCTTCGGCAGTGTACGGCATACGTCACTTTCACCCCGGACATACTTTGTAATCCCGCTGTTCTTAAATGAACAATCAGGAATCCCGATGTCCGCCACTTCCCATTCTCCGAAGCTTTCAGCGTACGGAAAAAGAAAAGTCGTCTCTTTCGGTGCCTGCAGGATCATCGTCCGGTCAGCACGGATACCCGCAGCAGCCGGAGCTCCCTCTTCAGCAGGAATTCCGCTTGGCATATCAACAGAAATGACACAGGCATGCGTGCGGTTAACAGCATCAACCACTTCCTGATAAGGAGATCTCAGTTCTCCTTTTACTCCGGTGCCGAGCAAACAGTCAATGATGTGAGTATAGGATGGCAGCTTTTCATAAAAGAGTGAGCTGTCCTTTTCAAAAGAACCATACCTGTGTCCGCACTTCGCGAATACATCAGCATGCCCTTTTGCAGCCCCCCTGATCTTTTCATCAGGCGGCACCACCCATATATCGGTCTCAAATCCCGCTTCCATAAGCTTCCTTCCGATCACGAAGCCATCCCCGCCGTTATTCCCCGTGCCGATCAACACCAAAATCCTGCTCCCCGACGGTTCAATCCGTTGTAAAAGCCGGCTAAACACCGCACTTCCCGCATTCTCCATCAGCATCATGTCACTTATTCCAACCTGATCCATGGTAAACGCATCAATTCGGCGCATTTCATCACCCGTTACCACGTACATGTCTGCGTTCCCTCCCATCCGCAATAACACTATATGAGACTGTCCAACACAATATGCAGACTAGCCATGACAAGCTAGCATTCCCAGATCACCTGGGCCGCTGCTACCGTCTGAGTGTGGGTAATGGAGACGTGCATCACGCCCTCCACTTCTTTATGTAAAAAAACAAGAGGCTTTCCTTTTGTATCTGCCAGTATCGATGCATCCTGAAACGAAAACGCTTCGCCAATGCCACAGCCAAGAGCTTTAGCCAGGGCTTCTTTGCCCGCAAACCGTCCCGCTAAAAATTCCGTTTTTCTCTGATCTTCAAGGCCCTTAAACACCGCCTTCTCTTTCGCAGTTAAAATACGGTCTGCAAAACTGTTTTTTCTTTTATACAACGCTGCAATTCTCTCAAGCTCAATAACGTCAAGTCCGATACCTTTTATCACCCGGCATCCCCCTCCTGAAATGTTTCGTCCATCCTCAAGCACCTTCATAAAGGCGCACCGCTTCTTCATATGATAAACTAGAAGTGCATTTCTGACACTCTTAAATCAGTTTAACGGTGCTCATTAAAAGGTTGTTGCTTATTGTAAATACAGTTGAAGCCTACGTGCCCTTCGCTTTCCGTGACGGTGCCGGCAAGCAGGGAGAAATAGCTATTTCGTGGTGTGAAACGCTCGTCACTGCCACAGGAGTCTCTGGCATTTCGGCTTCATTACCTTCTATAAAAAATGACATGTACGAAAATAGCGTTTTAAACAAAAACCTGATCCTAAATCAAAAGGAGTATGCTATGTTCATACGAAACGAAAGTTTTGAGTCCTATACTCGTTCTTACCCAATTGTCACAACTCTAATCGCCATTCATTTCATCTTGTTTTTATGGATAAACTTCCTGCCGGGTCTCGGTGGAGAATTCATCTACTTTAGAGGTGTCGGATACAACCTCGCTGTTATGATGGGGGAATACTGGCGCCTGATTACACCGGTTTTCCTGCACGTATCTCTCATGCACGTCGCCTTTAACTCATTTTCCCTGTTCTTATTCGGCCCTGCCCTTGAACAGATGCTCGGTAAATTCAAGTTTATTGCTGCCTACCTGCTGACAGGCTTTCTTGCCAATGTCGCCACTCTCATGATTGGCGGTGTGGACTATCCTTTCCATCTCGGAGCATCCGGGGCCATCTATGGCCTGTTCGGTATTTACCTGTATATGGTACTGCAGCGAAAAGACCTGATCGACTCAGGAAATGCCCAGCTCGTTGTCACGATTCTGTTTATCGGACTCATCATGACGTTCCTGAATCCGCAGATCAACATCTACGCCCATATCTTCGGACTCATCGCGGGAGCTGCCCTCGGTCCTGTGATCCTTCACCGGGTAAGTCCGTTTAACCCATGGGCCGCGGCTGCCGCGAGGTCGAGACCTGATGATAACGAAATCGGATTCGACCCGGACCGCTGGAACAAAAAAGCCCTCGGTAAACAACGGACAAAGAAAGTCGTGTTTGCGGTGATCGGAGCCCTTGTTGTGATCGGGATATTGTCGAGATTTTTTTAGTTATCTATTCCCCCTTTCGTCAGGGGGAATTTTTGTTTTGCATGTATAATCAAGTAAGTCGAGGCTTTAATCGAGTTAGCCGAAGCTTTAAACAAGTTATCACTGCGATTAATCAAGTTATAAACCCAATTAAACAAGTTAGCCGCGCAACCCCCTCAAAAACCAAAAAAGGAAGATACCATTCAGGCACCTCCCCCAACTCACTTTTTACTGTTGAAACACTTTCAACTGATCCTCTGTCGGTTTTTTCGTAACCATACTGACTACAATAACCACTGCCAACGAGACAACAATGGCCGGGATCATAGATGGCAGACCCAGGGGCTCATGCAGAATATACCACACTAATGCTGTCCCGCCTCCGCTGATAACACCCCACGTACCTGCGGCTGCAGTTGCGCCTTTCCATAAATAGCCGGCGTAAAGAGGAACAAGCAGACTTGCGCTGTACATTGTATATGCAAAAACAATCGCTGTAACAATATCAGGCATTAATACAGCGAGAATAAATGCAAATGCGGCAAAGACAACAACAGATATCTGTCCGACTCTCATCATCTCTTTACTTGAAATCTCCCGTTTGGCAAACTGCTGATAAAAATCCCGGGTCAGGTTTACACTTGAACTAAGCAGGATCGAATTCGTCGAAGTTACAATAGCAGCAATGATTACGGCAATCAGAACGCCGCCTATAAAAGGAGGCATTAAGCTTGTTATGACAGTGGCAAAGACATCGCTCGGAGGAATATCATCTCCCAGCATAGACCGGCCGCTGAAACCGACTAATGCTACCAGGCCGTATCCGATCAGCGCTGTTGGAATCAGCCACACCAACCCGCGTTTCGCCGTTTTTGCATCTTTAGCAGAGAATACTCTGGAAAAAATAAACGACTGTGAAACAGCTGTTGTTCCAAATGCAGCAATAGCCATTCCGACTGCCCCCAGTACAGTAACGTCAGTAAACGGGGTAAAATAACCTTCCGGAAGAGCACCGAAAACGGCTCCCGGGCCTCCCCCAAGATTAAAAACGACCCCCACTCCTGCAATCAGACCAAACAGAATCAGGACTGCCTGGATTGAGTCTGTAAACGCCACACCTTTCATCCCTCCAAAAAGCGAGATGAGTGTAAAAGAGACAATACTAATGATCATGGCAAGCATTCTCTCAATATCGGTAAAAGAAACTAAAATCCCTGTCATTGCAAGTATCTGGACAGTCACTATGGCGATGTCACCGATAATGATCATAAAGGAGCTTACAAAGCGGGTACTGTTGTTATATCTGAGTGCCAGCATGTCAGGGACAGTAAACTGCTTCAAGTTTCTAAACCTTTCCGCCAGCAGGAAAGTCGCTGCAGTAATACCCAGAATAGCTCCCAGACCACTGAACCACCAGTCTATACCTAATGAATAAAAGCTTCCGGTCCACCCTACTACTGTGGCACCACCAATATATGTAGCAAACAATGTTCCCAGGAGGACGGGAGTGTTGAGGTTCCTTCCAGCCAGGGCGAAGTCTTCCATATCCTTCACTTTCGTCTTGAAGAATACTCCAATAGCTACTACTACGATTAAATACATTACAATCATTACTGAATACATCGTTACTCTCCTCTCTCTTTATAAGAAGGGGGCCTGAATTTCAGAATCTGCTTCCACCCCAGTCAATAACCTTTCTTCTAGACTCCCAAAAGCAACTCCTGCCTGATCAGGCTTTATAAGAAAGAAGTACCTTACTGTAAACCCCTGCTTAGAGCGGAGGTCATAGCTTCCACAGTACATTCCAGAACAAAGGATACGCGGTGAATGGTTTTTCCAAATCCCCCAACTGGCGATGCACGAACTAACCAACTTAGATGAAGAGTTTAAACGAGTTAGTCCACATATCTTTTAAAGACAAAGGTACGCAGAAAAGAACATCTCATAATGATTTAATCAACTTAGCCGAAGCTTTAAACAAGTTAGCACGACCATTAACCCAGTTAGACATCCAATTACACAAGTCAGCCCCCCACCCCCCTCAAAAACCACTAAAAAACCGGCTCCCCACCAAGGGGAACCGGCCACACCTCAATACTTCTTCAACAAATACTTCAAAGGAATAATCGACAGCAGAATAATGAGCAACGCCGCCGGTGCCGCACTGTAGTATATCGCTTCGCTCGTGTCCACCCAGATCCGCACAGCAAGGGTATCAAATCCTGCCGGGCGCAAAAGGAGCGTGGCAGGAAGTTCTTTGATCGAACTTACAAACACAAGAGCTCCCCCTGCCAGGACACCGGGGAGAATCGATGGAATGATGATCTTGATCATCACTTTCCACGGCGGATAGCCAAGACTTCTCGCCGCTTCATCCATTCGGGGCGAGATCAGACTCAGTGATGCCTCCCCCGCCTGCATCGCCTGAGGCAAAAACCTTACCACGAAGGCAATCGCAATCAAGTAATAGGTGTTATATAAAAACGTGAAATACTGACTGAAAATAAAGATAATCCCAAGAGCCACGATCACACCCGGCAGGGCATAACCTGAATAGCTCAATTTATCAATTACACTTGTAAGAACGCTCGGGTAGCGGCTCTTCATGTAAATAATCGGAAGGGCAAGCACCATACATAACAGCGCTGCAAGACCTGATACGCGCACACTGTTCCATGCATACTTCCAGAAATCCCAGTCAACTGCCCCAAATGAAATCCCTACATAGGACCAGTAGATGAGAACCCCGATCGGCACGATGACAGACATTGAAAAAATCAGAACCACATAAACAAGCGTCGGCCATTTCCACCGTCCAAGACTTAAAATATCCGGAGCTTTGTACGTATTGGTTGTCTGGTAGTACTTCTGTCTGCGCCTGCTCTTACTCTCGATCCAGAGAATCACAAGCGTCAGGGCAATGAGCACCACGCTCAGTACGGTAGCCGATAACGTATCAAAACTTCCCATCTGATAGTAGATGGCAGCAGTAAATGTGTTGTAACGAAGCATCGCAATGGCCCCGAAATCAGACAGCACATAAAGGGCAATCAAAATCGCCCCGGCTCCGATCGCCGGACGGAGAAAAGGAAGATTGATCTTCCAGAAGATCTGACGGGTCGTCATCCCCTGGGATCGGGCTACTTCCTCGTAGTTCCGGTTCATCTTACGAAGCGACGCACTGGCAATTAAAAACACGTACGGATACGTAAACATGGTCAGTACAAAAAAGACACCCCAAAATGAGTAAATGGAAATGGGGTAGTCTCCGAACAATGCCTGAAGCCATCCCGTGTCATTCCACATCCCCCGAAGCCACCCGGTAGGACCGGCTACAATAATGTATGCCACCGCGCCTACATATGGAGGAATAACGAGCGGCAGTGCGAGGAGCCACTGCCAGGTTTTACGCCCCGGCAAGTCGGTACGGTTTACAAACCAGGCAAGGGAGACACCTATAATTACCGCAAACAGGGTCACCATGAACGTAAGTGACAGGGTATTCCAGAGAAGTCCCGGAATCCGGTCATCCAGAAGCCGCATCCAGCGGTCCACTCCCGCAAACAGAGAGCGCCAGACCACATAAACAATGGGAACAGCCATGATAAAAGCCGTGACAGCTCCGAAAAGAAAGAGGACCAACCCTGGTGGATTCCCATTCCAGATCATCAGCCAAGTCTGACGAAAATACGACTTCGGTGAGCGTTTATTCTTTTGAGGTTGGTTGTTCGGTTCTTCGTTGCTGCTCATCGCTATGACAACTCCTGTATAATTGCACTAATCTGTCTTCTGCTATAACCAACGTCACAGTCAAATAAAAAATCATGCTTTTTCTCTTGACATAACGGATTTTATTTATAATAATTATCATTAAATAAATAATATAATTAATATCAGGAAGGTAATGCCCATAAAAAAAGCATCTAACCTCTCATTTCAGAGAAAAAGAGGTTAAATGCTCTCCGTTACGCTTCATCTACTCAACAAGGGCAACCAACTCCGGCTTAATATCAAACGATACAATCGAGCCAATCTCCACATCCTGTTCAATTGGTGCATAAAGGACCATCGGTTCTCTCGAGAGCATCTCATCCGATTGCAGACGTACATAAAGTTCCTGATATTCTCCCCCGTAGGTTACACGCTCTACCTTCCCGCAGTACTGCCCTTCTTTTGCAAGACGGCACCCTTCCGGACGAATAGAGAGCTTCACACTGTCAGTTTCAAGACGTTCCTTCCATTGTTCAGGAAGAGCGACTTTCCCGATATGGGTATGGATACACTTCTGCTCGTTGTCCATTGTTCCTGTAAGAAGATTCGTCTTTCCTACAAACTGGGCTACGAAGCAGTTTTTCGGACAGCGGTACATTTCCTTCGGCGCGGCAATCTGCTGAATGACACCTTCGTTCATGACAACCACACGGTCAGACACAGCAAAAGCGTCTTTCTGGTCGTGTGTGACGATAATGGCAGTCGTGTTTGCTTTACGTAGGATGTTTGTTACGTCATACCGCATCTTTTCACGAAGCCCCGCATCAAGGTTACTGAACGGCTCATCCATCAAAACAACGTGAGGTTTCGGCGCAAGAGCCCGGGCAAGAGCGACACGCTGCTGCTGGCCGCCGGATAATTCCGTCGGATATCGCGTGGCATAATCCTCAAGACCAACAAGCTCCAGTACTTCCTTCGCCCGTTTTTTCTTTTCCCGGGTGCTCCATTTATTCAGGCCAAACATGACGTTTTTTAAGATGCTCATATGAGGAAACAGTGCATAGTCCTGAAACACCATGCCGATTCCCCGTTTTTCCGGAGGCAGGGACTGTCCCGCGTTAAATACCTCTTTATCATCAATAACAAGCTCCCCGGTTGAAGGCTGTTCAAAGCCGGCAATCATACGGAGGGTTGTTGTTTTACCACAGCCGCTCGGACCGAGAAGGGTAATGATTTCCCCTTTTTCAATAGAAAGATCCAGAGAATCAACAGCGGGTTTTAATGTTTTTGGAAAGAATTTTGTTATTCCTTTTAACTGAATGAAACTCATATGTGTACCTCCAGTTCGTTCAGTTCCCATAATAAAGGCGCAGGCAGCGTTCCAGAGCGCCTGAACTGTATATGTTTCTATTAATAATCTTTTAAGTCATATCTTATTTAGAATTATTATTAGTTAGTTGAGAATGATTTTCATTATATATGGATTATAGCACACGGCTTTTTTTAACGTCAACGAAGGAACTGTGATTCGTCGAACTATTTTGTATACGCTTCATTTTTTCTCCTTGGTTTTGTTAAACTCTGGTGCTGATTTACGCTTCTTTGCGCTCCCTTTTCGCGGGGCGCCGCTCAGTCGCTGCAATCTACTCTTTTAAAAAAATCAACAAGGTTCCTTAACACATTTTTCTCTTTAAAGGTTCACAAACCCCTCCACTATGAGTGTATTATCCGCTCTTTTGAATATGATAATGTCCTCTTCCTCTCCTTTTTCATGATTCTTTTTTATTGTTGGAAGAATAATGCATAAATCCCAACCAACGTCGCACGATAAAAAGAGCTTGTATAAAGAGGAGCGGTGAAAGATGGATGAAGTGTTATTAGCAAGAATGCTCTTTGGGTCTTCCATGGCGTTTCATATTATTTTTGCAACATTAGGTGTTGGTATTACCCTTATGATTTTAGTAGCGGAAATCACCAGGGCCATTAAAAAAGACGACCATTATGGGGTTATGGCCAAACGCTGGACGAAAGGGTTCGCCGTTCTCCTCGGTGTGGCTATTCCATCAGGTACGATTGTCGGCGTCATGCTGTCCTTATTGTGGCCTGGATACATGGCCATCGTAGGACGTGTCATCGCCCTTCCTTTCCAGGTGGAGATCTTCGCTTTCTTCCTTGAAGCGGTGTTTATGTCTATTTACGTGTACGCAGCAGACAGGCTGTCAAATTCCATGAGGATTGTGAGTGTGGCCCTGGTCGCCTTAGGTGCTACTGCTTCTGCTGTGCTTATTACCGATGCACACGCCTGGATGAACACACCCCGGGGCTTTGATGTCGTAAATGGTGAAATTATGAATGTACGTCCGTGGGAAGCCGTTTTCAATCCAAGTGTGTATGTAACCGTTCTTCACGTGGTGAGTACAGCCTATATGGCAGGGGCATTTGTAATCGCCTCCATCGCGGCTTTTAAATTGATGAAAAACAAACTGTCCGACAGCGAGCGTGCGTATCACCGGAAAGGACTGACCATCTCTTTGATCATCGGGGCAGTCATGAGTCTTTATACGGCTGTGAACGGACACGATACGGCAAAAATGCTGTATGAATATTTACCTGTCAAACTGGCAGCTGCTGAAGGGTTGTTCGAAACCCAGGACAACGCTCCCCTTGCCATTTTCGGCATCCCCGACCCTGAACGGGGTGAAGTAGTAGGGGGAATTGAGATACCCGGTATGCTCAGCTGGCTGGCCTCAGGGTCTACGGACGGGGTCGTCCAGGGCCTAAACGACTTCCCGGAGGAGTACTGGCCGCCGCTGTTTGTTCATACGTTGTTCAACATTATGGTAGGGATCGGCTTCTCACTTCTCGGACTCTCATTCGGGGCACTCTTCTACAGGTTTGTTTTCCCCAGAAAGGCACTGCCCAAATGGATTCTCGCTGTTCTCGTTACGTCCGGGCCTCTTGCCATGCTTGGCATCGAAACAGGCTGGATATTCAGCTGTACCGGCCGTCAGCCTTGGACCATCTACGGGGTTCAGCTTACGAGTGAGGCCGCAACAAATTCCGGAAATCTCGGGTTTTTATTCGCTCTTTTTATTACCCTGTACGTCACCCTGCTCGTCCTCACGTCTCTTGTGCTGAAGTTCTACTTCGGCCGCAACCCTGTGAGTAAAGAACTTGAGAATATGAATGTGTAGGAGGAAACGGTAATGACTGATCCCTATATTGCGATTACGATCATTTGGGCTTTTCTGTTCGTCTACGCTATAGCAGGCTCCATCGACTTCGGAGCAGGATTTTGGGCTATGTACTATACCCGGAAGGAAAATACGGAAGCCTCCGTGATCGCCAACCGTTACCTCTCTCCTTCCTGGGAAGTAACAAACGTTTTTCTCGTGCTTCTCGTCGTTGCTCTTGTGGGCTTTTTCCCAGGGGCGGCATCCTATCTCGGGACACTGATGATTCTGCCGTTCAGCTTCGTCCTGATTTTACTCACTATCCGCGGGACCTTTATGGTGTATGCCTATTCGTCTAAAAAGTACTCACGGATGCTGACGATTATTTCCGGAACGACAGGACTGTTTATTCCCGCCCTCCTCGTAGCCACCCTGCCGATTGCAATCGGCGGTTTCGTATCTATCGGAGAAGGGCGGGACTACCTTCTTTTTAACGAGATCTTTGCCTCCCCGACTCTTTATACACACATCGGGTTCGGGCTCAGTACAGAGCTTTTCCTTGCTTCTCTTTTACTGAGTGACTACTCAAGGGAAGCTCAAAACGAAAAGACTTACCTCGTATACAGGAAAAACGCATTGTGGCTCGGACCCGTCACACTTCTTTTCGCAGTGGCAGCCACATTTACCCTTCTCCCGGAAGCCGGATGGATGGTAGAAAACATGATGAACGTCTGGTATTTGTTCGCCTTCTCCCTTCTCGCTTTTATCATCGGGTATGCGGCTCTTTTCATCCCCTCTGGTAAAGAAAACCCGGGCAGACCCCGGCTCAGTGTCATTTTCATCGTCATTCAGTTTGGTCTTGCAAGCCTCGGGTACGGTTTTTCCCACATGCCGTATATTCTTTACCCTGACCTGACTATCCAGGACGCGTTTACCGATCCCACCATGTTCCGCTGGCTACTCGTCGGTTACGGTGTCGGCCTGGCCATCCTCGTGCCCGCATTCGTTGTCTTCTGGCGCCTGTTTATGAAAGACAAACGGTATCTTCAGGCGGAGAAATAAACATTTTTTGTATAGAATAATGCAAGTCGTGTTTGTTTTATAATACAGAAAGTATAGATGAAGCCTGCGGGCGGTTCGTGAGCCTCCTCGGCGCGCTGTTGAAAACGGGTTGGCGGTCTTTTCGGCTGACTTTTCTCTCTCCCCTGATTTTAACCACGCACCATGCGCAGTTGAACAGAATACGTGAGACTCCTGCGGAAGCACGAGACAGACGAGACCCCGCAAGCGCACAGGGCTGAGGATGCTCGGTCTGAGTCCGCGGAAAGGGAGCGCGTTCAACGAAGCTGAGTTTCAATAAAGGTTAAAACACTTTAACAAAATCTTCTTCATCGCAGCCTGTTATAGTAACCGTGCTCCCTCTCTCCAACAGCAAGGTAATCCTGCATTTTTAGAGCAGTGCGGTGCAGGGGAAGTTATCAGGTGAAATCCGGGTTTTATTCACAACAATTGCGGCTATATCCAAGACAATCAGCATTGTAACCATAATGCCTGCAGAACGGCATCTCCCGTCGGGAAAAGTTATGATAAGCTTTCGTAAAAGAGAGTGCTATTGGCGCCTGAACAATGATACGATAAATAGCGTGCTGAGTATTTACGGAGAGGAGCATGCGTAGTGGATCCCACTCGACTGACAGTCTTAACAATCAAGTATTTAAAAGAAGGAAAACGAAGTGCTCTTCAGACGATTTTGGAAGAGCTTCATCCGTTTGACTTCGCAGAACTTTACCGGGCTTTACCCGAGAAACATCATTATAAATTTCTCACCTATTTGAACCCGGACCAGCTCGCCGACCTCATCGGAGAACTGGAACCGGAATCACAGATGGAAATGCTCCATAAACTCGGCATCGAAAAATCTTCTAAGGTCATGGACATCATGGATAACGATGACCTTGCCGACATGCTTGGAGAATTGAGTGTGGAGCGCCTGGAAGAGTACCTCGCTTCCATGAAAAAAGAAGAATCCAACACCGTCCAGCAGCTCATGAGCTACGAACCGGAAACCGCCGGGGGGATCATGACCAATGAATTTGTCTGGATTCGCGATCACTATACTGTTAGAGATGCTGTTGAGAAGTTTAAATCTTTCGCAGAACTTACCCGCAATATTTACTACTTATATGTTATTGATGAAAACAAGAGGCTCGTAGGGGTTGTGTCATACCGCGATCTCCTCCTTGCAGATACGAACGAGCAGATCAGCGATATCATGTTCAACCGTGTTATTTCTGTCCCTGTGAACATGGACCAGGAAGAGGTTGCCCAGATTATTCAGCGCTACGACTTCCTCGCCTGTCCTGTAGTTGACGAAAACAACGTGTTGAAAGGGATCGTTACTGTTGATGACGTCATTGACGTTTTCATCGAAGAGGCAAACGAAGATATTGAAAAGCTCTCTGCTTCCGGTAAAGACATTGACTTTAACACAAAATCCTATGTGGCTGCCTACCGCCGTTTACCCTGGCTTGTGCTGCTGCTCTTTATCGGTCTGATTTCAGGAAGCATCCTCGACGGCTTTGAGGATACCCTGAATCAGGTGGTGGCCCTGATCTTTTTTATGCCGATGATTGCCGGCATGACCGGTAACACCGGAACCCAGTCACTGGCTGTTGTCGTCCGGGGCCTTGTCACAAACGATCTGGACAAAAAGACCGTCATGAAACTTGTATTCCGGGAATTTAATGTAGGAATTATTATTGGGATTACCTGCGGGATTCTCGTGTTTCTGATCGCAACCGTCTGGCAGGACCCGATGCTCGGATTTGTTGTAGGTATCTCATTGTTTACAACGTTAATTATCGGAACACTTGCAGGCACGGTCATCCCACTTACACTGTATAAACTCGGCGTCGATCCGGCAGTTGCCTCCGGTCCGCTAATCACGACCATCAATGATATCTTTTCACTCTTAATCTACTTCGGCATCGCATCCGCATTGCTCTTTTACTTAATTTAACGATTTAACCGTCCATCCGGACGGTTTTTTTCTGTCCGATAATCTGCCATACCTTTTAAAACGAGATCTTCCTGCGTGTAAAATAGATCGTAGATAGTACGCTTGAAATTTCCTTATTCAGGGTAATGAAAACCATCATAACGTTGTTTTACTTTTACATAGAGTTAACAAGAACAATTGAAGGAGGCCTGCTTTACTTGGACAGGAACGGACCACTCTCCATTTATTCTGAAATAGGCAACTTGGAAAAAGTCATTGTAAAAAGGCCCGGCTATGAAGTTGAAAATTTGACGCCAGATACATTGAAAAGACTTTTATTTGACGACATCCCCTATCTCCCTGCCATCCAAAAAGAACACGATGCCTTTACAGACAGTATGAGGAAACGAGGGACTGAAGTGCTTTATCTCGAGCAATTACTGGCCGAAACCCTTGAAAACCCCGCTGTTCGGTATAAGTTTCTTGACCAGCTTATTACGGAAAGCAAGGCCGACCTCTGCTGTTCGAGACAGACCCTGACTGAGTACCTCAGTTCCTTCCCGGTTTCTGAAATGGTGGATAAAGTTATGGGGGGCGTACGAAAATCTGAGATCAGTGAGGAGAGAAAGACAAACCTTTACGAACTGATGGAGGATCACCAGCCGTTTTACCTGGACCCGATGCCGAACCTGTATTTCACACGCGATCCGGCATGCGTGATAGGAAACGGGATTTCGATTAATACCATGGCCGAGCCTGCAAGAAAGCGGGAGTCCATGTTTATGGACTATATTATAAAGCACCATCCTATGTTTAAAGAAGATGTTCCGTCCTGGTTTGACAGAACATCACGCTTTTCCCTTGAAGGCGGAGACCAGCTGATTTTGAACGAAGAAACCATCGCCATAGGCGTAAGTGCGAGAACTACTCCCCAGGCCATCGAGGAGCTTGCGAACAACCTGTTTGCCAGCAGGCCTTCGTTCACCAGGATTGTAGCCATTGAAATTCCAAAATCAAGGGCCTTCATGCACCTGGATACGGTGTTTACGATGGTGGATAAAGATCAGTTCACCATTCACCCGGCCATTCAGGGACCTGATGGCCGAATGCGCATCTATATTATTGAGCCTGGTGAAGAAAAAGGGAAAGTCATGATTCAGGAGCGTCACCACTTAATCGATACGCTTAAAGAAGTACTGGAGCTTGGTGAGGTCAACCTTATCCCTTGTGGTGGCGGGGATGAAATTGCCTCCGCCCGGGAACAGTGGAATGACGGGTCCAACACTCTTGCCATTGCCCCCGGCGTTGTTGTCACCTATAACCGGAACTACGTCTCAAACCGCTGCCTCCGGGAAGCCGGTATTGAAGTTATCGAAGTGCCAAGCTCCGAGCTCTCCCGGGGACGTGGCGGCCCAAGGTGCATGAGCATGCCGATTAGACGCTCCCCGGTGTAAAAAGTCAGTTCATTTTTGCGAGTATCTTCTTAAGTGTCATATGTATGCTGTGAAGACTCATAAGCACCAGGCCGAGCATCACAAACGTAATGATTTCTCCTGTAAAAAAGGCAGCCACAGTGAATCCAACCGCCATAAGAAAATAACCGATGTTCTTGATCATCGAAAAACCTCCTGTATTGGGCAACTGTTCCAATGATAGCATCTCAAACCAAAAAGAGCAGCCAGGCGGCTGCTCTTTTTGGTTGGTTTTTCATTTTAATGGAAGCAGATCTCCAATTCTTAACATTAAGGGCGTAATTCTTAACAAAAATATCCAAAAAACACCCCGGTCCGGTCCTCCACGGACTACCCGGGGTGATTTGCGATCTATTAAAGCAGTTTCTCTCCAAACAGAGAGCCGATCAGACCGACAGCAGCTTCAGCCGTCTGATTTTTAGAGTCAAGGATCGGGTTGACTTCCACAAACTCCACACTTGTCAGAAGGTTGCGTTCAGCAAGCATCTCCATGGCAAGGTGCGTTTCGCGATAGCTTGTTCCGCCAATAACCGGCGTTCCTACACCTGGTGCATCGTGCGGGTCAAGAGCATCAAGGTCAAGGCTAAGGTGAACACTGTCGGTGTTTTTCGACACATGCTCGATCGCTTCTTCCATCACTTTTGTCATGCCCATACGGTCTATTTCGTGCATAGTGAAAACTTTGATCCCCTTCTCGCGGATCAGCTCACGCTCACCTTCATCCAGAGAGCGGGCGCCTACGATCACAAGGTTCTCAGGTTTAATCTTAGGCGCATATCCTCCGATTTCAGTAAGGGAGGGATGTCCGATTCCAAGGCTCACCGCAAGAGGCATACCGTGTATATTACCTGACGGTGAAGTATCTCCCGTATTCAGATCACCGTGAGCATCGAACCAGATCACACCAAGGTTCTCGCACTTGTTGGCAACCCCTGCAAGTGTTCCGATGGCGATACTGTGATCACCCCCCAGGATCAGCGGGAAGTCACCTTCGTCAACGGCTTTTGTAATTTTATCAGAAAGAACCTGGTTGGCTTTGACAACCTCTTTCAGGTCTTTTAAGTTTCCTTCTTCTACAACATCATATTTTTCAGGACGTCCAATTTCAACATCGCCGCGGTCATTCACTTCATATCCTAGATTTTCGAGTCGTTCGACTACACCTGCATAGCGAATCGCACTTGGTCCCATATCGACACCCCGGCGTCTTTGGCCCAAGTCCATTGGCACACCGATGATTGAAATCCGTTTGTTGTTCATTGACACTGCACCTCACCTTTTCCATTCGTATCATTATCGTAATCTGCGCTTTAAAAACGACCATTCCGTCCAGGAGATTACCGGGTAACCGGAGACATGATGACATTCCTCCAATTCCACGAACTCTCAGCTGGCGAATGATCGCTTAACTTATCCCTTAATTAGTATTACGAAGTCTTATGTCTTTTAGCAAACGTGATAGAGTGATGTATCCGGGCATAGCCACAGTCTGGCCGTGGTGAAGTACAATAGGCTCACCGATTCAAGGCTTTACTTGGAAAAGAAGCCTCTAAGAGCAAATGATACATTCTGAGGACGCTCTGCAAGACGTCTCATGAAATATCCGTACCAGTCTTCACCAAACGGAATGTAGACCCGCATTTTATAGCCTTCGTCTGCGATCTCCTTTTGAAGTTCTGAACGGAATCCATACAGCATCTGAAACTCAAACTGGTCCCTCGGGATGTTATTCTCTTTCACAAATGCTTTAATTTCATTAATCACATTGTGATCGTGGGTGGCAATGGCTGCGTAGCTCCCATTTAATAAGTGAACCTTAATAATGTTCAGATAATTTTTGTCGATATCCTGATCCCGCTGATGGGCAACCGATGGTGATTCCTTATAAGCACCCTTAATCAGACGGATGTTTGTCCCTTCAAGGTTGCGGACATCCTTCTCGGCACGGAACAAGTATGCCTGGATTGCGGTCCCCACATTATCGTACTGCTTTCTGAGATCATCCAGTAAATCAAGTGTCGGCTGTAAGTGGGAGTAGTCTTCCATGTCAATGCGGACGAAATTGCCGAACTTTTTAGCCGTCTCTAAAATACGGACCATGTTGTCACGGCAAAGGTTCACATCAACATCCAGACCGAGCTGCGTCAATTTAAGTGACAGGTTACAGTTAACGCCTGTCTCTGCAATCGCTTCCAAAGTTCTGATACAATAATCAGCTGATTCGATTGCTTCCTCGCGGTTAAAAACAAATTCACCAAGATGGTCCACCGTACATACAAGACCGTCTTCGTTTAACTTTGCGGCTGTTTCCATCGCTTCTTTAATGGATTCACCGGCAATCACTTGCTTGGCACCTAATCTCGGGCCCCATTTTGTTGCTTTATTTTTAATAAATTTGTTTTGTGCCAGGAAGAGAAAGAAATTTCTTGTGATCATCTCCATCCATGAACCCCCTTACCCTTCACGCAAAATGCGTGAATCTGATGTTTTTTACACTACTGTCAGCATATTTGTGTTTTGGTCCGTTAAGCACGGCGGTTGCCTCTGCCTACTTATCCTTTTCACTGTTTTCAATCAAACTAAACCCATCTGCTTTCCCCGTAAGCAGTCAGGCCACCAACTATTGGGAAGAGGAAGGGCGGTGACCGGCACCTCCCCCGCCTCCTGTGGCATTATGCCGATAATACTTTACGGATTCGCTCCAGCGCCCAGTCGAGATCTTCTTCAGAAATCACAAGCGGCGGTGCAAAACGAATCACGTTTTCGTGGGTTTCTTTACACAGAAGACCCAGCTCTTTTAATTCTTCACAGTAGGAGCGGGCCGGTTCAGTAAGTTCAACACCAATGAACAAGCCTTTTCCGCGAACTTCTTTAATTTTTGGATTGTCGATTTTTCTAAGCTCATCCATAAAGTAATTACCGAGCTTAAGTGAACGTTCCACAAGCCCTTCTTCTTCAATGACTTCAAGAGAAGCGACAGATACGGCACATGCAAGCGGATTTCCTCCGAAAGTGGAACCGTGAGAGCCTGGCTCAAACACACCGAGTACGTCATCGTTGGCACAAACCACACTGATTGGCATTACCCCGCCGCCGAGTGCCTTGCCAAGAATGTACATATCCGGCTCGACATTTTCCCAGTCGCAGGCGAACAGCTTGCCGGAGCGCCCGAGACCTGCCTGAATTTCATCAGCCACGTAAAGAACGTTGTTATCCTTACAAATGTCGTACGCTTCTTTCAAAAATCCTTCAGGCGGCATGTTAATGCCTGCTTCCCCCTGGATCGGCTCAAAGATAAAAGCTGCGGTGCTTGGCGTAATCGCATCTTTCAAAGCCTGAGCGTCACCGTATGGAATTACTTTGATGCCCGGAAGCATAGGACCGAAATCGGCTTTATACTCCTCATTTGAAGAAAGGGACACAGCAGTCATCGTACGTCCGTGGAAGTTTTCTTCACAAACGATAATTTCCGCCTGATTCTTTTCAACACCTTTGACACGGTAAGCCCAGCGACGGACAGCCTTAACTGCTGTTTCAACCGCTTCTGCACCGGTGTTCATCGGTAAAATCATGTTTTTCTTTGTCATCGCCGTTACTTTTTCATAAAACGGACCGAGCTGGTCGTTATGGAAGGCACGGGATGTAAGGGTAATGCGATCCGCCTGGTCTTTTAAAGCCTGAATGATTTTCGGGTGACGGTGTCCCTGGTTCACAGCAGAATAGGCACTAAGCATATCGATATAGCGGTTCCCTTCAGGATCCTCCACCCAGACGCCTTCCGCTTTTGAAATGACAATTGGCAGTGGATGATAGTTTCTTGCACCATACTTTTCCGTTAAATCAATAATCTCTTTTGTTTTACCCATTGAGACGCCTCCATTCAATAAGTGATAAACGTTTCAAAAAGACCGGGGGGCAGCCGGTCTTTTTGATATTCAGTGACCCGCTGATTAGAACTGGTCAGTTACTGTTTTTGGCTGCAGGAAGTGTAATAGGTAGTCAGGTCCACCGGCTTTAGAGTCTGTTCCAGACATGTTGAATCCGCCAAACGGCTGGTATCCAACGATAGCTCCGGTACATCCGCGGTTGAAGTAAAGGTTTCCTACGTGGAAATCTTCACGGGCCTGCTCAAGGCGTGCACGGTTGTTGGAAATAACCGCTCCTGTGAGACCGTAGTCTGTGTTGTTCGCAATTTCAAGAGCGTGATCGAAATCCTTCGCTTTTGTAAATGCCACAACCGGTCCGAAAATTTCTTCCTGCATTAGGCGTGCTTCAGGGTCAATGTCTGCAAAGATCGTTGGTTTTACGAAGTACCCTTCAGAGTCGTCTCCTTCTCCGCCAGCCATCAGGCGCCCTTCTTCTTTTCCGATTTCAACGTACTTCATTACTTTATCAAAAGCAGCCTGATCGTTTACAGGTCCCATGAAGTTGCTGTTGTCATTGAATGTAGCACCGACAGTCAGCTCTTTTGTAAGCTCAACAGCACGGTCCAGCACCTGGTCGTATACATCCTCGTGGATAACCGCACGGGAACATGCAGAACATTTCTGTCCGGAGAATCCGAATGCAGAAGATACGATCGACTCTGCAGCAAGCTCAAGATCTGCTTCTTTATCTACAACAATCGTGTCTTTTCCACCCATTTCAGCGATGACACGTTTCAGCCATTTTTGACCTTTTTGTACTTTTGCAGCACGCTCATAAATGCGCACCCCTACGTCACGGGATCCTGTGAAGTTGATGAAACGTGTGCGCGGGTGATCTACAAGGTAGTCCCCGATTTCCGCGCCGCTGCCCGGGATGTAGTTTACTACCCCTGCGGGCATCCCCGCTTCTTCCAACACTTCCATAAACTTGTACGCCACAACCGGTGTAGTTGTTGCCGGCTTAAGAAGGATCGTGTTTCCAGCTACCATCGGTCCGGCAACTGTACCTGCCATGATGGCAAAAGCAAAGTTCCAAGGAGAGATGGTTACACCTACACCCAGTGGAATATAGTTAAACTGATTATCTTCAATTTCACGTGAATTAATCGGCATGCCGTTCTTCAGACGATTAATCTGACGGGCATAGTATTCAAGGAAGTCAATCGCTTCAGCAGTATCAGCGTCCGCTTCTTTCCATGGCTTACCTGCTTCGTATACAAGGTAAGCAGAGAACTCATGCTTACGGCGACGAATCATGGCTGAAGCACGGTAAAGAACATTAGCGCGGTGCTCAGGCTTCCACTTTCTCCAAGTTTCAAACGTCTCATCGGCAATCTTATGAGCTTTTTCTGCGTGATCCTGTGTTGCTTTAGACACATATCCGACAACCTGTTTGCGGTTTCCAGGGTTTTCAGATACAAATTTATCTTCAGTCATGACGCGCTCTCCGCCAATGATCAATGGATATTCTTTACCCAGCTCTCCACCAACCAGTTTCAATGCTGCTTCCATCTCTTTACGGTTTTCCTCAATTGTGAAATCCGTGAATGGTTCGTGTTTGTAAGGTACTACCATGGAAAATCCACTCCTTTTAAAAAGATTCATCAAAATGATAATATTGACACTTTTCTTATAATGCAAAAACCGTGCCAAAAAGGAAACCCTTACATGAACAGGTGCTCAGTCACTTTTTATGCAAAATTGATTTGCACTGAAAAAATATTTTGCGCTTTTTCCGCAAAATGTGTTTGCGCCCTGTAAAAAGGGAAGGGTAAAATATAGCTAATGGATTGTGATGGGGAGGATGTTTTATGTACGAGGAGCGTTCATTACCGAAGCTGGACCATATCTATCATCAGTTGCTCGATGCCGTTGACGTGGGAATTCACATTGTCGATGATCAAGGCGTAAGTGTCGTTTACAACCGTAAGATGTCTGAAATTGAGGATATGGATAAAATCGATGTTCTTCAAAAAAACATAATGGACATTTTCATGTTCACAGGTGAAGAGGAAAGCCGCCTGATGCAGGCGCTCCGAAAAGGCGACTTGAGGAAAAATGCCAAGCAGACGTACTTTAATTATAAGGGACAGGAAATTACAACCATCAACGATACCTTTCCCCTCCGCAGTGAAGGCGGAGATATCATCGGTGCTGTAGAGATTGCCAAAGACATTACCCGTCTCGAGCGCCTCACCAGGGAAAACGCCAGGGATAAACCGGACGCCAGGTATACGTTTGATCAGATTATCGGCAAAAGTGACGCCATCCTGGAAGTCATCGACAACGCCAAGCGTGCGACAAGAACCACCTCGTCTGTTTTGATTACCGGAGAGACCGGAACCGGAAAAGAACTGTTCGCCCAAAGCATACATAATGGAAGCGAACGTTCATCCAAGCCTTTTATCAGCCAGAACTGTGCGGCACTTCCTGATACCCTCATTGAGAGCATTCTCTTCGGAACTGTAAAAGGGGCTTTTACAGGCGCTTCGGAGCACCCCGGCCTTTTTGAGCAGGCAGACGGGGGCACCCTCCTGCTGGATGAGATCAACTCCCTGAGTGCCCCGCTTCAGGCAAAGCTCCTGCGGGCGATCCAGGAAAAGAAAATACGTCGTATCGGCGATACAAAGGACAGACCGGTAGATGTACGAATCCTTGCTACGGTTAACGAAGACCCTCTCATTTCTATAAATAAAAACGATCTCCGGGAAGACTTGTACTACCGTCTGAGTGTTGTCTCCATCGTCGTCCCTCCCCTCCGGAAAAGAAAGAGCGACCTGGAGTGTCTGGTTGACCACTTTATTGAAAAATACAATTACCGTTTTCAGTTGAAAGTACCCTGCGTATCGCCAGGCGTTATGGAACTTTTCAACGAGTATGACTGGCCGGGGAACGTCCGTGAGCTTGAACATATGGTCGAAGGAGCCATGAATTTGATTCAGTACGATGAGGAAATTGACTATACTCACCTTCCTCCTCACGTGCGCCACAAGTTTCCTTTATACGCTACCTACTCGTTTGCCCCGGTCCAGGCCTTCCCTCCGGCTGCAGAAAAGAAACCTAACCGGACGCTTCAGTCATTTATGGAAGAAGCAGAGCGCGTATATATTGAAGAAATCCTTCATCAGTGTGAATGGAATGTGACACAGGCAGCAAAAGAACTCGGCGTGAGCCGCCAGAGCCTGCAATACCGGTTAAAGAAATACGGTCTAAAGAAATAAATCAGAGGTTGATCCAAAAGGTAAAAATCTGCCTTTTGGGTCAACCTCTTTATCCTTCAATTTTAAACTGCTGATTAACAAAACTCCGGTACAGCTCATTATTTTCATACAATTCATCATGTGTCCCCCTGCCGCTTACACGCCCTTTTTCCAGCACGATAATCTGATCCGCCCCTAAAACCGTGGAAAGGCGGTGGGCAATCACAAGCGTTGTCCTCTTTTTCATTACATTATCGAGTGCCTCCTGTATTTTTTGTTCAGACTCACTGTCCAGACTCGATGTAGCTTCATCGAGCATCAGTATGGATGGGTTTTTCAGCAGCGCCCTTGCAATTGCAATTCGCTGCCGCTGACCACCTGATAGCTTAATTCCCCTCTCTCCCACTTCTGTGTCAAATCCCTCAGGCAATGACAGAATATATTCATCGATGTTTGCCAGCTTGGCTGCTGCAACGAGTTCATCCTCAATCACTTCCTTCTCAAGGCCGTAACTGACGTTTTCCCGAATTGTTCCGGCCATCAGCGGACTCTCCTGGGACACATAGCCAATTGATTGGCGCCATGTTTTCAGATCAATATCGCGAACCGGCGTTCCTCCCGAAGCTATAACACCTGAAGCTGGCTCATAAAACCGTTCAGTCAAAGAAAATAAGGTAGACTTTCCGCTTCCGCTCGGGCCGACAATCGCGGTTACCTTTTGCGCGGGAACCTCGAAGGAAACATCATGGAGGACAATGTCTCCTTTTTCGTACTGAAAAGTCAGGTTACTAAAAACAAGAGAACTTCCGTTCACCTCTCCTCTTTCCCCCAGGCCGTATCGCTCTTCTTCCATATCATAAAGTGCACTGATTCTCTCTGTAGCTCCCATCGCCTTCTGAACTTCAGCAAAAAATGAAGCAAACCGGCTTACAGGAACAACAATCATGAAGAGATATAAAATAAATGCCACCAACTCCCCTGCTGTAATCTCACCAGAAGCGACACGCACGCCTCCATATCCGATAATAAAGACGAGCATGGCCATCATGGCCAGTGAGATTAACGGATTCAAAACCGCAAACACCTTCGCTTCTTTCAGCCCGAACCTGAACAGCCCCTCAACTCTGTCTTCCCCGCTCAAGGCTTCTTTTTTCTCAGCGTTGTAAGCTTTAACGAGTCTGATCTCAGACAGTACCTGTGTAAGCACCGTTGTGAAGCTTGCCATTTCCTTTTGAATCGACTTGGAAATCCTGTACATCTTTCTTCCAAGAGGAATGATGATGAACAGGATCACCGGCACCACCGAAAGCATAACAAGAGTCATCTGCCAGTCGAGAAAGAGAAGAATGACTACCGCACCAGCAATAGAAATAACCCCGGTTACAGCAGAAACAAGGTGATTCGTTATCAAGGCTTTTACAATATTCGTGTCATTTGTAATCCTGCTGATCGTTTCCCCGGTCCGGTTTGTATCGTAATACGATACGGGCAGCCGTAAAACCTTATTCCAAAGGCGTATTCGCAGGCTTCGTACGACATATTCCCCGACATAGGTTAATAAATAAATGGAAAAACCTGTAGAAACCGCCTGTACGATAAACAGGACGATAAATCCGATTATCAGACCGGTCCCGAGACTCCCGGTGGCAAGCTGATCTACTACTCCTTGTGTAAATAAAGGGATAACCAGGCCAACTCCTGTTTCAATCAGGCTGAGGAGTAATGCCACAGCTACGATCCACTTAGGCGGATTTGTCTGTCTGACCATTTCCCAAAAAGCGCGAAAGGTTACTTTTTCTTTTTGATTATGTAAATTGTTATCATCTGCTGTGTCGTTTTTCATCTTTTTTTCAGCACTCTCCCTTTCGACATGAACATTTCCCGGGAAACACTCTTCGACTTCCCATTATTTGTGCCGTCGTTTCCCGTAAAACAGCGCTACTGGTCACAGGATTGCCGCTTTTTCGCCATCAGCATACATTCCAGGCGGGAAATACAATTTTATTTACGGTGAGGAATTAATTTTGTTTCAATAACCCTCGTTGTATTTTTTTAATCGTTATCTGACACAAAAGTCTTAAGCACTTCATGGTTCATGAAGTTAAGTATTCAGTCTTTTTTTCGGACAGATTAGCTCATCATTTCCCAACGCATTGTGGGTGTTGAACGGAATACGTGAGACTCCTGCGGAAGTACGAGGCAGGCAAGACCTTACATCTCACCGGGGTGGCTCGGAGCGAGTCAGTGGAAAGGGATCGTATTCCGTTCAACGAAGCTTAAGATATAATGAGAAGTTGAGAATTCCCATGTAGCCTAAATTAAAACAAAAACAATGACCTCCACTCTCGCTGCTGGAGAATGGAGGTCATTGCTTTCTTATTGTTCATAAGGTGTCTCATCCGGATAAACTTCCTCGCCGATGGCAATTCCTTGTACCTGTTCAGCACCTTCTCCTTCAAATACAACAAAGTCATAACCAAATTCGGCTGCTGTATATAAAAGAGCCTTCAGCATCATCGCCTGCTCTTCGGAATTTTCATCAAACGTATATTCTTCATCAAAGATAACGGTAATTCCCCCGTTTTCCTCTGTAACTTCTGTTATCAGCTCACGCTCTTCATCAAATTCAGGCATCGGTGACTGAAGGTCTGATCCTTCTTCAACATCCTTCATCCACTCAATTGTTTCTTCAAAGCTTCCTGGTGAAGCATCTTCCTGAGATGCCTGGGAGCTGTGAACAAGTAAGGTTTCCCCGCTCTCTGTCGTAAAGAGCATGTAGCCAAGAGGTCCTTCTCCGTTTCTAAGCTCCCACTCTTCGGTCACTCCGTCTGCCCCGAATGAGAAGCCGTCCTCTCCTTCAGTGGTCAGAACGATGCGTTTAACGCCAAGAGCCAGGAACATTTCCTGAAGACCTTCACGATAATAATCGGTCTCCATGCTGGAGAGACTCTGGAAGCTTTGTTCCTCTTCATCGGTAAAATCAAGCTGGACTGTTTTTTCGTCAATAAACACAACGTCATTCAGTCCCGGGAGAGTGAGCTGGTCACTCTCGCCTTCCTCTGTAAGCAGGTTTATCAGAAGATCTTCCAGTTCTTCATCCGTTTCAATCACTTCATTTTTTATTGCAATTACAAAATCAGTAGCGGTACTGAAAACATATGGAACCGGGAGCGTTACCATTCTCGTTTCCTGCTCAGTAACCTCAGCCTCAGCCTCTTCCTCTTCCTGAAGATCTGCAGATTCAGTCTCACTCTCCTCATCCGCAGTCTCATCACGCTCACTCGCTGCATCAGCGTCATAAGATTCCTCCTCACCGGCGTCATCTGGAGGGGGTTCGTAACTCTCAGGTTCAGGAGTAGACTCTTCTTCTTCCTCTGATTCCTCAAACAAAGCGGTGGATTCCTCGTCTTCAGCAGAGTCCCCGTCATCGGATGAATTGAGGATCAAAGACTGTTCATTCTGACTGGATAAAAAAGAAGGAACAATTAGTACAAGAAGAAAGATGGCGGCCGCACTGGCCATAACAGGATAGAGCCAGGGCTTCTTATTACGGCGGGACGAACTTCTCGTGGCAGGCTGCTTTTCTGCCCGCTTTTCAATTTTAGTGAAAAGATCTTCTTTAGACTGCCTGTCTTTTATAGGTGGGAGATCTTTTAATGTATTTTCAATATCCGTTTCATCCCAGCGAGACTTTCGGGTCATCTTCCTGCCTCCTTCTCCATTTCTTCTCTCTGTAAGTGTTTCTTCAATGTCTTGATTGCGCGGTGCTGCGTTGTCTTCACTTTACTGTCGGTCCACCCAAGAACAGCTGCCGCCTCCTGAATAGACATGGATTGAATATATCTTAGAATGAGCACTTGTTTTTGATCCTCTGTACAGTGCTCCATCATTTCATAAACATGCTGAACATCATCATTTTGTTCCACAATTTCGTCAGGAAGCGGAGATGGATCGTGTATTTCAAACGCTCTTTCTGAGAGCTCATACTGTTTTCCAATCCATTTTCGCTTCTTTCTGTTCTGGCTTCTCATCCAATCAATAGCGACGTGCTTGGCTATTGAATAGAGCCAGGTTTTTTCTGAACTCTTTCCTTCAAATCCATTGTAGGAATGAAGGACTTTTATATAAACTTCCTGCACTAATTCTTCTGCCGTTTCACGGTTACGAACCATGTAAAACAGGTACTGGAATAACGCATGATGATAGGTTTCATACAAGCGTTCAAACTCCTCCCGCACAGTTTTCCCTCCCTGTCACTATAATTTGTCGATATAAAACGTTGGATGTTACATCTTTTTTCATATTTATTTGTTTTTATTTTGAAAAAACCCAGACCCAGTATAATGACCCGGCGATAAACCCGATTATCAATAACAGGATAAATAACTGAATATTCTTTTTGCGCATGATGGTATGTCCGCCTTCCTGTATAAAAAATACGATACTCGTTATTATACCAAACGATAATTTAAGAGGACAGACCAGGGTTCTTTAAAATGGGCAATCCGTAAGAAAACAGACTTCAAAAAAGACAAAACCCCTGCCGGAAATAGCTGCCGGCAGGGGTTTACGTCTGATTTCTTATTCTTATGGCCAGTTCCGGGTTGTCTGTAATAACGCCGCTTACATTTAATCCTATAAAATAGGCGAGCCATTCAGGGTCATTAACGGTATAAGGCCTTACTGGTATACCCTGAAATTCAATCTCTTCAATTTCCTCCGTTTTTAACATTGGAAAGTAATAGTGAAAGCTGTCAAAGTTATGACTTTTCACATATTCACCTATATTTACAAGTGCCCCATGCACCAGAGCTGCCCGTTCCACTTCAGGTGCAATTTCATCAATTCGTTTCAATGCAACATGATCAAAACTTGAATAAATAACCCGTTTTTCCAACCCTGACTGAGCCACAAGTTCTGCCGTTTTTTCTGCTAGAAGGTCCCGGTCCCAGGACGGGCATTTCAATTCAATATTAAACAGAAGATTGTTCGACACTGCCCATGTGAGTACATCACGCAATGAGGGGATAACTTCTTTTTCATAAACAGATGCATACCAAGCTCCGGAAGAGAGTTGCTTCAGGTCCCCAAGGGTATGTTCTCTCACTAATCCCGTTCCAGAGGTGGTGCGGTTTAACGTATAGTCATGAATTACCACCACCTCTTCGTCTTTGGTTAATTGAACATCAAGCTCAATCCCGTCCGCTCCTGCATCCGCTGCCGCCCGAAAGGCAACCATCGTGTTTTCAGGCAAAAATGCCGACACCCCTCTGTGAGCAAAAATCAATGTAGACACGCCATCCCTCTCCTCCTTCTATAAATGCCGGACATTCATATCGTTATTTACTTCCTTATAATAATATGTTTATTTTCCTGCGGGATCGTTTATCCTTGAGGCCCTTCATTTATATTGTTTTCCTCCTCTATTTTAACCGGAGAGTATTTATCATTAATGAAGAATATATTGTATTTTTGTGATTTTTGTTTAAGAATGCTCATTTTTATAGGTCTATCTACGATAACCAACTATGACTTTCGACATGTTTTGGCATGTTTTTTAATAAACAGGATGAAAAACATGCTAATCTTGTAACGGATTTCTTGTTATGACGACTTACATATAACAAAAGAAACGATATGAAAGAAGGGGTCACTATGAAGAGAGCAAAATGGTTGTTTGTAACATTAAGCGCGGCATTGGTGTTAGCTGCCTGCGGGCAGGGAACAAATGAGGAAGATGTATCAGGAGCCGAGGGCGCTGATTCTGAAGAAACTGCAGAAGAAGTTGAAGACACTGAAGACGATGAGGCTGATGCTGAAGAAGATGACGCTGAAGACGCTTTAGAAGAAGAGGAAGATGCTGAAGAAGCAACAGAGGAAGAGGAAACGGATGGAGCCGGTGAAGACGACAGTGCCGGTGAAGACGAAGCCGCTGAGGAAGAAGCCGTCGAAGAAGACGAAGCTCAGGAAGATGACGTTGCTGTGCTGAACAGTGTCACCTACTATTTCAGTGATGATCAACTTATGGAAACCTACCGTGTCACAACGGACCAGTCTGTTACCCAAGACGAACAGGGGGCAAAAGAAGTTCTTGAACAGTGGATTGCCGGTCCTGACCGTGACGGGTTGATGGGACTTGTTCCTTCAAACGTTACTGTTCAGGAAGTCAGATTTGCTGATGGTGTTGCCTATGTTTCTTTTTCCGGAAACATTACTGAAGCAAACCTCGGTTCGTCCGGTGAAATGATGTTTACAGAGCAGCTGGCTATGATGATGGCGCAGTTCGGCTACGAAAAAACACAGCTTTTAATTGATGGTGAAGTGCCGGGAGAATTCCTCGGACACATGGACGTAAGCGAACCATTTGAAGCTTCTGCTTCTTCTCAATACAGTGAGTATTAATATACAGAATGTAAAAGCCGTACTCTGTGAGTGCGGCTTTTATGTTGTTTCTCATGCTGAACCCGGGAGAATTCGACTAAAAACTACATTTATCCTCCAACCTCTCTTATAATAGAGTCAGACAATTCATGAAGATCTGAAAGGAAGAAACTATTATGCTAAAAAGTACAGATCAGACCGTCATGCACAGCTACCCGGGGCTCGTTGCCCTCATTACGGCCAAGCATGAGCATACTCAAAACATTATGGCTGCCGGCTGGCATTCTTACATATCATTTGACCCTCCTATTTACGGAGTCGCTGTCGCAGAAGAACGTTTCACTCACCATCTCATGAAAGCATCGGGAAGCTTTGCTGTTAATTTTGTTCCTGCTGAATTCGCGGCTTATATTGATGGCGCAGGTAAACACACAGGAAAAGACGGGGATAAATTCAAGGCTCTGGGGATCGGATGGAAGCCCGCCGAAACCGTTGACGCTCCAATTTTAAAAGAAGCTTACGCAGCTTATGAATGCAGTATAATAGACATCAACCGGTACGGGGATCATGACTGGTTTGTGGGGAAAATGACCAGGTTTCACCGGGACGACTCAAAGTTCGGTCCTGACAGACTGCCAGACTTTGAAAGAATAAAGCTCCCTTTATACCTCGGACGATCCCAGTACCTCATTGCAGATGAAAGTACCAGCATCCTGAAGCTTAAAAAATAATACGGTGCCAGACACTTTAAAAGGGGGACACGATGACAGAAACCTTACTCATAAACGTTCTTTTTCTCCTCACACCATTGATTATGTTCTTGATTTTTCTTGAAGACGCCTATCCGATTTCCAGTAAGAAGCTCATGATTTTTCTTTCAGCCTTTTCCATGGTGCTCTGTATGAGCTTTCCCATCACTCTGGAAATTGGATTTATCTTTGACCTGCGCTATATTCCCTTTATTATTGCATCATTATACGGAGGCGTTAAGGTTGCTCTGCCTTTGTATGCCGTATTGAACGTATACCGTTTTTTCATTGGCGGTGAAGGGGTTATTCAATCCTTCTTTTTTTCAACCGTTATTCTTCTGATTGTGATTTACTTGGGCAGAAAGTTTATCGCACACCACCCCCGCAAACGGATTACGATTGCTACATTCCTGTCATTTCTGATGGTCAGTTTTTACCTGGCTACATTAATGCCATTTTACGGTGCAACTGCAACGTTTGCCGTTATTTCTGCCAACGTACTTTCTATTCACATCCTTGGTACGCTTGTCATTATGCTGCTTGTTGAAAAAATCATAACAAACGCGAAAGCACGGGAGTCGCTCATTCAGTCAGAGAGACTGAATACAATCAGTGAGCTCTCTGCGAGTGTGTCTCACGAAATCCGGAACCCGCTCACCGTTTCCAGTGGTTTTTTGCAGCTGTTGAATCAGTCAAAAACAATCCAGCCCTCTGATAAACGATACGTTGATCTTTCTTTACTTGAAATCAAGCGGGCAGAAAAAATTGTGACTGATTTTCTATCTTTAGCCAAACCACAAGCTGAAAACATGGTTCGTTCCAATCTGGAGGAAGAGTTCGTTTATGTAAACAACATCATGTCTCCTTTTGCAAAGATGCATCAGGTCGAACTGAATTATACTTTCGACAACTCCATCACTCTTACGTATGACAAAAATCAGATGCAGCAGTGTCTGATCAATCTATATAAAAACGGAATTGAAGCCATGAAAGAAAATCCCGGAACCCTGATTGTAGAAGCAGCCGGTCGGGGTGATGCGATTACGATCAGGATTCAGGATGAAGGTGTGGGAATGACCAAGGAAGAAATTGCCCGGATGGGAAAGCCTTATTATTCTACTAAAGATAAGGGCACAGGCCTTGGAATGGTTGTTGTATACAGCACCATCTATAAACTTAAAGGGAGAATTCATGTGGAGAGTGAAAAAGGCAGGAGCACAACATTTCACATAACAATACCGGGCACTGAGTAAGTCTCAGTGCCCGGCTTTTTACTGTCTGTTCTGCTGGTTTGGCGCTGATTGTACGGTGAATCCCTTCGCCTCCTCACTTTTCACCCGCAAAACACACCATCTTCCTATCTCTTTATCTTCATTAACCTTAAGCTGTTTAATGTTACGAGCAGCGTCGCTCCGATATCGGCAAAAATCGCGATCCAGAGGGTAAGAAGACCGAATGGAACGAGCATAAGGGCAGCAAGCTTCAAAACAAAAGAGAAAATGATGTTCTGTTTAATAACCTTCATCGTTTTTCGGCTGAGGCGGATCGTATAGGGAAGTTTGGTAAGATCATCTCCCATGAGTGAAATATCTGCTGTTTCCAGGGCTGCATCGGTTCCTCCTTTACCCATGGCGATGGAAACATCCGCTGCCGCAAGAGCCGGGGCGTCATTGACACCATCTCCGACCATACCTACATTGTACCCCTTATTTTTTAACTGCCTGATGACCGAAAGCTTATCTTCCGGCATCAGTCTTGCCCGGACATCCGTAATGCCGGCCTCTTTTCCTGCTGCTTCGGCTGTGTACAGGTGGTCTCCCGTAAGCATGACAATCTTCTTTATTCCAAGTGCTTCCAGATCTTTGATCGAATCATAAGAGTCTGTCTTCACTTCATCCTGGAGAGCAAACAGGCCGAGTACTTTCTTCTGTGATCCAATTACGATAATTGTTTTTCCTTCTTTTAAAAGACTTTCGACTTTAGTCTCTATGTCCTTGCTGTATAAACCCGGGAAGGTTTCCATCACGTATTCCGGACTCGCAGCAAATACCTCCTCGTTTCCTGCCTTCCCTCTTATACCACGTCCCGGAAGATTCTCAAGCCCTTCTATGAGCAACGGATTTTCCGTAATCTCGGGATCTTCCTTTTCCGTATAGCGAACCACGGCTTTACCGAGAGGATGATTCGAATATTTTTCAATAGCATAGGCAAGAGGAAGAAGATTCTCTTTTTTTTCACCATCCGGCAGTACCACATCCGTTACAGCCGGCTCCCCTTTCGTCAGGGTTCCTGTCTTATCAAAAGCGACAGCATTAATTTTTCCTGCCTGTTCCATATGAAGTCCGCCTTTAATCAGAACACCTTCATGTGCACTGTGGCCGATGGCCGTCACAATGGCAACCGGTGTTGAGATAATTAAGGCACACGGACATCCTACCACGAGCGTCGCCAGTCCTAAGTAGACCCATTCACCCCACGATGCCTGGAACAAAAGCGGTGGAACCATAGCGATCAATGCTGCTAGGATCATAATTGCCGGCGTATATACCATTGCAAACCGGTCGATAAACTGCTGTGCAGGAGCTTTCTCCTGCTGGGCTTCTTCTACAAGATGAATGATCTTAGCCAGGGCCGTATCTTCCGGTCCTTTTGATACTTCAAGTTTAATCAAGCCTTCTTCATTCAGCGTTCCTGCAAAAACCTCGTCTCCGGTCTTTTTAAAGGCAGGAATACTCTCTCCCGTTATTGCGGCTTCGTTTATTGTCGTAGATCCCTCTGTTACGATCCCGTCTGCCGGAATGTTTTCACCCGGTTTTACGATCAAGGTGTCAGAGATACGGATATCCTTAACCGGAACCGTTATCTCCTTATTCCCTCTTACTGCAACCGTATAGCGTGGAGCCAAGTCGATCAGGTTGCGAAGTGACTTTCTCGCTTTTTCCATCGAATAGCTCTCCAGAGCTTCACTGAGGGCAAAGAGAACAACAACGATGGCTGCCTCTCCCCACTCTCCGATCAGCCCTGCCCCGATAATGGCGATGGTCATGAGTGTACGCATCGTAAATTCAAACTTTAAAAGGTTGCGAAGCCCCTGCCAGAACAAACGGTAGCCTCCGATGGCAACCGCTATCACAAAAATGGTAATCGTGAGGGGGTGTGATTCTCCGGCCTGAAAAAGCAGGACCCAGCCTGCAAATGTAAGTACAGCCGCGATCATGACCCTGATATTCTTAGCCTTTTTCCAAAACGGGGTGTGGTCTTCTTCAATCCTTTGGTCTGCTTTAAGTATCTTTAAGTCTTCAAATGCACCGGCTTCCTCGATTTGTTCTATGGTCGCCTCACCTTTCACCGTAACTTTACTGGCGGCAAAGTTTACTTTTGCCTCTGTTACACCGTGGATGTTTTGAACATTACGTTCAAACTGAGACGCACAGTTTGCGCACGTAAAACCACGGACGACGTACTCTTCCTTCTTACTCATGACCTTTACCTTCCCGTTGATGAAGCATAGCCAGATTGATTACATCCGTTACATGATCATCATCCAGACTGTAAAAAACAAGTTTCCCTTCTTTCCGTGATTTCACAAGACCCTTTTTATGGAGCGTCCGGAGATGATGGGACGCGGTGGCAGTGGATGCCCCCAGCAGGTTTGCAATGTCACACACGCACAATTCCTCAGTAAGAGTCAGGGCATAGGCCACAGTAAAGCGTTTTTCATCGGCAAGGACTTTAAAGATCTGACTCGTTGCCTGTACATCTGTTTCGTTGATTTGTTTTTTAAGAGCATCAACTTTTGCCTGGTCGTATGTGTATACTTCGCATGTTTCTGTCGTTTTCATCTACAATCACCTCTGGGTTTACAATATTCAAATTCTGGTTTGAATATACCTCAAAAGGGCAGATTATTCAAGAGTTCGTTTGAATGTTCTGCGATTTGTGGTTGTGGTTTCCATTTAAATGGGGGGAAGATCTGGAATTATTAACAATTACTTCTCTTCCCGATTGTTCAAATTTCTCCTGGAAGAATTAATCGGATTTTTGATTGTATTATTTGTTTTTTCGATAGTATTAATTTTGTTTTTGGCACAATTATGATGGTTTTTGATAGTATTACTTCTCTTCCCGCTCATAAGCCAGGATTTTTTAACACCAACCACCGCCCACACCTTCCCTTCTATTTCACAGGTTGTACGAATAGGGATAAAAGAGAACCGAAAAACCGGGAGGGGGTATATTGTAATGGCTTTGGTACTTCTGATTGTTCCATTGGGACTGTTTTTATACTTCAGTGTGAAGCGTGGCAATGGCCTGACGCTAATGGAAAAAATGATGAATGTAATGGCAGGGGCAATGCTTACGGGGATGGTGGTCGGATTTTATTTCGGAGGCATCTTTCACGGGACATTCACCCACTCTCTCACCGCTTCCGTCGCGTCCGGGGCCATAGCTGGTGCGGTGATCGGATTACCTTATAAAGGTCTTCCTGTGGTTGAAGGACTTGTCTCAGGAAGCATGGCGGGGATGATGGGTGCAATGACAGCAGAAATGCTACCAATATCTTTCGTGTCATCTGCAGTTGTAATCTTAGTGCTCGCCACAGTGGCCGCTTTTCTCTGGATGAGTCAGCGGACCATCGACGGAGACGCTGTAATCAGAAAAGAAACAAGCCACGCGTATTCCAGCACATGGCTTGTTTTCACTCTTGTATATGTGGGCTTTTCCTTTTTTCTGATGGCAGCAGAGCCGCCGTTCAATGTGGAGACGCCTGCTGAACCCCATCAGCAAAATCACATGCATACCCCTTAAACAGCAATCCTAAACTTTTTCGAGCAAAAGTTCACAAAATTGTGCGGGGTCAGACCCCACGCGGATGCGGAAGGTGGTACCGGGAGCAAGTATAAGCTGGTCCCGGATTTCTTTTGGCATGTAGAATGAGCCGTTATCGTTGATATGACTTTGAATGTCGAGTGATTCGTCTATACTTTTGGTCGATAGGAGGATGCTTTGGTTATCAACAACGAGAATAACTGGGCTCATGGGTTCGAGTCCGAGCTTTTCCCGCAGTTTTTTCGGTATTGTAACGGCATAGGCCTTGTTCATTTTACATGTCAGGTTTGTATCAATCCATTCTTGAGATGACTGTACACAAGAATCTGTTCCCATACAGGATGCCTCCTTATGTCTCTTTTTCCCTTATGAACGATATTAAACATAGACAGCGACAATGGACGACCTTTCCGGACTCAGGATGAGGCCGGAACAACAGTTTTAAATTTCTTCAGACGAAGGGTATTAAGTACGACCGATACAGAACTGAACGCCATGGCAGCACCTGCGAGCATCGGATTTAACAGCAATCCGAAGAATGGATATAAAAGTCCTGCTGCAACAGGAATTAAAACAATGTTGTACCCGAAAGCCCAGCCAAGATTCTGCCAGATCATCCGCATCGTGGACTTAGACAGACGCACGGCAGTGACAATGCTCATTACATCGCCGCGCATGAGCGTAATATTAGCAGTTTCCATAGCGACATCCGTCCCGGTACCGATGGCAATGCTAATGTCAGCCTGGGCGAGCGCCGGGGCATCATTTATTCCGTCCCCGACCATGGCCACTTTTTTCCCTTCTGCCTGAAGCTTCTTCACGTACGATGCTTTATCTTCAGGAAGGACCTCAGCTTCAAACCGGTCAATTCCTGCTTCTTTCGCAATCGCAGCAGCGGTACGCTTGTTATCCCCTGTTAGCATAACCACTTCGATTCCCATACCCTTCAGCATACTCACAGCGCTTTTTGCATCCTCTTTTAACGGATCCGAAACCGCCACCATGCCGGACAGGGTTCCCTCTGATGCAATGAACATCGGTGTTTTACCTTCTTCAGCAAGTTTGTGTGCGGATTGATTCAGCTCATCCGTGGAGATACCTTCCCTTTCCATAAGACGCGCGTTTCCAATAAAAACACGCTTACCTTCCCAGTCAGCCTCAATACCATGACCAGAAATCGCTTCGAATGATCCAGGCTTGGATAAAGAGAGACGCTGCTCTTTTGCAGCACGTACAATCGCTTCACCTAGAGGATGCTCTGATGCCATCTCTATTGAAGCTACCATTTGAAGAAGCGTTTCATTTGTCCACCCCTTCAAAGAGACAAGATCCGTCAAAGCCGGACGCCCTTGCGTAATTGTTCCTGTTTTATCGAGAAGAATCGTGTCAATTTTATGAGCCTGTTCAAGACTTGAGGCATCCTTAATTAACACACCGTTTTCTGCTCCTTTTTCAGTCCCCACCATAATTGCCGTAGGTGTCGCCAGCCCGAGGGCACAAGGACAGGCAATGATCAGAATGGCAATAAAGGTGGTAAGGGCAAAAATAAAGGATGGGTCAGGACCGAATACGAGCCAGATGAGAAAGCTCAGTGACGCAAGACCGACAACAGCAGGGACAAAATAAGCCGATATCACATCAACCATTCGCTGAATTGGCGCTTTGGACCCCTGGGCGTCGTTTACCATCCGGATAATCCCCGCTAACGTGGTGTCCTTGCCTACCTTGGAGGCTTCGAATGTAAACGACCCTGACTTATTAATCGTCGCTCCAATTACCGGATCGTTTTCTTTTTTTGAAACCGGTATCGATTCACCGGTGAGCATGGACTCATCCACAGTGGACGATCCGTCGATTACCGTACCGTCTACGGGTATTCTCTCACCCGGACGAACGAGAATGTGATCACCCACACGCACCTCTTTCACTGGAAGCTCCAATTCCTGTCCGGACCTGATAACCCGTGCCGTTTTCGCCTGAAGGTTCATGAGCTTCTTAATTGCAGTGGATGTCTGCCCTTTGGCTTTCGCCTCAAAATACCGGCCTAAAAGGATAAGTGTAGTAATGACCGTCGTCACATCATAGTACAGCTGGTAGGGAAAACCGGCATTCGTCAGAAAACCGGGAAAGAGCGTCATCGCTGCTGAATACGCCCAGGCAGATGTGGTACCCATTGCCACTAGTACATTCATATCCGCTGATTTACTCCGGAGAACTTTGTAGCTGTTTTTGTAAAAACGCCAGCCCGGTACGAGCTGTACATAAGTGGTGAGTATAAGGAGGAAGAACGGATTGGACATCCATCCCGGCACCCACGATCCCCACGTATGCATCATATGAGGAATACTCCCGATCAGGACAATAACTGTAGCCACTGCTGCAAACGAAAAGTCACGTATTAGTTTCTTCGACTCCGCCTCTTGTTTTTTGGACAAATCTTCTTCTTTTTCATCCGTCAGCGGCTTTGCTCCAAAACCGATTTTTTCAACAGATGAAATGATTTCACTGATCCGCTCATCTGTAATATCACCAGTGACCTGAGCCTGGTGGGTTGCCAGGTTCACATTAACAGCTTCCACACCGTCTACACGGGATATTTTCTTTTCCACCCGGTTTACACACGATGCACAATGCATCCCTTCTATTCCAAAGCGTACTTTTGCCACGGCAAAGTACCTCCCGTCATTATTCAAGTTTGCTTTCTTACACCAATATACCTCATGGGGGTATATACCGCAAGTAAATGAGCTCAACAAAAAAACAGGCTGATCCTTAAAAGAACCAGCCTGTAAAAATTACTGTTATTTTGAAACAACCTGCCCTGCGTCAATGATTTTTTCCCATGAATCGCCGCCGTCTTCACTCAGGTAGCCTTCTCCATGGAAAGTGGTGAATACGATTTCGCTGTCATCCTGAGGATTCACCGCAATATACTGAATGGCATCCTGTTCCTGAAGATCGGGACGTTTTAACACCGTCGTTTCTTCTCCATCATACCGGACAAGCTGTATTTCCCCGTCCCAAATGCCTGCATATACATCGTCTTCATAATAGGCAGCTGCAATAACAGGATTTCCGAGCCCTGTACGCTCAAAAGTGCCACCTGAATCGTTCGATAAGAAAAGCCCTTCTGACGTTCCTACCGCTAACGTATCTTCGTCCGACGGATGAACTGCGATAGCAAAGTTAGGGTAGCCTCCCTGGTCGTATGACGCTTCAGGAAGTCCTTCCCCTTCTCTTTTTTCCCACGTCTCCGCATCGTCCAGCGTACGGTAGAACCCGGTTTCCTCCAAGCGTTCGTTGGCTTTTGGATTATAGACATAAATCGCATTGGAATAGTATCCGGTTCCCTTTACGTGAAAATCCGTCATACCGAGGAGATCAAGCGTTTCCAGTGTTTTGCCCCCGTCGTTACTTTTTACAAGTCCGATCGGATCCACTTCAAAGGAAGACGCTTCTCCCGGATGGCCACTGGTGTAAAAACCATCCTCAACTGCGCTGAATCCCATGTAATCATTACGTTCTTCAGACGTTTCGTACCAGCTTCCATCATCATACAAAGCCAGTCCGTGGTGGGTAGCCACATAAAGAATGCCTTCGTTTCCCGCATATCCAAGGCCGTGGATATGGGTGATTTCCAGTTCATCGTTCTGTATAAAAAAGTCATCATCTCCGCTGAGATCAACGGTTTGTTCGTCACTTTGTTCTGCTTCCTCCACAGACTCATCAGGCTCTGCGGTCTGTTCTTCCTGGTCTTCCGCCTGACAGGCACTGACCAGAAGAATACCGCCCAAGGCGCTCAGCCATATTGATTTTCTCATCTCTACTACCTCCTGCAGTACAATGCCTTTAGTGTAAGAAAAAGAGAAGAAATAATCAAGCTCGTTCACAATCCTGCTACATTTGAGTAGCAATGGCTCCAATCGGTTGCGCGCCTGTTACGAAAAACCCACTCGTAACAGGCTTTTAAAAGTGCAACCGTTACGCTCATTGCTTAGAAGAGACTGGAAAAAGGTAAAGGCCGGCCTTTTCAGTACCTTCACATTTGACGGGGAGCCTTGATCCCTAAAAGTCTCAGTCCTTCCTGTAATACAATGCTAACGGATGCTACGACAGAAAGACGATCTCCCAGGCAGTCATCATTTTCGAGAATCTTTACCTTCCCGTAGTATTTATTAAAAGCTGACGCGAGAGAAAGAAGATACCTTGCGATTACAGAAGGTTCGTAAGTCTGCCAGGCTCTTCTGACCACATCGGGAAATTCATGGAGCTCTTTTACAACCGCCCACGACGCATCATCCTCAAGGCCTTCCTGCGGTGTCCCTTCAGCCCGGGCTTTCGTTAAAATGCTCCGGGCTCTGACATTCGTATACTGAACATAAGGCCCTGTCTCCCCTTCAAACGTCAGCATCTGTTCAAGGCTGAATTCCACAGAGTTCATTCTCTCGTTCTTCAGATCATGGAACACCACAGCCCCGACACCCACTTCCCTGGCCGTGGCCGCCTTGTTTTCGAGAGCTGGATTTTTTAATGCAATATTTTCTTCTGCCTGACTGATGGCATCTTTTAATACATCTTCAAGCAAAATGATTTTCCCTTTACGGGTACTCATTTTTTTCCCGTCCTTTAAGATAAGTCCAAAAGGAACGTGCACCATGTCCTTCTCCCACTCACGTCCCATCTTACGGAGAACGTTTTTAATCTGGTCAAAATGAAGCTGCTGCTCCGCCCCTACGACATAAACACTTTTGGCGAAATCAAAAGTTGTCTTTCGATAAACAGCTGCGGCCAGGTCTCTTGTGGCATAGAGGGTCGTACCATCTGTTTTTGTGATTAGGCAGGGCGGCTTACCAGGGCCGGTTTCAACGACATAAGCCCCTTCAGATTTTGTTAAAAGTCCTTTTTCTGTGAGTTCTGCCACTACAGGTGTCATTTTGTCGTTATAAAACGACTCTCCCTGCACATGATCAAACCTGATACCGAGGAGATCGTAAACCCGCTCAAACTCTTTTAATGACTCGTCCCGGAACCATTTCCAAAGCTTTGTCGCTTCGCCATCGCCCAGCTCCAGTTTTTTAAACCACGCTCTTCCCTCTTCCAAAAGGGAAGGATCATTCTCTGCTTTTTCATGAAAGTCCACGTAGTATTTCATCAACGTTGGAATTGGGCACTTTCTCACATCATCTTCCGCCCCCCATCGTGTATAGGCACACATGAGCTTCCCGAACTGTGTTCCCCAGTCACCCAGGTGATTAATACGGACGCAGTTAAATCCATTTTTTTCAGCAATATTGGCAAGTGCCTGCCCGATAATTGTAGACCTGAGATGTCCCATCGAGAAAGGCTTCGCAATATTGGGCGAGGAAAAATCAAATACGGTATTTCCCTTTTCCCCCGTGGTATTTGAGCCATACTCAGCTCCTTTTCTTAAAATCTCTTCTAAAATTCCTGCACTGATTTTTCTTCGTTTGAAAAAGACGTTCACATAAGGTCCCGCTGCCACTGCTTTCTCAATTTCTTGTGAAGCAACGACTTCTGACAGTTCCTGTGCAATCATATGCGGCGGCTTCTTCATGCTTTTAGCCAGCTGGAAGCAGGGGAATGCCAGGTCTCCGTGAGCTTCATGTTTAGGGTGTTCAATAAGACTGGCAATCTGGGGTTCTGAGAGTTCGTTTTTCAACGGCTCTTCCAGTGCTTTTGTGAAAATGTCCTTCATGTTCATCATCTTTTCCTCCTTTTAAACGAACGCAGCTTTCTCTGCCCGACTTAGACGAATGGTTAATTTCCACTCATTTGGTCTCTCTTTCAACAGAGTGTGCTGATTTTTTCGGCTGAATTGCCCAGTTCGACTGATTTTTTCAGCGCCTCGTGCTTCGTTGAACGGAATACGCCAGACTCCAGTGGAAGTGCGAGACTGACGAGACCCCACAGGGGCAAAGCCCTGAGGAGGCTCGGCGCGAATCCGCGGAAAGGGAGTGTATTCCGTTCAACGAAGCTGAATTTCAATTCTTTTTCAAAGCAACGCAAACAAAAAAAGTCCCGCCTCTATTTGTAAATAGAGACGAGACGATTCCCGCGGTACCACTCTGATTGTTTTTAAACCACTCAACTTGATAACGGGGTTCTCCCGAATGTATACCATTTTCTCCGAAGTGCGGTTCGCAAAGAAGGTTCCGCCGGTCTTCCACCGCCACCGGCTCGCTTTGGGCTTCTTTTTTGCTACTCTCTTCATCACCGAATATCATTTATACCATTTTTTGTATCATACATAAATTCTTTTATAATAGCAAGTATGATTTAAGGACAATCCATGTGATTTTTAAAAGGATCGTGGTAAAATAATGTGGATTATGAAAGGGGCAGGATCATGAGTGACACAAGTTTCGGGCAGATGATGACCACTGAAAAAAAAGAGATTAAACAATCTGTTCAAATAAATGATTCGTATTATATAAAAAAATGGAGCCAGTCTAAAGCTCCTGAACGATTTGCCGGTTGGAACTGGGCAGCCTTTATTCTGTCACCGTTCTGGTTCTCATACCGGAGAATGTTCGGATGGGCAAGCCTTTATTTTCTCGTTTTACTTGTCTACAGCTTTGCGGACAGCTTTATTCCTTATGTCCAGTATGTAACAGGCATAGAAGGCACTTCCGTGCGTATGATCGGCTGCCTGTTTGTGATTGCGGCTCTTCACATTCTTTCAGGCGCATACGGCAATGCTTTATATGCTAAAAAAATAAAAAATAGCGTTTTGACAAAACGAAACCAGAAACCTGACCGTGCACAGGTGCCGCTTTTTTCACAAAGCGGCGCGAGCATTATTTCCGCTATCGTTGCCCCCCTGGTGATTGTGATCTTTGCTTTTTATCCGTTTATCATCTCGGCAGAATGGGAGTACTCCCCGGGTTTTCCTAAAGGGGCCTTTGTCTATCTCGATGAATACGGGGCACCTGACACGCCATGGGAGATGGAGCAGGACCCTGAATATTACCTTTTCAGCTCAAGTCTGATGCTGTTTTACGAAAACAAGGAGCCAATCGGCCGGGGCGGTCTTGAAATTGAAATGTACAAAGTGGATGGAGAAGGTGGCCGGGAGCTGATTCTTGAACGATCCGAAACGTTCTTCCGCTCGAGTACCGTGAACATTCCCCTTCTCGATACAGGTCATGCTGATATTTCCGCCGGTGACTATGAAGTGGATGTGTATGTAGAAGAAGAACTTCAGGATACCGCCACATTTACAATGGTATCTCCTCATTCGTAAACGCTCTTTTCGTTTAGATTGTTGTAATGGTACAAAAACATAAACACAGTTATTATAGATGAAACCTGCGTACCCTGCGCTTTCCGCAGGGGTGCCGGTGACTCCTCACGCTTCGCCCTCCGGGGTCATACCCTGGCGCCCACTCCCGCCGTAGTCTTACCCGCACGCCTTTTTTGGCAGTGCGGGTTTTGTGGTTTTTTGATCCAGTAACCTCTCATTTTTCACTTCGATATCTTATTTTTCACTTTTTACTGTTAATTTTTCATTATAGCGCTTTTATTTTTTACTTCCTGCTGTCAGTCACCACAGCCCCGTCACCCTACCTTCGTTCCTTCAGGAATCTTTTCATCTACGTTAAGTAACACTACATCTCCCTCACCGGGTACACCGCCCATTACAAGAACTTCTGATTTAAACCCTGCTACACGCATCGGAGGGAAGTTTACCACCGCTACGATCTGCCTTCCCACTAACTCTTTTGGCTCGTAACGTCTGGTAATCTGGGCACTCGATTTCTTCAGCCCGATCTCTTCTCCGAAATCTATTGTCATCTTGATCGCGGGCGTTCTTGCCTCAGGAAACGGTTCAGCCTCTTTTATCGTTCCTACTCTCATATCTACTTTTAAAAAATCATCAAATGTTATTTCCATACCTCCGCTTCCTCCTTGTACATCTGTTTATACAACTACATTCGCTCTGTATAAGCATTTCCCTCTGTAAATTGAAATTAACATTTATTTTACTGACTTCTGCTATTTTTATAGTTATAAAGGAATATTTTAAGCGCTCGGAAGGTTATTTTTTGACTATATCAAAGAAACCTTTTATATTTAATGTATAATATTTGTTCAATAAGTGTTTAACTAATTTATAATTAGGGTACTTGATGAACAGGAGATAATCCTACCAAAAATGAAGGAGTGGTTCTTTTGAAGTTAAAACGTTTAATGACGTCAATGCTGGCTGGTGTAATGGTCTTTTCAATTTTTTCGGTAACAGCTCTTGCTGATGATCATGGAGATGACGATGCCTGGGTACGAATTGTACACGCCTCCCCTGATGCACCGGCTGTTGATGTTACAGTAAACGGTGATGTTGCTGTCGAAGGTGCTGCATTCAAAGACGCTACGGATTACTTAGAGCTCCCTGCAGGTGAGCACGATGTTGCCATATATCCTGCTGGTGAACATGATGAGCCTGTAATCGAAGCGACGCTGGAAGTTGCTGCAGGGCAGGCTTACACAGTTGCTGCAATCAATACCTTAGAAAACCTTGACCTTCATGTCATTGAAGACGAAACATCTTCTTCTGAAGGAATGGCCTGGGTACGCGTAGGCCACTTATCTCCTGATGCACCTGCTGTTGACGTAACAGCCGGCGGTGACGTATTGTTCGCCGGCGCCGAGTTCCCATCTGTAACAGGTTACGAAGAGGTTGAGCCAATGACTGCTGACCTTGACGTACGTGTAGCCGGAACAGAAGATGTTGTTCTTGAACTGCCTGGAACAGAGCTTGAAGGCGACATGCTTTACACAGTTCTTGCTGTAGGCTTTGCTGATGGTGAACCTGGACTGGACACAATCATACTGGCTGATCCTTCCCACGACGCTATGCCTTCTGAAATGCCTGCAACAGGTATGGGTGGCACAGCTGACCAGAGCTCAAGCTACATGGCAGCCGGTATGCTGATTGTTCTTCTCGCATCTGGTGCTTTGTTCTTCTTCTTCCGCAGACCGGCCGTTGAAAATCAATAAACTCTTTCCCTTCGCTGTTCTCCTCGCATTGATAACAGCGTGTGGAACCGGGGACCCTTCTTCTGGAGAAACTGGAGAGGGGGTTTCCTCTTTTCCCGAAGCAGAAGCCACTGAACAGAGCGAAGAAGAGGAACAGCTTGTCCAACCTGCTGAAACGCCCGAACAAAGCGAGGACCCTGAAGGTGCGGAGCCTGTTCAAAGTGTTGCAGTCACCGGCATTGAGCCTGCTTCAATTGAAATTCCTTCTTTAAATATAACTGCTGATATTGAGTCTCTTGGTCTCACAGAAACAGGGGGCATGGACGTGCCTGATGATGGCAAAACCGTCGGCTGGTACAACCGTGGAGCTAAACCCGGTGCCCGTGGCAACGCGGTTCTGGCCGGACACGTGGATGACTACACCGGCCCCGCTGTTTTCTTTGATTTAAAAGACCTGAATGTAGGTGATGAAGTCATTGTTTACGGGAAAGATGAGATTCTCGTTTTTGAAGTGAAAATGATGGAGAGTTACCCCTATGAAAATGCACCTCTCAAACAGATTTTCGGCTACACAAACAGCCAGCGTTTGAACCTGATAACGTGTACCGGGGAATTTGACCGGGAACAGCGTACCCACCGTGAGCGCCTGGTTGTTTATACAGAACTGAAACAGTCCTGAATCCGGGTAACCAAATAGGCCCTGTGAACAGTACGTTGATTAGCCCCCGCCTGTCAACTGGTTCACAGGGCTTTTTTATTTTGGGGTTTTAATCCACTCAGTGACTTTGTAAATCTATTTTCCTGCAACGCCCATCCCCTTCCCTGCCAATCAATTAGTTTGATTTCTAAAGTTTAGGGGAAAGTAGGAATAAGGATTTTTTATGCATCTTTCTTTACGGAATCGCAATTGTTTGATATCGTCATTACTTCAGAATTTTGAAAGGAGGACCATCCGGAGAAAGGTTCCGGATGAACCTAAATGTGAGCAAATACCAATACGAAACGAAGAAACCTAGTATTGTTTTCTACATCTCAGCAACATTGGTAGCCCTTTTCGTATTATGGGGTGCCCTTGGTCCGGCGTCACTGGACGCATTTTCAGGGGAGGCCTTAGGCTTTACACTCGATAACTTCGGCTGGTTCTACATGCTTTCCACAGCCTTTTTCATCGCTTTTGTACTCTTTTTAGCCATTAGTCCGTTTGGAAGACTGAGGCTTGGAAAACCTGATGAGAGACCTGAATATAGTTTTTACACCTGGATCGGCATGCTTTTCTCAGCCGGTATCGGTGTAGGATTTGTTTTCTGGGGTGTGGCAGAGCCCGCTCTTTACTATCTGGATCCCCACCCGGATTTTGCAAATGCAGACATGGCCTCTCAGGCTGATGCAGGCCTGCGCTATGCGGTTTTTCACTGGGCACTCCATCCTTGGGCCATTTTCTCTCTGGTTGCTCTGACACTTGGTTATGTACAGTTTAGAAAAGATCAGCCTGCACTTATCAGCTCTGCCTTCCAGCCTCTGTTAGGAGACCGAACACAAGGAGCGTTTGGAAAAGGTATCGATACGCTGGCTGTACTCGCTACTTCAACAGGGGTTGCGACAACATTTGGTTTAAGTGCCATGCAAATTACAGGGGGACTCTCATACTTAACCGACGGTGCGATTCCCAATACCGGATTTACTAACTTTGTGATTATCTTTATTGTAACGATTTTGTTTATTTTCTCCGCTGCTACCGGAGTAAACAAAGGAATCCGTATTTTAAGTATAATCAACTTAACAATCGCAGCGATCCTGCTCATCTTTGTCATTGCAATGGGACCAACACTTTTCATCGCCGAAAGCGTTGTAACGACAATTGGCGGGTACTTAGCAAATGTAACCCAAATGAGTCTCGATCTTGATCCTTTTGGAGAAGGTGAATGGCTTGGGACCTATACGATTTTCTTCTGGGCATGGCATATTTCCTGGGCTCCGTTTATGGGTATTTTCATCGCAAGAATCTCCCGCGGACGTACAATCCGTGAGTTTGTTGCCGGGGTGTTAATTGTTCCTTCTTTACTTGGAGCAATCTGGTTCACCGCGTTCGGCGGAACGGCACTGGATATGATTATCGGCGGTAACGACCAGCTCGGTGACCTTGTCCTTGATAATGTAGAGGTAGCTCTTTTCGCAACATTAGGTGAGTTGCCTTTGGGAATGATTATGAGTGCCCTGGCTGTACTGCTGATTCTGATCTTCTTTATTACATCAGCAGATTCCGCTTCGTATGTCCTTGGTGCAATGACAAGTAACGGCAGCCTTGAGCCACGCCTTTCCGTAAAAGTAATCTGGGGCTTCCTGATTGCCGGGACAGCAAGTGTGCTATTAATCAGCGGCGGATTGGAAGGCCTGCAAACTGCCTCCATTGTGGCAGCCCTCCCATTTGCAATCATTATGGTTGTTATGATCTTCTCGTTATTGATCATGATGGGACGGGACATAAAAGTGGAACAGAAACGCCGCTCCAAACGTCAGACTAAGCGCGTAAAAGAAGAAGTATACGGTGACATGCATGACAACATGAAAGACCGTGTCTATGAAGACCTGAAAGAAGACATGTATGAAGACATTAAAGAAGAAGTATACGATGATATAAAAGAAGAAGTCTATGAAGATATTAAGGAAGAAGTATACGAAGAATTTAAAGAACGTGTCTACGAAGATCTTCGGGAAGATCTGGGCGACCAGTTAAACGGAGAGCTTGAAACGCCTGAGAGCGAACCGAAGAAACCGGACGTTGATCCTGAAGATAAAAAATAGCAAAAAGGTGTCTCCATCCATTCAGGATGGGGTCTTTTTGTGCGTGTACAGGTGCACAAAGAGTCGTGTTTGATTTCTTCCGGGAGAGCTGGAATCCTTAACATAAATCCGGAAATTCCGGAAATTGTTAATATTCACCCATGAATTCTTAACATTGAGCCGTCATATCTCAAACCAGATAATTAGAACTCCGGCACTTGGTAAAACACAGTGCTTTTTAACATTTGATGCTTATAAGAATCGAATATTTCCTGTTTAAACAAACGTTTATTCAACAGAGCACAATTCGGCAATATCATTTATTTTTCATTATTAACCGGGCAAAAACAATAAAAATAAACCCCCTTTACACTTTCGTTTTAAGGGGGAGTTACTTTTCCGGATTTTTGGAATCTTTATTGTCGTGCCATTTGTTATACTGAATAAACCTGATGTAGTTTCTTACCTCTTCTTTACTCACACCGCTCTCTTTTGCTTCCTTGATAAGTCCGAGCCACTCGTCGTCCAATACTTCAAGAATCGATTCTCTCTCTTCGTCTACCATTAACAGTTCAAGTGGAATCTTCAGTACTTTGGAAAGTTTCTTCAACGTCTCTACGGATGGATTCTTACGTTGATCACGCTCCAGGAAGCTGATATAAGATTTCGCTATTCCGCTCTCTTCAGCCAGTCGTGATATTGAGTAGCCTTTTCTGAGACGATATTTCTTTATACGATTTCCGACTTCTCCCATGCGTATCTATTCACCGCCTTAGCTCGAACATTCGATTTGGTTCATTATATCGAACAAAATACGATTTGTCTATCCTTTCTTGTTCGATATAGGAAACTGAATGTTATAAAAAGAACATTCTTTAGCAGGATGTCCTCTTCCCTCTTTGCCCATACTTTTATTTCCATAATTTTGTATAAAACACTGTGAACATTAGCCTCCCCATCCATTTAATCATCCCAACTGACCGGGCAGTAAAACAAAGAAAAAGGTGCCTCGAAGTCTGTGGCAGACTTTTCGAGACACCTTAGCATTTTACACTTAGCTATCCATTTCTTCTTTCATTTTATCAGTAAAGCCAAATAGGTACGTCAGTGTGAACGCAACACCTGCTGCAATAAGGTTTGCAAGGAGGTAGAAGAAGATCTCAGGCCCCAGGTAGAGAAGTGTTCCCGGTATAACGGTTACAGCCATTCCTGAACCAGCCAGTCCTACAAGTGAGGCGAAGAATCCTCCTGCCGCTCCGCCTACAAGACCCATAATAAAAGGTTTCATATATCGAAGGTTTACACCGAAGATTGCAGGCTCGGTAATACCCAGGAAAGCGGAGAATGATGACGGCAGTGCCAACGCTTTAAGTTTCTTGGATTTTGTTTTTAACCCTACTGCCAGCGCAGCTGCACCCTGTGCGGCAATCGCACAGGAGATAATAGCGTTAAACGGGTTTTCTGCAAGCTCGTTTAACAACTGAATTTCAAGGAAGTTAAAGATGTGGTGCACACCTGTAATAACGATAATCTGGTGAAGTCCACCAATGATCAGACCACTGATACCGAACGGCATGTTCAACAGTGCTGTCGTTGCTGCCATAACTGCAGCTTCCACTGCGTGGAAGACAGGTCCGATAATAAACAGAGCAAGTGTGATCATAATCAGTAACGTCAGGAAAGGTGTAAGAATCAAGTCCAGTGCTTCCGGTACACGCTTTCGAATCCATCTCTCAAGCTTCGCACCTACAAAACCGGCAATGAAGGCTGGAAGTACAGACCCTTGATATCCGATAACCGGGATAAAGCCGAGGAATTCTAATGCAAGATCCGGGTTCTCCGCAACATCCCAGGCGTTAGGAAGTGCCGGACTCACAAGCATCAGACCAAGGACAATACCGATGATCGGACTTCCTCCGAATACTCTGAACGCCGACCAGGCTACAAGCGCCGGCAGAAAGGCAAATGCAGTGTCTGTTAATACTTGTGTGAATAACAGAAAGTTTTCCGAAATATCTTCAGGTGCCAGGCCAAAAACAGCCAGGATTTCTTCCTGGGTAAGCAGGCCGCGAAGACCCATAAATAAACCTGTTGCAACAAGAACCGGGATAATCGGTACAAACACATCACCAAACGTACGGATTGCCCGCTGGAAAGCATTCCCCTGCTTTTTCTGCTGCTCTTTCTGCTCCCCTTTGGAAGACTCGGAAGCACCGAGGTTTATGACCTCTTCGTGAATTCTGTTGACTGTTCCTGTACCGAAAATAACCTGGTACTGACCGGAGTTATAGAAAGCTCCCTTGACCTTATCAATCTCTTCTACTCTTTTCTGATCAATCTTTTCCTTATCATTGACCATGATGCGCAACCGCGTAGCACAGTGAGCAACGGAATCAATGTTTTCTTTTCCGCCGATCGCTTCAATCAGTTCTTCTGCAATTTTACGATTTTCTGACATGGTTAAACCCCTTTCCTCTCATTGAAATTATGTCCAATTCTTTATGTTCCATTCAGGAAGTATGTGCATTATGGAATCGATTCCACAATGATTAAAAGCAATGGAAGCGATTAATGTAATCGATTCCATAAATTATCTTAAACTATCTCTTATCATAAGTCTATAGTCCATCGATAATTTTCTCATTTTACCTGCATTACCGTTAATTTTTTCAAGGAGCAGCTTTGCAGTTTCCATTCCCGCATTTTCATTATTGTAATCCACTGTAGTCAGGGGAGGCGTAATATACGAGGAAATTTCAGATGCGCCTATACCGGCCATAGCCATTTCGTCAGGGACAGAAATATGCTGTTCTTTTAAAAACTCCATGGCACCTATGGCCAGACGGTCTGTTACGGCAAAAGTGGCTGTGGGAACCTCCTTGCTCTCAGAAAGGATCCTTTTCATCGCACGCCTGCCTGATTCAATGTCAAACTTCCCTTTTTGAATCCAAGACTTCTCAACAGCCAGACCTTTTTCATTCATAGCATCGAGGTAGCCTTCTTTCCTGAGATATCCGACAGCACGGTCTGTTTCCGGGACCCCGATGAAACCGATTCGTTTATGACCCCGGTCAATAATGGCATTCGTAAGGTCTTTCGCTGCGTGATAATCATCATAAACGACTGACGGGACATCCGGGATATCCTGGCCGAGTGCAACGAGGGGAACCTTCAATTCCTTTATGGCACTGAGAAGTTTCTGTTGGATATTCGTAGCCAGGAGGATGATCCCATCAACCCGTCTGCTCTCAAGAAGCTTCATCTGTTCAATTTCCTTGTCTACCTGAAGGTTGGCATTGGATAAAAGAATCTGGTATCCCTTTTCTCTTAAAATATCGTCAATCCCATTCACCACTCTGCTCGCTGTTTCCGTACTGATCTTCGGCAGGATCACGCCGATAACCTTCGTTTTTTTTGTCCGCAGGGATTTCGCCTGTTCGCTTGGAATGTATCCCGTCTGCTCAATCGCTTCGAGAACCCGGGATCTCGCTTTCTCACTTACATATCCCGAGTCGTTGAGGACTCTTGACACTGTCGTTCTGGACACATCTGCAAGCTTTGCAATATCCAAAATCGTAACCATCTCTTTCACCTCATTCTGCACCCATTATAGCCACTCTCCTGTAAATAGTAAATAAAGGTCTCAATAAGCTCGTCCTGGACCAGGACTTTAGATGAAGCCTGCTTTTCCTGCGGTTCCCTCCTTTGTACGGAAAGCAAACAAAACAGGCAGCCGGATGGCTGCCTGTTTTAAAAGGGGGAATAGAAATGTCACTTCAAGTGTCTAGCGGATTTCCAGATCGAGTCCTGACTGCTCAATCAAGGTACGTGTATCTTCCCACACCTCACCAAGCTGACTCAGCGGCATGTCATGGGTTTTGTAATCATCAATGGATGCTGCACCTTCAACCGCTTCTACTTCAGGGTTAATCGGTACTTCAAGAGAGTTATATGAGAACTCACGCTGGTTTTCGTTTTCAAGGATCCAGTCCAGGAAAACTTCAGCGCTGTGCTGGTTTGGGTTGTCAGCAATATAACCAATACCTGCTGCGTTTACAACCGCTCCCATTTCATCATCTCCCTGGTCGGGATAGATGACACCTACGTTATTGTCCGTTGGCTCTTGAAGCTGCTGGTGATAATAGTAGTTGTTTACAAGACCGAATTTGAATTCTCCGGAGCCGACAGCACGGCGGATGTCTCCGTGTCCTTCAAGGATGGTGCCAGCATTTTCACTGATTGCCTCCAGCCATTCACTTGTTTTTTCGTCTCCCCATTCCTGACGGAGAGCCGACACATGACCGATCATTCCACCGTTACCACCGCGGGTAATGGCAAATTCGTCTGCATACTGCTCATCCGTAAGATCCCAGATGTTTTGCGGCATCTCGTCCTCTGAGATAAGGTCCTTGTTGTACATTAATACACGTGTACGGGCCGAAAGGGCAAACCAGGAGTTATCGTCAGCCCGGTAGTTTTCATCAATTGATTCGATATTCTCAGGATCTGATTCCTGAAGGAGTCCTTCCATTTTCAAGTGCTCCAGGGCACCAACATCGTTGGAAATGAAGATGTCTGCCGAGATATTTCCAGCTTCTGCCTCTGTCTTCAAACGGTTGATTGCATTATCATCACCGTGAAATGCCTGAACTTCAATGCCTGTATCTTCTTCAAACTTTGCCAGAAGTTCGTTAACAAAAGTTTCGTTACGGGATGAATAAACAACCAGTTCTCCTGTTTCCTCAACAGCTGCGTCATCCTCAGATCCGTTATCTCCATCTGCAGATCCCTCTTCATTATCAGAACCGCAAGCCGCAATCCCAAGAGCCATAAGGGCCAGTGACCCTGTCATAAACCACTTCTTCATTATGCTTCCTCCTATGTGTATGTAGTGATAATGATTATCAATCTCGCAACTCTAATGATAAGGCGATTGAGAATCATTGTCAATTACTTTTTTATAAAAAACTTTTTTAAAAATCTGTTTTCGGAAACATTATTGCTTTGTCAATATTAATGATGGAGCAAAAGGCGGTGATGCCCGCGGAAAGCGTCCGCCTGTAGCTGAATTTACTTGGTAAAAGCAACAATCTATACGAAAACAGCTTAGTCCTCACAGGTATAAACGACGGGACATTAATAAAGCGCTAACTCCACACACCACCATAAATCACTTGATTAAAAGCCCAATCTGAAAAAAACAGGCATATTACCTCCATCACTTGTCCAGTCTCTTTTTCTCTTTGCACATAGGTTATCAGTGAGAGGTAAGATACTTCTCAAATAAACAAACGAGGAGGAGAAAACATGGGCTACTACAACGGAAACGGCTTCGCTTTAATTCTTGTGCTGTTCATTCTTTTAGTAATCATCGGCTGCTCTTGCTTTAACGGTTAAGAGTAAGCTCCGCCCCCCAACTCAACTTGCCACCCAAACCTAAAGCAACCTCCTTTGCTTACTTTGTGTGTATCAGGTAAATGACGACAACCTTGCAAAACCAGACATTCGTGGTATTCCTTTAACTCTCAAGTGGACGCCGACTTGGGAGATCCCCTCAAAATGGTGAAAAGGGAGTGATAAAAAGATGTATAATAACACATTCGCTTTTGTGGTTGTAATCTTTATACTGCTTGTTATTGTAGGCTGCACTTGTAACTTTTAGTCAGCCGGACTCCCCTCCCAAAAAGCCCGCTCCCCCGGCGGGCTTTTTATATTGTCCCGGATCTCAAAAAAGCATCCATACATGAAAAAAGTACCCATACCTTATACTGATTCTTCAGGATTATCCTACTTTTTTATAGCCCTTTTTAGCCAAATTGATTGAGTTTCCTTTCATTTGGAAAGGAATTTTCATACAATTAGGAAAGCAGTATGCAGTCGGACACTATAAAAGAATGAGGGATTGGATGAACACAGTTATCTCTAAGTTTGAACAGTTGACTTCTTTTTTTAATCACCTGAAGCAAATAGACGACGAAACGTTCTATGAACCAATAGGTGAAGACAAGTGGTCAACAGCTGCAATTGTTGCACATTTTCACTACTGGGATCAAATCATTTCCGAGGAGCGGCTTCCTGGTATGAAAAAAGGCGAAGTCCTGCCCAGTTTGAAGAAACGCGTAGAATTAGTAAACAAAGATGCAGAGCAATTCTCTAAAACCATTCCAAAACATACACTCCTGAATAAAGCTATCGTATCCCGCCTTAAACTCGCCGAACAACTGCACTCAGCAGAGTTGTCTGTATCCTTTTCTGTGGGGGAGACTTCCTACACATTATTGGAATACATTGAAGATCTGTGCAAACACGATGAGAATCACGTAAAAGAGGTCGCAAGTTTCTTATACTCTTCTTACATCGGCGAAAGTATCCATTCTCTGCAAATGAAGCATTAGCACATACATTGTTCCTCTCTATCCAGAGAGGTTCTTTTTTTGCTTTTCAGGATGTTCGCACATTTAAGATGAGCCGTTGGTTTTGACTATACCCTTTCATTTTCTTTTCATAGACTATCATGTCACCAGAATTTCATTTGAAAGGAGGCGGTCATATGGAAACCAATAAAAAGCTGCTAGCTATGCTCGTAGAAAAGACATTCAAAAAACATGGTGTAAAAAACGTCCAATCAAACCTTACAAAGGAACAAAAAGTAAAGCTCCGGTCCATTGTTAAAGAAATGGAACAGGAGGTAAAAGCGTTCGTTGAAAAGGCAGAAAAAAAAGAAGTCCATCAGGGAAACCCTCAAAAATCTGCTCCCTCCGAAGTCAATCCCCCATCCTTTTCTGAAACAACAGAAGGTAAACCCTATGTCTACCGCAAAAAAAATAGAAAAAATAGATAGAGTAACCGGATAGTTTGTCCAACCAAATCTTTGCACTCTTCATACTCTGGTAATGAAAGGAGGTGAAGTCATGAAAGGTTACTATGTAAATAATGGAAGACCAGTAGGGTGCAACTTTTCCCAGTCTCCCAACAGCTATTATGGAGGTGGCTGGAGTCCTATGAGTGGGAAACCTCATCCACTAAGCTGCTGTAAGAAAGAAGGTAGCGGCGACACCATTCAAAACAAGACAACTCAGTTGTCTGAAGAGCTTATTGTTGTGCGCAACTCCTGTGATGTTACTGTAACAACTACCGACACAAAAGCAGCTGTCAACCTTCAGGCCGCTCTTCAGGCAGCCATTGTGATCCTGATCAGCATTTCTGTTGCTGACTCTGATCAAGCGGAAAGAATTACTGACGACTTAATGCAGTCTGTGAAGTCAAAACAAATCTCCTACCAGCAAGTCATCATTGAAGGCTCAAAAAATGTTAACGTTACTACTACAGACACTCAAATCCTCATCAACATCCAGCTTCTCGTTCAACTTCTTATTCTCGTCTCCGCCCAGCTTAACATCGCCTAATTCAACAGTATGTCAAAATGACCTTCTTAGACCGACCGGGTACAAGCCCGCCTTTTCCCGACGGCTTAGAAGGTTTTTTTACATAAAAGCAGGAGTTTTCACCTTCCGTCCGTAAGTAATGAAAGAGTCTATTTATTTAAAGGAGTGATGGTGATGAAATTGGAGCAGTTAACCATTCGTGATTCCTCTAGATCGTTGCTGAAAGAAACATTTGAAGGTCCGGCTAAGTCAGGAAGTTTCTTCACCAATACCGAACCTGATACCGGATTGCTTGGAACTATTGAGAGAATCAACGCCCGGGAAGCATCAATGATTCTTCCTTCTTCTGAAGCATCTATCGCCGCTCATGTGCACCACACACTCTATTTCCTGCAAGTATCTGCTGCTCATATTTTAAAAGAAGATCGTCATGTTGACTGGGGAATAAGCTGGAAAATTCATGAAGTTGATGAGGCAACCTGGCAGGCATTCAAAAGCCAGCTTCGGGAGGAATACGAAAATTATCTCAGCCTTCTTGATCACATTGATTTTTCCGGAGAGCAGGTCGAACAGGTCATGGCCTCTCTTGCACATTCTGCCTATCACCTTGGTGCTCTCAGACAGCTGGTCAATCAACTGTAGATCATTAGAGGGCAATGAAATGACTTCAATAAAACGGGCTGCCTCCTTCTCTCAGGAGACAGCCCTTCTGTATTTTATGCTAGAGAACTAAATCAGATGGTGCATCTTTAACGACTACAATGACTTTTCCTTCGTCCAGCTTCTCTTCAAGGCTGTGAGCTTTGTCGCTTGAAAAACCAAGTTCTTCAAATTGGGCACGGAGCTCGTCCCCTTTTTTACGGAAAACGTTTTTAACAGATGTATCCAAACCTTGCTGCTTCAGGCTGACTGTGTTTGCGTCTGCGTTATCTGCAACACGGTCAGTACGATCATCGTCATGTGTCAGGATAAACACGTTATCATCGTCTACCCCTTTACTTTTTAACGTTTCAACAGCACTTACAACTTCTTCGTCATTGTAAAACTCTTTGTATAATGGTTCCATCTTATATCGCCTCCTGGAATTTGAAATACCCGGTACATCTTTTTTTCAAACAATCAGATCACGAAAATTCCATGACAAGTCTGTTACAACAGGTTGCATAAGTGGTCTCAAAATAGGTCACAGCAGATTGGCAATGGCTGCGCACGCTGCTCGCCCGGCAGGAGAAAACCCACACCTTCCGGGCTCTTTAAAGAGGGCGGCGTCTCCGCTCATTGCTTCGAGTAAAACTCAAAAGGTAAAAGCGACCTTTTGAGTTTTACTCTTATTTTCTTTTTTTGTCGTACTGCATATAAGCCACAGTTGTCTGGAGATACTCTTCTACCCCATACTTGCCGTCAGCTCCGCCAAGTCCTGATTGACGCCACCCTGCATGGAATCCCTGAATGGCTTCAAAATGCTCACGGTTAACAAAGACTTCTCCAAATTTGAGCTCATTAACAGCACGCATAACCTCGTGATAATTCTCTGAGAAGATGGATGAAGAAAGCCCGTAATCGGAATCATTGGCAAGTTCTATCGCTTCGTCAAGATCACTGAAAACAGCGATTGGCAAAACAGGTCCGAAAATCTCTGATTGCATGATGTCCATTTCCTGTTTCACACCGGTAATCACGGCTGGCTCAAAGAAAAAACCTTTTTCCAAATCTGCCCGTTTCCCTCCAATGAGAACATCGGCTCCATCTTTCTTTGCTTTTTCTACCGCTTCTTCTACCTCTTCAAGCTGGTCTTTACTTACAAGAGGGCCAAAGTCCACCTCCTCTTCCAGAGGATTACCAAACGAGAGGTCACGCATTTTCGTCGTCACTTTATCAATAAAGGCATCCGCCATCGACTCGTGTACATACACACGCTCTGCATTTGTACATACCTGTCCTGCATTAATAATCCTGGATTCGATGACCTTTTCGGCTGCAAGGTCAAGGTCTGCATGCTCTGTTACAATGGCAGGAGCTTTCCCGCCAAGCTCCAGGTTCACTTTGATGATTTCTTCTGAAGCCGCCTCCATCACTTTTGATCCGGCAGGGAAGCTTCCTGTTAAACTTACCATTCCGACTTTATTATTAGATGACAGCTCTTTACCAACAGACGATCCTGATCCCGTAATCAGGTTAAAGACCCCTTTTGGAAGACCTGCATGTTCGTGTAGCAGCTCTGTGAATTTAATCGCAGTAAGAGGTGTCTGCTGACTTGGCTTTATGACAACCGTACAGCCGGTCACGATTGCCGGAGCTACTTTTCTTGCTAAAACCATCATCGGAAAGTTCCACGGAACAATACCAGTGACTACACCGATTGGTTTTTTCAGCACGATAATGTTTTCGTCCGGATTGTCGCTTGGTACAACGTCACCTTCGATCCGTCTTGCCCAGCCGGCCATATATCTGAAATAGTCAACAGTCATCTGGATTTCCCCGGTGGAAAGAGCAAGCGTTTTACCCTGCTCTTCAGTAAGGAGTCTGGCGAATGATTCTTCGTTTTCTTCGAGCTTGTCTGCGATAACATTCAAATATTCCGCACGTTCGGAAGCAGGTTTGTGTGCCCAGCTTTTCTGAGCTTCGCAGGCAGCATCGATTGCTTTTTCCACATCATCTTCGTTGCCATTTACCACCTGCCTGATCGTCTCTTCTGTAGCAGGATTGATAACATCAATCATCTCCTCTGATCCGCTTTCCACAAACTCGCCGTTAATATAGATCGAATTCGTCAAACCAAACACCTCCGTATTTTACTTACAATTTGTTAGTTATCACCCTTTTCTTTTACCCGATCCTGTACTGTTAAAACAACAGAGGTTTTGAAATTCTTTGTACCCACGGCTCCTTTCTGCTGGTTTTAAAGGTGTCTCTCTCAGAGGGTCTCTTGTACATCGTCTCTTTCTCTTTTTGGAAGAATTATTCGGATTATCGGTAGAATTGTCAGCTTTTCCTGCAGAATTAATGCCCTTATCCGCAGAATTCAGAGGAGTATCTGAAGAATCACTTCCCTGCTCCTGAACTCTCTCTTTGGAACCCTATTTGATAAAAAAGAAACGGTCTTAAAGAAGGGTAGCTTGCGCCCCTCTTTAAAACCGTCTTTTTTCAGCCCTTATTTACTTCTGGTTCTCCGTACAGACTGTTAATCGTGTCTATATTCATAAACCCCTTCACTGCCCAGTGGCTTCTTACGTTAAATTCTTTGCACACTTGTTTTATTTTATTGTTGTCAAGGGTGCCGCCCTCTGTTTCAAGGATCTGAGTGGCACGATACAGCATACCGCTTCTTACGATCATTTTGGAATTCAAGCTACTGGAAATACGCTTTACAGGTTCCAGGTCCCGTATCATTTCGATCCTGTTGTAGATTGTGTACTGACTCACCTTTTTATCATGCTTTCGGTTTGTCTTACCAGTTTTCAGGACAAATTCAGTTTCATCTGATCCTGGCATTTCCACCGTTGTTTTCACGTTCTTGGTCTGGGCCATATCCCCGTTCTTTTTAACATATTCGTTTTCCTGGTGCGCCTCTTCAATCAGCGCGATGGTCTCGGCATCAAGTTTGACAGAGCGGGGACAGTCCGGGTTTTTATCGTCAGTCACAACGACCTCTCGCTCCGCTTTGTCTACATCATGAATCGTTAAATTTCTGATTTCTGATACTTCCGTCCCCTGTACACTGAAGAACAGCAGTTTGATAATAATCGCGTCCTGTTTATTAACAAGAGCACTTACAATTTTATCCACATCGCCCTTCGTTAAAAAAGCAGTTACCTTTTTTCTGTTTTCTGTTGTATTTGTTTTTTGAATACACATATAACCTCTAACCCCTATTATAAAATCTTTGCTATTCTTATTCTTACATTTTAAATACATATTTTCCACTATAAAGCTTTTACGATCAAACAATTTCAGCTGCAGGTAATATTCCTGATTTCACCATATTGAGGCACACTTGATGATGAAGGGGCTTAGCAATATAATATCCCTGTATTTTTTCACAGCCCATTTTTTCAAGCATGTGCAAATGATCTTTTGTTTCCACACCTTCAGCAACGACTTCAAGGCCAAGCTTATGTTTCATCGTAATAAGAGAATGGACGAGCGTATAGTGTTCGTTGTCCTGCTTCATCTTCTGTAAAAACAGACGGTCCAGCTTAACCCCGTCCAATGGCAGACGCATAATATAATTTAGCGAACTGTATCCTGTGCCGAAATCATCAAGATAAACTGCAACGCCCATTTCCTTAAGCTTTTCAATGGATTTGACCGTTTCCTTCTCTCTTCTCATGAGAGTCGTTTCTGTGAGCTCAATTGTCATCCATTCCGGGCTGAACCCTGTTTGAGTCAGTCTGTCTTTTACAAATAGGTGGATGTCAGTCTGTTCAATATGTTTCATGGACAAATTTACCGACAGTCTTACAGGCTCGGCCAGTGACTCATTCCACTTTTTCACTTCTTCACATGCCGTTGTCACTACCCATTCTTCCAAATGAGCAATCTCACCGATATCTTCAGCGGTCGGTATAAATTCCCCCGGTGAAATCAGGCCCAGTTTGGGATGTTCCCACCTTACCAGGGCTTCGACTGCCTCTATCCGGGCTGAGACTGTATTAAGAATCGGCTGATACACGAGGAACAGCTCGTCGTTTAAAATGGCATGGGGCAGGCCTTTTTCCAGCACCTTCTTTCTCTCCAGACGTTCTTTCATTTCCGGTTTGAACAATTGAATCTGGTTTCTGCCATTATTTTTTGACTGGAACATAGCGTAGTCTGCATAACTCACAATTGCAGCCGGCTTTTCATCTGCTATGGAATGAGCGAAGCCAATACTCGGTGTCATGTAGCACAGTCTGCCCCCTACTTGAATAGGTTCCGAAAAGTCGTCAAGGAATTTCCGGCAGGCATTGACTAATGCCTCTTCATCTTCTCCCGAATAAATCATTGCAAATTCGTCCCCGCCGATCCGGGCTATGGAAAAGGGTCTTAAAAACCGGTGCTTCATTCGTCTTGCCAGCTCTTTCAGCAACAGGTCACCGTAATCGTGTCCGTAAATATCATTGATCCGTTTAAAGTGGTCAAAATCAATCATCACGATGGAAAAGGGATGATTAATTTCCTCCAGTTCAACAAAGAATCCCCTGCGGTTTTTCAAGCCAGTCAGGTCGTCGTGAAAAGCGAAGTGCTGGATTTGCTCCTGATACTTTTTAGGATCGGTCTGATCTTTCAAGATAGCATAAGCAGCCGTCTGACCTTCAAACTCCAACGGCAGAAGTGTCACCTGAAAATAACGGTCATCTGCCGTATACAGATGAAACTCACTCCCGATTCCATCAAATGCCTGCTTGAGGTAGCTTTTTACCTTAACGTATGTGCGGCTTTTCAATACATCCTTGAGCGCAAGGGAAGGAGGCAGCGTCGCCTCTGTCTGGTTAAGCGTCTGCCTCGCCGTTTCATTCATTCTGATAAAGCGTTCTTCCTGATCAATAGCAAAAACAGCATCCGGATGATTAAAGAACAAAGAATGGTACTCTGCACGGTTTGTCAGAAGTGCAAGCTTTGTTTTTTTACGCTGGTTATCTCCTAACAGGTCCGGTACCAGGATGAGAACAATGAGCGCAACAATATTGATCAGAAGGGCAAAAAAGATCGAGTCAAAGGTGAGGGTTAAATTCGTCAGTTCCTTTCCCACTGTAAGAGAAGCTTTAATCACATTCGGTATACTGGCTAAGGCAATACCGATGGTGACAGCGCCGGCAAAATGCCATTTTTTTATTTCATCAAGTTCTGTTTCATTATTCAGGATCAGGAGAAACCGAAGTACGGCCCCTGCTATGCATCCGACCAGCAGGTAACTGTAAGTCAGAATCAATCCGTTGATATCAAGGGTGTCTGCAAAAGTAAGCATGTACAGTGTGACATCAAGTGTAAATATTAGCGTCCCTATAATAAAACTGCCCAGGAGGAACTGAATTGATGAAATTTCTATTTTTGCTCCCATAGCCAATGCAACCCAAAGAGCCGCACAGGTGAGAGGTACCGTTAAAACCATAAGAAGAATGGTCGTTTCCGTTAAGGTAACGGTCCTTTCAGATAACAGAATCAGAGGGTGGACAACCCAGAAACTGATCCCATAAATGACAACAATTCCAAGCTGCTTTTTCCTCGTGTAATCCTTGAATGCCAGGCGGTGTGTAATACACATAAAGCATGTACAGATACATAACAGATACGCAACGGCGAGGGTTACCATTGCCAGCTGATCGGGTATAATAAAATCCAACATGACTTTCCTCCTGATTCTTAAGGCATGATATCTTTCATTTTATCACAATATTCACCAAATTTTGCGTACGATTTATGACTAATTCTAAATTGCTGGTAAAAGTATAATCGGTTTGACTATGGAAATAAGATTCGGCTAAAAAACAAAAAAAGAGATGTCCCCGTGCCGCTGCACAAAAACATCTCATATATTTATTCAAATATCCTCTAAAGGTTTTTGGTTTTTTTACTGTTGAAACGATAGCCGGACTGCTTCATAAGCATCTGCATATCCTGCACCCGCTTCCCACGACGCCCTTCCTTCCATCTCAGACGCTGTGTCCTGAAGGATTGTTTTCACCTCGTCCGGCGAAAGATCAGGATTTGCTTCAAGCATCAATGCAACAATACCGGCTACGTGAGGGGTTGCCATTGATGTTCCGCTCATGGTTGTGTAGTAAGGGATATGCTCAAGGTCAATGTATTCCAGGTCTTTTTCAATCGCTAAAGCAGAAAGAGGAGCAATGACCCGTGTGGAGATGATATCCACTCCAGGGGCTGTGAGTGTCGGCTCATCTTTCCACTCCCATTCTTCGCCGGCAATTTCAAAAGAGCCGCCTTTACCTTCTGTTCCCCGTGAAGAGAAATCAGCCAGGGTACCATCTTTGTTACCTGCAGCTACTGAAATCACCCACGGCGCTTTTGCATAAGGGTTATGGGTATTCTCTTCGGGTCCTTCGTTACCTGCTGCAAACAAGACAACAATACCGGCATCATACGCTTGTTTACTTGCAATGTTAATCGGGTGGAAAGGATCGAAGTCTCCAGATGATCCCCATGAGTTAGTAATCACCTGAATACCATAGCGTTCCTGGTTGGCAAGGGCATAGTCAAAGCCGCCGATCCCATCCAGCATAAGAATGACTGCGCCAGATCCGTATCCAATGAGGTCTGCCCCTGGAGCAACACCTTCGTATTTACCATCAGACTTTGCACCCGTTCCTCCAACCGTACCTGCTACGTGTGTTCCGTGACCGGAATTCGTATCCGTGTTTGGTACGTTCTCCAGATAGGTTACAGGTAAAATTCCGCTCAAGCTGTTCAAGTTGAATGTCCCAAGAACATTTTGTACAAGATTATCTCCGAATTTATGATCCTCATGTGTGCCGTCCACACCGCTGTCATTGACGAGAACACCGACACCTTCACCGGTAACAGGAAGGCCGCCGTTGTTTTCTTTGAATCCTTCATCACTTCGCACTTCATCCACTCTCGTTATGTCTCTTGAGTCGGCGTTATAATACGTAAGTTCTTCGTTCAGGTAGACAGATAAAACATCATCCATTTCAGAAAGAGCATCTACCTGGTCTTTTGTTACAACTGCCCCTGCCATCGGCAGATTTTCGAAGGTTAATAAGTCAGTTAAGCCGATGCCTTGAAGGAGTGCCAGTTCACTTTCTGCCAGTGCTTCATCACCGTGAAAAGTAATAATAACTTCAGCAAGTTCTGCCCCCTCTAGTTTTTCCATTAACTTGGAATCAAGTACCGGATCCAAGGATAGGAGCGGTCCTGTTATCGCCTTGCTTGTTGTGCCCGCGGGGAAAAACAGGGCAAGCACCAGGACCAGTGAAACCGCGCCTTTTATTAAGTTTTTCATAAACGTCCTTCCCTTCATACGTAGTGTAAATTTAGTATGAAGGTTTAGAATTTTCTTTACAATTAAGCAAAAGAGGTAAATTATTGACGAACAATACTACTTTTGAATTAGCCTCTTCTATGATTGACAGCCTATGAATCTATTCGGGAATAGAAACCAGCTGGTGCTGGATCGCATGGATAACGGCCTGGGAACGGCTTTTCACACCAAGCTTTTTAAAGATATTGCTTACATGGATCTTTACTGTTTTATCACTGATTAGAAGCTCCTCTGCCACTTCTTTGTTGCTGAGCCCTTTTACAAGGCAGTCAAGCACTTCCTTTTCACGTTCTGTGAGTTCTTTGTCTGCTTTTTCCTGCTCTGGCTGCTGATGCATCGTCAGTAACGTTCTTGTCATGGATGACGGGATGACCGCCTCTCCCGTCATCAACGTACGAACCGCTGTGACTACTTCCTCCGACGGTGCATCCTTCAATACGTATCCGTCAGCGCCATTCCTTATGGCTGCCATAAAATATTCTTCATGCTTATGCATCGTTAGGATAAGTACTTTTATTCCTTTGTACTTTTCCTTAATTCTTTTAGTCAGGTCCACTCCGTTTTCCCCTGGAAGATTGATATCCATAATAATTACATCCGGTATGATCCCCGTAAGCTTTTCCAGAGCTTCTTTGGCTGTTTCCGCTTCCGCCACAACTGTAAAATCGTCTTCCATGGAGAATATCGTTTTTAAACCATCTCTTAACACTGCATGATCATCAATAATCATAATCGCTGGCATTCTCTAAAGTCCCCTCTCTATCTGTGAGGTCACTGAAAAAGTACAAAACAACTTTTTCACTGCCTTTATCTGTCTGCAGGTACTGAAAGTGTTATCTTCGTTCCTTTACCGGCTTCACTGTCTATTTGAAAGGAAGCGCCGTTTCTGCCTGCTTCTTCACTCATATTTACTATGCCAAAGTGTTTCCCTTTCCTGGCTTTAATTAACGCTTCCTTAAGGACAAATCCCACACCGGCGTCACTGACTTCAAGGATGACTTCATCCTCAGTTGAAGTAAGGACAATGTCTGCACTGGCTGTTCCTGCATGCTTTAATGCATTTTGGACACTCTCTTTAAAAGTCGTATAGACGAGTTTTTCTTTTTCCGGCTTAAGGATGGGGACATCCCCTTTTATAGTAAGGGTAATCTGCGTTCCTTTTTCCAGGCTTCTTACCCGGTCTGCCTCTTCTTTAAGAGCCTGCACAAGACCGTGCTCTTCTGTGGGAAAAGGGCGCAGAGCATAAATGGATTCCCGGATTTCAGATAAGCTGCTCCTCAATTCAGGAATGACCTGATGAAGAAGTTCAAAAGCTTTGTCGGGCTTCCCTGGCGCCTGGCGTTTTGCCACTTCAAGCTTCATTACGGCCGCTGCAACTGACTGTGCAATGCCGTCATGAATTTCCCTTGCGATGCGGTTACGCTCCTGAAGAATCATCCGGTGTTCCCTTTCATCGATCAGGCTTCTCCCCTTCATCAGGACCTCAAGCTGGTTTACCAATGCTTTCATCATTTTGCTTTCTTCCGGACGAATCCGACCGGACCTTGTTTTTCCGATCAGGATAAACCCTGCCGTGTCCCCTTCTACTTTAAGAGGGCACAGTACCGCTGTTTTCACATAAGGATGAAAGCTGTTTCTTACCTGCTCGTCTTTTTGTATAGGTGAAGGGGCCAATGTAAGCTCCCGGTACTTTTCTTCGAACGAATCAAGATTTGTCCGCTCTTTCTTTGGATCTGCTATCCCCAGACTTAACTGGTTTATCCATGTGCTCCCTTCTTTAGTCCAGATGCCGATCCCGTCGTACTCAAATAACTTGGACAGGTTTTTTTCCACACCTGCGAGCCATTTTTTATCCGGTATCCGCTCATTTAAATCCTCGTTTAGATTCACAAGCCCCAACAGCCTGTCCTTCTCTCTTCTTAACTTAACATTACTTGCACCAATGAGAGACAGGGCTACAAGAGGCGAGAAGAAAAAGAAGAAAGAAAAAATATCAACGACCTCTCCCCGGTTCTGGTTGCCGAGTAAAAAAAACAGTCCGAGATAGACGATGGAGATCATCATCCCTACGGATTCAACAGTTGTTTTCTGCTTCCAGTCACGGAACCTGTAGGGCTGGGGTCTGATCAGCAGAACCAAGTCAACGAAGGTATGGTTGATTACGTAAAATAAAAGCGTAAACAACGCTGTATAAGACATCGTTTCGGGGAGCGTTTCCAGACTACGTCCCAAAACAGGCGCAAAGATAAGCATCAGGCCTTTTGCACCAAGAAAGCTGATCACAAGCTGTGCTGCATTAAAAGAAAGAATATGAACGGAACGCTTCTGCAATGCGTTCACACAAAGAATAACCACCCCATATACAACCAGGGTTAACGGCAGCCCAAACAGTAAATCCATTGTAAAAACAATAGGAAATCCAAGGGTTGTAGCTCCTTTCCATACAGGAATTGCAAAAAATTCTGTAATAAAAAGAAAGGTCACCAGCAAAAGAAAAATTGACCACGAAAAAGGCAGTGCCGCCTGAAAGCCTGCAGCCAGCATCACAATAAAACCAAGGATACTCGTTACAAGCATGAATTGTTTTGCTTTTTGTTCTCTATTTTCCATTTTATGAATATCCATACGCGCCTCCCTGTTCCATAACCGAAGGCACTGAAAAAGTTCGGTCTTTACCTTTTTCAGTGCCTTCTGAGCAATGTGCGGAACGGTTGCATCTTTTAGAAGCCTGTTATGGCGCGCAACCGAGTGGAGCCGTTGCCACTAAATAAAAGGTACTGAAAAAGTCGGTTTGTATTTTTTCAGTGTCCTCCCAATAACTATTCGCCGGGATTCCCCTTTTTCCTCCACTTCCTGCAGGAAAGGGGGAAGATGCATGAAGTTAAAGACATTTGGCAAGCCTACACATCGTACACAGAAATGACCTGATTTAAGATGTTTGAGTTTTTTTGTGAGCGGAAATAGACTACATAACACGCCATTATTGAAAAAGGAGAATGAACAATGACCGGAAAAGACGACAAATTGAAGTATACTGAGAACATGGAAAAAGGCCTCCGTCAGAACCACGGAATCGGACACGAAAAGCTCAACAGCAGCCTTGATAAAAAAATTGAAGTGGAAAAGAGCCGTGAAAAAGACCATAAACAATCACAAAAAATAGAGCGTGAAATCTCGAACGACCTTCACCACTCCAGAGAATAGCCCTTCATTTTTGACTGCCGGGAAGACTTCCTTTTCCCGGCAGTCTTTTTTCTTCCCCCTTAATGTTTAGGAATACGAAAAATCAGGAACGGACTCTATATAGTCACAATTAAACGGAGGGATTTAAAAATGGCAAATACAAAACAGCAGGCAGAAGAGAAAATTCAGGCGATGCCCGAGCAGAAGAAGGAAGAAATTCTTGACAGCTTCGGAAGATTCCAGGACTACCTGGCTGATAAGATTAAAAAAGGAGAAAAAGTCGGCTTTAGTGAAGAACAGATCGCCAAAGGAGCCGAACGGGTGGCAGAATACCTTAAGAACCATGAAGAGCCAAAAAACACAGAAGAAAAGCTTCTGCAGGAAATGTGGAAGGTAGCAGACGATGAGGAAAAACATCAGATCGCCCACGTATTGGTGAAGCTTGCGAAAAAAGAAGGGAATTAATAAACAGGATGACCCCAAAGGTAAAAACCGACCTTTGGGGTCATCCTGTTCTTTTTGACACAGAGTTAAAGTGTACTCGTTTCATCATTCAAATGATCAGCTGTGACTGCCAGCTGGCGGATCGCTTCATTCATCTCATCAATCACAAACGAAACGCCGGAAAGTTCTTTTTCAACATTGGTATTCTGTTCACGGGCCTGTTCTGTTTCACGAACAATATTACTGAAAAACTCACTCGCTTCTGACAGTCCCCCGTTACTGCTTTCAACCAGAACCTCGATCTGTTTTGCATAGTTTGAGACAGTTCCCACTCTTTCCTTTATTTGCGCAATCAGACCGGAGACGTCGCTTACGGAGATTTTTGTTTGCTCTGCGAGCTTCCTTACTTCCGTGGCAACCACGTTGAACCCTCTTGCGGCTTCAATACCTGCATTTAACGCAAGGAGGTTTGTTTGGTCGGCAATGGATTGAACAATGGAAACGATGTTGTTTATTTTCTCAGACATCTCTTTAAGTGAATCAATTTCTGAAGAAATTTCATCCATATGGTTTCGGATTTCTTTAATCTGCTCATACTGCTTGTTTAACTTTACCTGTCCTTCTTTTGGAGGGTATCCACCCTGCCTGAAGAACCGGCTCCTGTCTGGCTGAATTCCAGCACCACTTTTACTTTATTCCTTAAGTCGTCAATGGAAGCACTTGTTTCTTCAGACAAAGCTGCCAGCTCTTCAGATGTTCCACTGACTTTTAATTTCAAGGCTTCTTCGGCAGCAAACCCTTCATTGCGGAGTCTTTCATTCTCTGCTTCGTACGCTTCAAGTACAAGCTGCTGCTCAATGTTCAGGATCTTTGAAACTGCCAGCAGTGCCTGAAAACGTTGATTGGGATCGGCAACCTCCTCTTCCAATACTCGCCCCACAGACTGCAGTAAATCCTGAAAAGCGCACATATACCACTTTGTTTCCAGGCCGATTTTTACGTGGACCCTGGCAATCTTTATCCGCTGATCAATAAAGCTTTGGTCAATAGTGCCGCTGAACATTTCTTCAATATGTTTTCTTAAGGTTTGTTTTAACCTGTCAAAGGAACTGTGGTCTTTAATAATATCTGTGAGCCCGCTGTTTGTGGAAAGGTTTGTGTAAAACTGGTCTACGATTGTTTCGATATGGGTAGAGATAAAAGGCTGAATCCCTCTTATGATCCCGAGTTCTTTTTCAGTAGAAAGTGATAATGTGGTGTTCAATTACAGGAGAATACAAAAAAGCTTTGACATTCCCTAAGAGGAATCTCAAAGCTTTCCTATATCCTAATCTTCAGCTCTTTTCTAAAAGAAAATTGATACAGCCACCTTAATACATAATTTCCTGTCTGCTGTGGGTGCTGCTCAGGAAATCTTCGTCAGGATCGAAGTAGTCTTCAGAATAGCGGAAGACAAACTCATCTGTTTCACTGTCAATGTACCCTGCTCCCCAGGTTGGGTCCATTTCAATCCATTCACCGTCTACCTTAACTTCTACCCATGCATGACGTTCCCTCGACATCAAACCGGTTGTCGCCATACCGCCCACGTAGTTGGCTTCCATACCGATGGAACGGAGAAGGGCAACCCCAAGAAAGGCATAGTCCTGACAAACCCCTTTTTGCAGCTCAAGGGTCTTTACCGCACTGTCATCAAGCTCAAACAGACGTTCGTTGAATTTTTCCACATCATAGGCAATGTTATTGGTGAGGTAGTCATAGACTGCCTTCGCTTTTTCACGGTCAGAATCAAGTCCTTTTGTTAAATCCTGAGCCAGGCTTTGAATGTCTTCATGATCCGACTCAATCCCCCTTGAAGGCAGAAGACTCCGCTCATCTTCGACCCCTGTTACCTGATGTTTGAACCGGGCGACTCCCTTATACCTGAAAAAGTTCTCTTCCTCATCCTCAAGATCCGGCACACTGACGGTAATCTCGTATTTTCCTTCTCCAAAACGGAGCCATACGTCCCCGTCAAACTGGTAGTTTTCTACCGGAAGATAATATGTCGCTTCTTCTTCCCCTTCGAATTCCGTTGTTACAATCATCTGCTCAATTTCGTCAGCTCCCGGAATGTCAGGGTCGATTTCACCGGCGAAACGGTATGTATTTTCAGAAAGAGTTAACGCCTTCAATGCAGTCGGATAGGTTAATGTTACACCACGGTCAAAGTAATCACGGAAATACTCCACCTCTGCAAATTGTTCATCTGACTGATTATAAACAAAGATGGTCGCCGCTTCATAATAAAGCTCATCTTCAGGGTTGTACACGCTTAAAGTGATTTCGTGCCAGGCTTCACCGAAATAAAGAGGGATCTCACTTTGGAACGCTCCATTTTCAATCCCGATCCTCAAATCCTCACTTTCACCGGGCCCTTCTCCCTTTACAGTAGCGATCAGACTGTGATCATCTTCCGCCAGTGGCAGTTCTCCTGAAATAGTAAAGGTGCCGTCTGCCTCAATCAGCCCGGTCTCCGGCTGATGAATCACAAGCTCGTGTTCAGAAGCAGAAGCGGTTGTTTCAATTTCTCTATCTAGTTCATCTGACATTTTGGCAACAGCTAGTGTCGTTACATCATAATAACGGTTTTCTTCTCCTTCTGTCGTACTTGGAGCCCGGACAATCACCCGGTGGTCCCCTTCACCACCGTGGAGGAGAACCTCTTTGGAAAAAGAACCGTCAGCCTCAATGGGAATATAGTGATCCATCGTGTTGTTATACGGAAGGTCCTTATTTCCTGTGTACCTGATGTTTAACCACATCCGCTCACTCTGAAGGTTCTCCGTATGTTCAATATGGCCTTCAATTTTAACTTTATTATTCGTTGCATATTCCTGGTATACAGGAGATGTGAGGGTAAGGCCGATCTCTCCGGCATAGCGGGCCAGATTTTGAGGCTTTGTCTCAACCCCCGCCTGGGCACTTAGCCGTTCAATCTCCTCATCTGCCAGAACCGTTTCCTCTTCCTTTTCTTCTGTTTCTTCCTCTGTGGCACCCGTATGTGTCAGTTCTTCTGTAGCAGCTTCCTCTTCATCGCTGCAACCCGCAAGCACAACCAAAGATGCCGTCAGAAGCCAGGCTTTCTTTTGAAAATACCCCATCTTCCCCCTCCAATTTATTGAATTTCGATACTTATTAACTATAGTTTAAAGGCAATCCTCCTATCATTCTACCAACTTTTAGTTTATTTTTCCTATATGTTGAATTTACTGTTTTTTGTTAATAACCCGTGACTATATTCAAATTATGTTCTTACTATCGAATCATCTGCATGCTGTGGCGATAAAAATGAAAGACGGCCGGAATCTGGATTCCATCCCATAAGAAGCAAAAAGGAGAGATCAATTTGAAATTTATCACGTTATTTAAATGGTTAGGAGCCTTATCCCTCATCTTAGCTGCAGCAATGGTTTTCGTACTGATTTCTTTTTATCAGAGTATCCAGGAGTATACGGGGACAACTGAGCGTGAAAAAGAGTGGCAGTCGCTGGGAGCAGAACTTACGGCAGCATCCGATTATCTTACAAACCAGGCCAGACAATTTGCTGTTACAGGTGACACGGTCTACTACGACAATTACTGGAGAGAAGTAAATGAAACGCAGACCAGAGAAGCTGTTATCAGCCGTTTGGAAGAAATGAACACTCCCGAGGAGGAGCTTGCCTTACTGGAACAGGCCAGTCAAATGTCCGATGCTCTTGTCAGTACCGAGGATACTGCCCTTCAGGCTGGACTGTCAGGTGATCTTGAAACCGCAACAGACCTGATGTTCAACGACTTTTACGAAGAGCAGAAGTCTATGATCATGACGCCGGTCGAAGAGTTCCAGCAAATCGTTAATACCCGGGCCTCCAACGAAGCAGACGGCGCTCAGGCCCACATGAATCTTTTACTTATGGTAGCTGCAATCATCATAGCTCTGTTTCTGTTTCTCATTTCATTTACGTTTATCACTCTTTATCTGAGGGTTCTCAAAAAGCTTCCAACGATCATTTCCTTTGCCAACAGAGTAGCTGAAGGCGACTTGACAATTGATCTGCTTAACGATGATGGTAAAGATGAAATGGCCGAACTCTCCACCTCTGTTAATAAAATGGGGCTGAATCTGAAGGCCCTGATCGTCAGGATTGCTGCCAGTTCGAGCAACGTGTTGCAATCTTCCATTAAAATGAATACAAATGCCACTGCCACCAACCAGTCCGCTTTGGAAATGGACCAGGCTTTTCAGTATATAACAGAAGGTACCAGGCATCAGCTGGCTTCCTCGAAAGAAATCCGCCAGACAATGGATGAAATGACTGCGGGTATTCAGCGTGTAGCCGAGTTCGCCGGTGATTTATCCGAACGAAGCGTGGATGTAAGCAACACAAGCGCCCAGGGTCAGGAATTAGTGGACCAGAGTGTAAGCCAGATGGAAAAAATTAATGTAAATTCTGAGCAGGCCGCTGAGAAGGTAACGGCTCTCCGTAACGACTCGAGGGAGATCAGCCAGATTATCCAAATGATTACCGATATTGCTGACCAGACAAACCTTCTTGCACTTAATGCTGCCATCGAAGCGGCCAGAGCAGGTGATGCGGGAAGAGGTTTCTCTGTAGTTGCTGAAGAAGTGCGCAAGCTTTCAGAAGAAACGAGAGGCTCCGCCGGTAAAATTAAATCCCTGATTACGTCTATCCAGACGAATATGGATGCTTCTCTGGAGAAAATTGAGGAAGGCGCAAAAGAAACTTCTGAAGGGACAGCGTTAATTAAAAAACTCGATACCATGTTTGTTTCCATTCAAAAAGAAATTGTAGCCTTGTCAACCGGTGTGACCGACATGTCGGCAATTTCTGAAGAGATGTCAGCCAGTTCAGAAGAAATTAATGCGTCGGTACAACAAATGGCCGATACATCCACCCAGTCTATGGAGACGGTAACAAATGCCTCCGGCCATGTAGACCATCAAGTGAAACAGAGTGACGAGATGACGCAATCCGCCAGTGAATTAACCTCTCTTGCCCAGGATCTGAGAAAAGAAATCGAGCACTTTAAATATACAGAATCAAATCGTGAAGAATCTATTTCATCAAAAAAACTTGAGATTAGTCCGGAGGCAGCAAAGCAAAAATCAGCATAAAATTAAGAGGTTGATTCAAAAGATAAAAACCGGCCTTTTCGGTCAATCATCTGCCTCCACGATAAAAAACTGCCGCTCCTTCTGGAACGGCAGTTTTTGTATCCTCACATTATTTTGAGCTTTGCTGCTGGGCGGCTTCAAGGTAAGGTGTTATATCCACATTCAGTTTTTCAGCAAGGGTTTTCCCAAGCTCTTCATCAGCGCGGTAAAAGTTACATACAACTCGAAGCACCGTTTCTTCTGCTACCTCGCTCAGGTCATCCGTTAAATTACGGATCACAGCCTCCTGCTCTTCCTTGGAATAGCGGCGCCATACATGGCCTGCCTGGCCGAAGTCATTTTTCTTTTCAATGGGCTGACGGCCGGTTACCCCTTCAACAGGAGCCCGGTACTCAGACTGGGACTTATCTTCTTTCGGTGTATCTTCATAGCGGTTCGGCTCATAGTTGATACGGCTTGTCTGCTGGCCGACCGGCATAAATCCGTCACGCTGGTTATTGTTCACTTTCGCAAAAGGACAGTTGATCGGAAGCTGGAGGTAGTTTGGTCCTACACGGTGACGCTGGGTGTCAGAGTAGGAGAACAGACGTCCCTGAAGCATTTTGTCTTCCGATGGCTCGATACCAGGTACAAGCACTCCCGGGTTAAAACCGACAGATTCTGTTTCCGCAAAAACGTTGTCCGGGTTTTTATTCAGCGTCATTGTTCCAACATGATGATACGGAAAGTCTTCTTCAAACCAGTCTTTGGTGGTATCCAGCGGGTTGAAGTCATAGTTATCAAGATCTTCCGGAGCCAGAAACTGGACATAAAGATCCCACTCAGGATAATGACCATCCTCAATTGCGTTGTAAAGATCAATTGTTGCATGGTTAAATTCTTCACCCTGAATTTTTTCCGCTTCGTCTGCAGAAAGATTCTTGATGCCTTCTTTCGGTACCCAACGGAGTTTCACATAAGTCATATTTCCAAATTCATTTACCCATTTGAAAGCATGAACACTAGATCCCCGCATGTTCCGGTAGGATGCCGGGATACCTTCGTCTGAGAACAGATGAATCATCATATTTGTTGATTCCGGACGCAGGCTCATGAAATCCCAGTAACGATCAGGATCCTGAACATTGGTCCGGGGGTCAGGTTTTAACGAGTGAACCATATCCGGAAACTTCATCGCATCGCGGATGAAGAAAACGGGAAGGTTGTTTCCTACAAAATCATAGTTTCCTTCTTCTGTATAGAATTTGATAGAGAACCCTCGCGGATCTCGGAGAGTCTCAGGAGAATGCGTACCATGGATTACAGTGGAAAAGCGCACAAAGACAGGCGTTTCCTGTCCTTCATTCTGCAGAAAATGCGCTTTCGTGTAACGCTTCATACTGTTCTTCACTTTAAAGACACCGTGTGCACCGGCACCACGGGCGTGTACAACACGCTCAGGTACGCGTTCACGGTCAAAGTGCGCAAGTTTTTCGATGAGCTGATAATCCTCCAGCAGTGTCGGGCCGTTCTGGCCTGCCGTTCTCGAATTCTGGTTATCCTCAATCGGGACACCCTGGTTTGTGGTCAGTTTCTTGTTTTCCATTCGTGCACAGCCTCCTTCAAAATAGTAAAGATGATAAGTATGGTTTCGAGAAAGAAGGTGACCTTCTTTATATCTATTGTTAGATTATAATAATTTTCATATAATATTTTCTAGTAATATGCTCACACATATTAATTCTTTACATCACAAGGTATAAAGCCTTTTACAGTTGAATCCTCTTCCATCCCTTTATCGATTAGCTACCGTATTCTTCAATTGTCGATAACCTATCACTTTAATTCTTGAGGCAGATCTCTTGTAACATAGGTTCCTGCTATCAGATCATGTATGGCTCTTTTATCTGCTCTTACCGCGACCATGATGGCACTTACAATGACAAGAATGCCGAAAGAGACTGTGTAGAGGATCAGACCGATGACGACACGGATAATCATGACACCCCAGGTCACCTGTGAACCATCAGTCTTCACAGTCCGCACCCGTACCGCTTTCTTTCCAAGCGTATAGCCATACCATAGAACCGGCAGCACAATCAGATAGCCTGCCTGGATGGGAAATTGAACAGACTGATACCCGATGCCTTCATCAAAAAACGTAATACCCATCGAAGAAGTAATGATTGTTACGACAAAACTGATTAGAAAAGCGTCCATAATCCAGGCGCCTGTCCGCCTCCAGAACCCTGCTGGATTGTTTACCTCCACCTATACCGCCTCCAGTGCTTCAATGATTAATGCATATACAGTTCTAATACCTTTTGCCTACATCTGTTAAACGTAAAAGCTTTTTTATAAGGCTGTAATTTCGGGCCATTCTCAACCTCTTACCGATGTTCTAAGCTTCATTGAACGGAATACGCTCCCTTTCCGCGGACTCGCGCCGAGCCTCCCCAGTGCGATGTAAGGTCTCGCCTGTCTCGCACTTCCGCAGGAGTGTCAGTTTTCCGTTCAATTCCGCGGGATGCGTTGTGAAAATCAAAGGATGCAGATCATCAAAAGAGACGCGTATGTGTTCGTACGCTTAGGCGCAAATAAATGTAACCGGCAGAGGAAAAAGCGGGAGTACTTCAGAGGAAGCGCCCTCCCGCGGAAAGTGGAATGAGCGGAAATCAACACCAGAGTCCTTTCATAAAAAAAGTGCCTCAGGTGGTGCACGCAGCACCTCTGAGACACTTTATTCCTATACTTGCGGCAGTGGGGCCTCCACGATCACTTCTACTCCGAAGTGGTCAGAGACGACCGGTCTGTTTTTTCCGTTAAAAATAACAGTCGATCCGTGGACGGGCAGGCTCACATTCGTAAATATATAGTCGATACGAAGTCCTTTTTCATTTCCATCCCACCCGGCAATGTCACCGACAACAGTGGTTCCATTATCTTTGGTGACCGCCTCGGTGTACGTATCCGTCAGTCCTTTAGACATGAGGTAATCATACCCTTCGCCGTCCGTTGACCCATCATTGTTAAAATCCCCTAGGAGGAAGTATACATCATGTTCACTTGCCTTCTCCACCAGCCGGTCAGCCTGATTCTTATAACTCTCCTCGTCATCTCCCCACCAGCCGAGGTGACAGGAATAAAAGGTCAGCTCCCTTTCCATATACCGGATCGTGGCTCCGACAATTTTTCTGGCTTTCCAGAAAGATACGTCTTCACTTTCCGTTATATAAAAGCTTTCTGTAGCTGTAACCGGATGCTTCGTGAGAATGGCCAGGCCCTCTTCATAAACATCATATCCGAGGTGAGCCACGTCCCACACCATTGTGTAGTTATTATTCCCTCTCTTTTTCAATTCTTTGATCAGTACATAGGCAAAGTTGTCTTCTTTTACTCCGCCGGAGAGCTTGTTTGCATGAACATGCTGGCTCACTTCCTGAAGGGCGATGACGTCATAGTCATTTTGATCAATTACTTCTGCAATCGTTCTGATCTTTTCCCACTGGTTCTCTTCCTGCCAGGAATGGCAGTTGAGAGTCAATAGTTTCATAGGTTATTACGCTCCTAGTCGGTCTTGGATATCAGATTTTAATACGTCTGCTTTTGGACCATATATCGCCTGAACACCACGGTTCTTTCTGATCAGCCCAAGAGCTCCGTTCTTTTTCCACTCACCTTCATCGGCAACAGCTTCAAGATTTTTTACTGTTACACGAAGACGGGTCATACATGCGTCCACGTCTTCAATATTATCACGGCCGCCAAGAAGTGCGATCACCTGTGCTGCCTGTGAATTATCCTCGCCATCTTCATTTGTGGCAGTTGTTGGAGATGAACCTTCTTTCCCGTTGTCAATGTAATTACCATTTCGGCCTGGTGTTGGAAGGTTAAACTTGCGGATCATAAATGTGGCAACACCGTAGTTCAGTCCGAAGAATACGGCACATGTAATCACAAAGTTAATCAAATCACGTCCAATACCCGCGTTAATCATGAGCGGTGTACGTGTCAGTAGCTCGATAATTCCAAATGAATGAACACGGAGGTCGATCAAGTCAACCACTGCGAATGCCATTCCAGTCATGATAGCATAAATGATGTAAAGGACAGGAGCCGCAAACATAAACATGAATTCGATCGGCTCTGTTACACCTGTTAAAAATACGGCCAGTCCTGCTGAAAGGAAGACAGATTTATACTTTGCTTTCTTATCTTCGTCAACGTTTTTATACATGGCGTACGCGATACCAATTAAAGCAGCCGTAGATGTAATCACCTGTCCGGCTTTAAAGCGGGCAGGAGCCACATCTTCCTTAAGGTCGTTGTATGCTTCCATATCTCCCTGCGCCAGCCAGTTGTTTAAATCAGTAATCCACGCGAGCCACAATGGATCCTGTCCGGCAACGATACGGCCCGCTGCTTCACCTGTCTGAATCATGTACGTTCCGCCAAGCTCCGTATAATTCATCGGAACCGTAAGCATATGGTGAAGGCCAAACGGTAAGAGCAGGCGCTCCAGAGCACCGAAAATAAATGGTGCAATAACCGGCGCTGTGTTACGGGACGTGGCAATCCACTCCCCGAAATTATTCAGAGCGGTTTGAACCATCGGCCAGATCAATGAAAGTAAGAATGCAACAATCACAGACCCTACGATAACCGTAAACGGCACAAAGCGCTTTCCGTTAAAGAAAGCAAGAGCCTGCGGCAGGCGGTCAAAGTTATAAAAACGATTGAACAGTGCAGCCCCAAGGAAACCGGAGACAATACCGATAAATACACCCATGTTAAGGGCCGGTGCACCCATTACACTGATAAAGTAATCAGTTACAACAAGTTCGCTGCCAAACATCGTCTGGACTGTTGCGGCCGGATCGTTCAGCATTCCTTCGTTTACACCGAAGATGGCTCCGGTAATGCGGTTCATCAGGATGAATGCGATCAGGGCAGCAAATGCACCCCCGGCGCGCTCTTTTGCCCATGATCCACCTATGGCAACTGCAAACAAAATATGAAGGTTGGTAATAATCGCCCAACCGATATCTTCCATAATTCGTGCAACCGCTTGCAGTAAAGCGAAATCAATATCGATCATCGCAAGGGCTTTACCGAGCGAGATCATAATACCAGCAGCAGGCATTACTGCCACCACTACCAGTAAAGCTTTTCCGAACTTTTGCCAAAAATCAAAAGATAGAATTGGCATGGTTTTTAATTTTCCCATTGTGCTTCTCACCTTTCTGGATGACTGAATATTTTGTATCAAAATGTTTTGAATCGCAAGTTGTGTGCAAACGCTTGCACTTGATGTATATACTTATGGTAAATGAAGTGCTTTCAAAATGCAAGAGGGTATTTGGGCGGAAATTCAACGTGTTTCCAGGCGCTTTTCTTTTTAAATCCCCCTGCAGCAGAAGCCGCGAAGGGTCAACCTCCTTTAGTTTTAAATGGGAATAATTATCATCCATTTTTCCCCTGTTGCAGGCAAACGTAAAAGCTGTTTTCGCAAAGATTGTGGCTTTTCGTAAAAGGATGAAGAAGCCGGAGTACCCGAAGACTCCTGCGGAAGTGGGCGCCAGGGTGAGCCCCCGCGGAAAGCGCAGTGTACGCAGGCTTCATCTATAATAACTGTGCTTATGATAAAGTGCACATAGCATCAACCTATAGAAGAGCAAACGCAAAAGACCGCCCCTGGAGGAGCGGCCTGTTCGTTTATTCATTTCAGGTAGATACTGCCTGTTTCTGCACAGGTTGCACATCGTCCTCTTTTGTCCTTACAAGAAAAATCCGCCGGTCCCGGTAAAGAAGAACAACAGAAAGCGTAAAGGCAAGTACGTCCGCTACCGGGAACGCCAGCCATACCCCTGCGACTCCGAAAAAGTGAGGCAGAATCAATACAAGGGGAATTAAGAACAAAACCTGACGCGCCATGGACAAAAGAAGTGCCTCTTTTGCCATTCCGAGCGCCTGATAAATCCCGCCGCTTACTACTTGCACACCAATCAAAATGGCTGCGGCAAACATGATCCTCATTCCATCAGAACCGGCTTCAATGGTCACCGGATCAGCTGTGAATATCCGCATAAACCAGTGTGGGAAAATCATGACCAGCAAAAAGACCATAACGGAAAACACTGTAACGACTTTCAGACCGAGCCAGACTGTTTCTTTTAATCTGCCATACTGCTTTGCGCCGTAATTGTAACCAATAATCGGCTGCATGCCCTGGAGAATACCCATCATCGGCATAAGGGTGAACATAGCCACCCGCTGAACGATTCCAAACACCCCTACGTGAAAGTCCGTGCCGAACCGAAGCAGCATGGCATTAATGGCAATCATCATGACACTGCCTGCCACCTGCCGAACAAGAGCCGGCATTCCAATGATCACGACTTCCTTTATCACACGGTACACCGGCTTGAAGTCACCTAAAGAAGGAGCCAGTGTACTTTTGCCCATCATGAAATAGCGGATCACAACAACCGTAACAGATGCCTGGGAGATCACAGTTGCAATTGCTGCGCCTTGGACCCCCATATCAAGCCAGATGATAAACACAGGATCAAGAAGAATGTTCAGAACCGAAGGAATGATCATCGTCATCATGGCAAACCGGGCGTTTCCTTCCGAACGGATAATTGCGTTCGTCGTGAAGGCAAAAGAGAAAAAGATGGTACCGAGCATGATCGGAAACATGTAGTCTATGGCATATCCCAAAGTCTCTGATGTGGCACCAAACAAGCTAAGAAGCGGCTCGAGGTATGTGAATGCACCGATAAAGGCAAAGGCGCTGAAAATGATGATCATGGTGAGGATGTTACCGAACACCTGATTTGCTTCATGCCCTCTTCCTTCACCAAGTCGCCTGGAAATAACAGACGCCCCGCCAATTCCAACAGCAGCAGCAACAGCCATGATAATGAGCATGACCGGAAAGGCAATTGTAACCCCGGCTACACCTTCAATCCCGACAAACCACGAGATAAAAATCGTATCAACGAGGTTGTACAGGGCCATAACGAACATGCCGATCATGGCCGGTATGGATAAATTTCTGAGAAGCTTCGGGATCGGTTCCGTTCCGAGGCGTCTACTCTGTTCTTTTTGCGTCACTTTCTTTACCTCCATCCGTTTGTTCATGAATGTTTCCCTGAAGTTTTTTCAGCCAGGAAATGAGCAGTTTCTGTTCTTCTTCACTCATGCCTTTTGTAAGGTCATCGTCAAGCTGACTGATCACATTCCACAACTTTTGTTCCTGCGCCCTGCCTTTTTCAGTAAGCTCAATCACTTTTGTGCGCCGGTCTTCGGTGCTGTCTTTTTTTATGATAAGTTGCTGTTTCAACATGGATTCAACAATGCCGTTCATCGTTGATCCTTTTACATAAAGGAGCTTTTGCAGGTCAGACTGGGTCTGGGCTCCATGATTTACAAGATGATAGAGAACCTTCGCCTGAGACACGGTAAGCCCGATCTCAGAAAGGTTTTTATTATAACGGTTTTTAAGGAAATGGGAGACAAGATTTACGTGATAGCCTACCATCTGATCCATTTTTCTCGACATTTTTCTTAGCCCCCTAATGATTATACTTCTTTATTTAACCATAATTACGGTCTTTTATCTACAAGTTTGTTTAGGTAACTAATATTACGGGACAAGAAATATTGGCGGTTTCGTTTATCGGATTTCGAACAGGGGTAAGATGAGGCTGTGAACCTGTTTTTACACATATGACACTGGAGGAATGAAAACATGAAGATTGGATTATCTCTGGCAACGATTGTACTTTCTATTGGTCTGGTGGCTTGTGGAGCTGCAGAAGACGATCAAATGGATGATAACGGTACTGCAGACGAAAATGGGACAGATGATGCCGATATGGGTGACGACGGCATGGACGATGATATGGATGACGATATGAATGATGATGGTGCTTCAGATGATGCTGGTGACGGCGGTACAGGAGACTGGTATAAAGACCTGACTTTCTATGACTTTGAATTAGATGTGGAATACAGCGACGGTACGTATGAAGCAGATTATGAATATAACGATGGAAATCCGGAAGCTGAAATCGAGGATACCCGTGGCGGCGAAGACATTGAAATGTCCGGTCAGGAAGCACTGGATGAGATGGAAGGTCCACTGACAAGCCTGGACGTATCCAGCGACATGTCTGAGGATGAGCTTCGCGAAGCGGTCATAGATGCCTTTAACCTGGATGAAGGCTATGACGAGTTTGAGCTTGAGATCGACTTCTTTGATGAAGATGATGTAGAAGTAGAAGACGAGTAATTGTCTGATTTAGCAGCCGGCTGCATCGTGCATCCGGCTTTTCTTATTGGATGAAATCTTCCATCTCCTGTGCCATACTATGAGGACACTCATTTTAGCAAGGGAGCGTTTCACGTGAAAAAAACGATGAATGAGGTAACAGGCAAAATTACACCGGACGATGGTGTGTACAATTTAGAGAACGTGACACCTAATGAGATGGCCATTCTCGACCTGGCGTTAAAGGATCGGGCAGACATCATGCGCCAGGTGGCTGAAATCGAAAAAGACGACACCTATCTTCAAATGGCGGAAGAAGCGGAGAAACTCCGGGAAGATATAAAGAGGTAGGTGAAGGGAAGCGGCTTTAAACGAGTCAGGTGAGCCTTTAGTCAAGTTAGAGTTTGATTTAAACAAGTTAGACAGCCCTTTAATCAAGTTAGGGACTGATTTAAACAAGTTAGAATCCCATTTAAACAAGTTAGCTCAAAATTGCCCTCCTCCCTCGTTTAACCCCGACCCCCGCAGGGGAATAATACACCCAAAAAGGAGGTTCTCTCCATTGGCCTTTGATTATGATCTGGACTTTGACAATACCGATTTCAGAAAAAAACCTGAAAAATACCGGGTTGGCCGGGGTGAACAAGGAGTCCTTCTCGTCGAGCCCTATAAAAGCGAAATTCTTCCCCACTGGCGGTTTAAAACACCGGACATTGCAAAGGAATCCTCCGAAAAGATCTATGAACTTTTCGAAGAGTACAAGAAAGTCGATGACTTTGCAGGGATGGACATGGCCCGCAAGTTCATTCAGATGGGCTATACCCGTGCCCGGCGCTATGCCAATTACAAAGGCGGTAAAAAGTACGATGATGAAGGAAAGATCAACGAACGGGACATCGACGAGGAAAAAGCCGAGTCTGCCCGTATCTTTGAAGAAAAGTGGAAGGTTGTCCGAACAGATGAAGAGTATCTCAAGAAGAAAAAAGCCCATCAGAAAAAGTACGGGTAAAAAAAGTGCCGGGCACTGTGTGAATTTTTGAACACAGTGCCCGGCACTTTGTGAATTTCATCACTGATTTTTGATTAACAGGAACCCGTGAACCATGAGCCCAACGCCGATCCCGACACCGATTCCCATGAGAGCTCCGAGCCAGAGCGCGTTGATTAGCGTGCCGACCACGAATCCGACGATCTGTCCGAAAATGAGAAACAGAGCGTAAAAAAGCACCAGTGATTTTTCAAGCAGTTTCATTAATGTTTCACCTCACTGTACTTTTCACTCGTAAAACCGAAGCCTCTCCATGTCAAACTCAGGAACGATGCCTTCTTTGGCCGCCCGTCCGAGCAGAGCTTCAATGGCGGCGTAACCGTCCTCACCAAGGTCTCTTGTGAACTCATTTACATACAGGCCGATGTGGGCCTTTACCACATCGTCACTCATCTCCTGAGCGTGCTGCAAAACATAATCCCGGGACGCTTCGGGATTTGCCCAGGCATATTCCACAGAGTCCCGAATCCAGCCTTCGATCTTCTTTAAATCAAGAGACCGGCGCGCAATAATGGCCCCCAGCGGTATCGGAAACCCTGTGTCCTTTTCCCACCAGTCTCCAAGATCCGTAAGCATATTTAAACCGAAGTTCTGATACGTAAACCGGGCTTCATGGATGACAAGACCCGCATCGATTTTACCGTCCCGAACAGCAGGCATAATTTCGTCAAAAGGCATAATCTCGATTTCACCGACGCCTCCGGGCACGTGGTCAAGAGCCCACAGCTTGAACAGTAGATAAGCAGTGGACTTTTCACTCGGAACGGCTACACGTTTACCAGATAAAGATGCCGGATCGGTTACTTCTGCAGTAAGCACCAGCGGCCCGCATCCGCGCCCGAGCGCCCCTCCGCATGGAATCAGGGCGTAATCGTCCAGCACCCACGGCAGTGCAGCATAGGAGATTTTCATGATTTCCGGACCGGTTTTATCAATGGCCCAGTGGTTTGTTATATGTATGTCCGCATACGTGACATCAATCTCTTCGGCTCCGCGTACGAGCCCGTGAGCCCACGCATGAAACGTGAATGTATCGTTTGGACATGGTGAGTATGCGATTTTCATCAAAGTACCTCCTTCATGAGTCGGCTTGCTTCAGTTAATCGTGCGAGAGCTTCTTTTATTTGCCACGCTCCTCGGTCTCTCGGTCCCACAGGGTTTGAGATGGACCGCACTTCCAGATATGGTCTGCCTGCCTGTTTTGCAGCCGTGGCCACACCAAAGCCTTCCATCGCTTCGCAGAAAGCATCCGGATAAAGGCCCAGGAGCCTGTCCGCCGTATCCGCTGTTCCCGTCACCGTGGACAGGGTAAGTACGGATCCTTTGTGAACGGGTAAAAAACGATGGTTGCACTCCTGCCAAAGGCTGTCTCCTGCTTTTTCATCACATTCGATCACGGCGGATCCAAAGCCCAGCTCATCGATGGATATGAAGCCTCCCTCTGACTCCGCTCCTAAATCAGCAGCCGCACTTTTCGTGGCGATCACAAGATCACCGACGGCTGCCCTGCCTATAAAGCCCCCACCGATGCCCATGTTGATCACCAAATTATATGACCGGGCAGCTAAAGCCGTGGCAGTACTGGCTGAAGCCGCAGCGATTCCGACGCCACCTGAAATGACGTGAAAACGAGAATCCCCTTTAAGACCGGCTTCTGCCGCTGTTTTTTCTGCATCTACAGATGTTACAATCAGTATGTTTGTCATAGCCGTTCTCCTTATGTAAATGGCGCTACTATCAGTTTATCAGTAGTTCTGCCGTTTTTAAAGAACTGCAGATCAAAGGTTCGGTGCCAGGTACTTTGTGAAATGTTGAATAGCTTTCCTGTCACCACAGAACGACACCGTTCACCTTTTAAACAAACGTTTATTTAGGTTGCGAGCCGTGACGAATCACCCCATTAAATCACGTATAAGAGAATGGTATAAAGAAGAACCCCGACACCGAACGCCCAGAAGTTACTCTCCCTTTCCTCGGGAAGCTCTTCTTTTAATACGTTTAGAATCATCGTTCCCGCCAAGATGGAAAACAGGAGGGCAACCCCGTGTTCACTCACTTCAACAAAAATACCCGTCAGCCACCCAGCTGCTACTGCACCAGCGAGCAAATACCGCCCGTAAACGTCGTATTCTTCTTTGTGCGTCTGCCTTAAGGCGTGATCGTTGGAGACGAAATGAACAGATAATGCAAAAAAGTACAGGAAAAGCTCTGTGGGATCACGGTTTTCCCCTCTCAGCAGCAAATAGCCAATCAGGAAATTGTAAAAAAAGAACGATAGAATGTGCGTCCTGAACACCCATGGATTCTCATCCTCCCCCCTCTTCCCCTTCTCAATCGTCCCTTTCGCCATCCTTTCCAGGCCGTAAAAGGCTGACAGACCGAGAAGAGAAGCCAGATAAACATGATAATCCCCTAAACCAAAGAGGTGGAATTCACTAGTATGCAGCTCATCCTGATACATGTGGAGTTCAGGGAGAATGTGCATGAATACATAGGCAATTGAGACTCCCCCGGCCACTGAGAGCACTTTGCTCCGGGGAATCGTATGTAAAAAGGTCACGTTTCTCGAAAACAGATGAACAACAATGAAGCCGGCCACACAAAGAAAACTAACGAGATAAATCATACCCGCCCCTCCCTTGCGTTTCTATTCCCCCTTGTCAAAAATAAAAACAGTGCCAGGCACTGTGTGAAACAATAAACACAGTGCCTGGCACCCTATACCCACTCCAGTATTTCAATGCGGTTCCCAAACGGATCGTCCATATAAATCCGCTTCGCCCCGGGGAGATCATCATCTTCTTTATAGGAAACTTCATGTTCGTGCAAGTGCTTTATCAGCCCGTCCAGATTATCAATCTCAAAAGCCGGGTGGGCTTTTTGGGCCGGCGCAAACGGTTCTTCAATCCCAATATGTACCTGATAGGATCCAAAAGCAAACCAGACACCACCACGCTTTTTCAGCACCTCTGGCTTCTCTACTTCCTCAAACCCCAACAACCCTGCAAAAAAGCGGCGGGCCTCCTCCTCACTTCCCTTTGGTGCCGCCAGTTGAATGTGATCAATCGACTTAAATGCAAATGACATATTCGTCCCCTCCACGTTTTTTATAAAATATACACAGCCATCTTCGTAACAGTCCACACTATACCCGCTGCTTCGGTAAAGAGCGATGGCACTTGTCCAGCCCTCATTTGTTTCCATCACAAACGATGTATACCCCATATACTCTCCCCACTCTTCCAACCGGCGAAGCATCTTCCGGGCAAGCCCCCGACGACGGTACCCGGCTTTTACACTCATCCGTCCGATACGCCCGACTCCCGGGGATTCATAAGAAAGCGCACCGGTACCGACAACCTTCCCCTCAAAAATACCCGTCAAAAAAACATACCCGGTCCGGTTATAAAATGCCCCGATCGGCTGAAGGTCTTTATTCAGTGAGTGGTCGATGCTGCCAAAGCGTTCCTTCATTCCCTCTAATACAAGATTCTTCGCTTCCTCTTCACGTTCTCTCTCAATCTCCAAAATTTCCACAAGCATTTAAACCCTCGCCTTCCAGATCGTCCAGCGGTCTTTTTCAATGACCTCACCGTCAGGCAGCTGCTTATCAATATGACAAATCAGCTCTTCAATCTCACCATCACTCAGCTCATGCAAAATAGACCGTCCGTTTCTTGCACGAAGGTCTTCATATAACTCCTTTTTTGCTGGGTAGCGATGTCTTGTTTCCCAAAGGGTGAGCTCTTCCACTTGCCTGAATCCGGATGCCCGCAGCTCAAGGGAAACCTTTTCACTCCTATGACGTCTTCTTACTTCTTTTTCTGCAAGACGGGGAAACAGTGAAAATAAGTAACCTCGAATATGATTTTCGCTTCCTGGAAGGAGACAATCCTCCGGCGTGCGGTCCTGGACAACGAAAACCCCACTCTCGCCCAGCAATCGCAGGGCTTCGAAAAAACTCGGGCGAAGGTCACTTAAGTGATGAATAAGCGCTCTTTGCAGCACCAGATCACTGCAGCCTCTACTGAGACCTGTATTTTCAGCGCTCCCTTTTTGAAACCGAATGCGCGGGTCATCCCCGCAATTGTCACGGGCTCCTTCAAGCATCGCTTCAGAAAAATCCACTCCCGTCACCGACGGTACCCCAAGATCCGCTAACGCTTTTGTATAAATCCCTCCGCCGCAGCCAATATCCACCGCATGTTTACGCCCGGTTGGGGAAACCAGCCTTTCTATTGTATCCTTCCAAGTCTGATCCGCTTCCCTTGTTGTATAGCTCGCTTTGTTACGCTTGTCATGAAAATTGATGCCCATACAATCAACCCCATGTGTGAGATACCTTAAGTTTAGCATAAAATTCCATAACCAAAGAAGCGACACGTACTGTGTGAACCGATGAACAGAGTGCCTGACCCCATGTGATCAAGTACACATGCATAGAGAACACCTCACTATTACCTATGCAGATTAACAAACATAAGACCTGAAAAAGGAGAGCGGCTCATAAGGTCCAGACTGAAACCTTATGGCCGCTCTCTTTATTAAAAAGCTCCTTACTTACACTTTTCCTATATTGCCAGGATCCTTCACGATCCCCGGCATTCCCGGAACCCAGTTGGCGGGGACACCTTCTCCCGTTTCAATGCCATATTGAATCCCTTGAAGCACCCTTAAAATTTCATTTGCATTCCTGCCCACTTCAGGAGGATAAATCATCCTCGCCTTAATGACCCCCTCTGGATCAATGAGGAGCGTAGCCCTGTAATTAGCTCCTGTAGCCGGATTAAGTACCCGGTAGGCCCGGCTGATAAAATGGGAGCGGTCTGATACCAGTGGATAGGTTACGGTCGAAACCGACGGCGAGATCTGAGCAGACACTTTTTGGGTAAAAACCCCTTCTGTCGATATTCCTAAAACTTCAGCATTCAACGATTCGAATTGAGGATAAAGAGCGGCCATTGCTGCAAGCTCTGTCGGACATACAAATGAGAAATTATTTGAATAAAAAAAGAGCACAACCCACCTGCCGCCATAGTTTTCCAAAGCAATCGTTTCAACTGTATCTGTTGAAGGATGATAAACCTCCGCTGAAAAGAGCGGGGCTGGATCGTTTATCTGTGCACAAAAAGGCGGCACACATGAGTCAATGTCATACACCGTAAGCTGATTACCGGCCACGGCACTCACCTCCATCACAGACAATATATTCTTATTCCATCCTGAATAACCCTATGACTCTGCTCTTTTTTCAATCAGCCAGCAGTCCCTATATGCTCCCTCATGCCATTCATGTCGAGGTAAAAAACGGATCTTTTTGTACCCGCACTTTTTGTAACAGGCAAGAGCCCGATGGTTTCCTGACTGGGGATCCATCACCACAGCGCCTGCTTTTTTTGTTTCAAACAAATAATCTGTCATGCTTGAAACCAAAAGCTGCCCGATCCCCTGTCCCCAGTAACCGGGCTCTCCTATGAACTGGTCGATGCCGTATCTGACAGGCGTGTCTCCGTGGAGTTTGTAAAGGGACCGGGTTGCTTCGTCAAGTTTATAAAACTGAATATAGCCGATTGGCTCGCCTTTCCACTTTACGATGCAGGGGTGAACCCCTTTTTCCCACTTTTTAAAAAACTCCTGCTCTACTTTTTCCTCATCGAACGGGTTGTCACGGTCTTCGTAAAATTCGAGAACCCGGGGATCAGACAGCCACTTTGCGAGCGTAGGAATGTGCGTTTTTTCCAAGTGATCAACGGTTATGTCTTTGTTCGTTAAAATTGGCATTTTTGTTCACCTCGGTAAGAATATTTCTCTTTATAATGCAAAAACCCTGCTTTCCAGGTTCGAAAGCAGGGTCAGGTGAATTATTGGACGTTTACATCGCCCAGGTAGAAAAAGCTTGATGGGTGGATGTAGAAGTCTTCGATATTGTCTTGAAGGCCGGCCATGTGCTCGGTGTGATAGAGGGGCACCATCGGCGCATCTTCCACGATCAGCTGCTGGGCATCGTGGTAGAGAGCGAGACGCTCTTCTTCCGTGCCGCTGCGGGCTTCTTCGAGGAGAGCATCTACTTCTTCATTTGCGTAAAATGTACGGTTTCCGGCAATGCCGTGGTTACTGGAGTGAAACATCGGATAGAGACCGTAGTCCGCGTCTCCGGTTACCGTTCCCCATGATCCGAGGAACATATCCTGGCGGGCGTTGGTCACAACATCAACGTATGCTCCGCGCTCGAGGGTTTCAATGTCCAGGTCAATGCCGATTTCTTCAAGCTGTGCTTGGATGTTTTCCGCCACATCGCTTCCGATCTGGGACGTTTCAACGGTCAGGGTCGCTTCAAACCCGTCGGGATAACCGGCGTCCGCAAGAAGTTCTCTCGCTTCCTCCAGGTCTTTTTCAATGGCTTTAATATCGTCGCTTGAACCAAATACCGGCGGCGCCAACGGTCCTTTTGCAGGAAGCCCGGCTCCGTTTAAGAGACCGTCAATGATCGCTTCTTTGTCCACGGCTTTTGAGATCGCCGTTCTTACCTGAGGATCGTCAAATGGCTCTTGTTCCACGTTAAAGCCAAGGTAGAACAAGCTCACACTCTCCTGGGTGGCAATTTTCAAGTCGTCGTTTCCTTCTACACGGGACATAAAGTCCGGATTCAGGTGGGAGATCATTTGTGAGGAATTTGTTTCAAGCTCCGCTACACGCGTATTATCCTCCGGCACCACTTTAAAGGTAATGGAGTCGACGTTCGCTACATCTCCCCAGTAATCTTCGTTCTTCGTAACTTTTACAAACTCACCGGGATTCCAATCTTCAAGGGTAAAAGCACCTGTTCCGATTGGATTCTGGTTAATGTAGGACCCCGGCTCGGCGCCGTCTTCCATTGCTTCATAATCCGCTTCGATTGCCGATGGAGCAATCATATGTCCGCCGGGATGGGCAAAATGGGCCCGGAGCGGGGCAAATGGAATGTCTGTATGGATGTGTACCGTATAGTCGTCAACTACTTCAACGTCTGTAATCATGTCGAACATGAACGACACCGGTGAAGCCACATCCGGGTCAAGGAGACGTTCTATGTTTACCTTTACTGCTTCAGCGTTAAAGTCCGATCCGTCGTGAAACTGAACGTCTTCACGGAGTTCCACTTCCCACGTCGTATCTTCAATCTGCTCGAAGCTTTCAGCGAGTCTCATATGCATGTCCATGCTGCCGTCTGTGAAAACAAGTGTATCGTATATCGTCCGCCCTACATTTAATGTGGCGTGCTCGTTTCCCCCTTGAGGATCGAGTGTTTGTGCGTCACTCGGTACGCCGATGGTCAGGTCGTTTGCGTTATCAGCGGACTCGGTGTTTTCCCCATTGTTTGTCTCACTTCCAAGCTCTCCCGCATCATCACTGGCACAAGCGGTACCCACCGCAATCGCCGTCAAAAATAGTAAACTCAAAAACCCTTTTTTCATTGTGCAACCCCCTAAGCTGTCTGTTCAATAAACCTGATTATAGTAGATTTCAGGTTAAAGTCAAGTAAACAGGTAGGAATTATAAATAATAATGTGTTTTTCAGCGGTATGCTAGAATAGCAGGAGAAGAATGGGGGATTCAGTATGGGAAACAAAGCTGCACGGTTGTTCATTATTCTTATCATTCTGCCTGTCATGGTCACCTCTTTTATCTGGCTGGGGGATGTGAAGGAAGGGGATGCCATGACGCTGATTCAATATGCGCCGATTTTATTAATCTGGATTATCGTGGCATACATTCTGCTGGAGATCTACCGGCAGGTGCAGGGGTATCTGGCGAGGCGGGAGTAGCGGGAAGTAATAGGTCAATAGCGGCGGTTTGCAATTGGCGTTTCCATTTTAATAGGAATTCTTAACAATCAGACGGGAATTCTTAATACAAATCCGATAAAAACTCCTACTTGAGATCGTTTAGCATTCACCGGGCAGCAGCCATTAACGGGTTAGCCCCGTTTACCAGCTCAATCAGCATAAAACACCTCGGGTCATCTAAACTGACCCGAGGTGCTCTTAAATCATTATCCTTTTTTCAGCCAGAATGTGAATACGCCGTTTTCTTCAGCGTCATCCACCAGCTCATGTCCGCCTGCTTTTGCCCAGGCAGTAAGGTCGCTCTTGGCTCCTTTGTCAGTAGCCTGCACTTCAAGGATCTCGCCGCTTGAAAGTTCACCCATTGCTTTCTTCGTTCTTACGATTGGCATTGGGCATGCGAGCCCTTTTGCGTCTAATACTTTATCTGCTTTCATCATTCATTCCTCCTGAGGTTGGTAAACTTATTTTAGTGTACCCTTCTGCTCATTCACACGCAAAGGACGGGCTGGCCCTTTGCGCGTAAGTTTCTTCTGTCAGCTTACCGCACAGCGGTTTGGACCAATTTCCATTTCTGTTTCTTCCGCTGGTTCCGGGCTGATTTTACCCATGTTGGTCTTACGGATTTCCTGGTAGCTGTTCGGCTGCGGCGGAAGGTTCTCGGATACGAGACGGCGGAACTCGTCTTCGTCTTCCACCTGAAGGCCGCTGTTTACTTGATAAAGATCACCCAGTCGTGCATACACACGTCCTTTTTCATCAAGCTCACTCAGTTTGGCAAAGTGGGCCGGCATCACAAGGAGGTCCTGATTCATTTCTTTATAGCGGACATACAGAGACTCGCGCAGGTCGCTTACCCAGTCTTCCGCTTTTCCGGCAAGATCCGGACGCCCGATTGAATCAAGGAACAAAATGTCTCCTGTGAACAGGTACGTTTCATTAACGACCAGAGACGTACTTCCGATTGTGTGTCCCGGTGTGTAGACCGCTTTCACTGTCACATCGGCTCCACCAAAGGTTACGACTTTACCATCTTCAAGAGGCTCGTAGGAGAATGTCACTTCGTCCGCATCTTTTGGCGGCAGGTAGTACGTTCCCCCGGTTGCCTCTGCAAGACGGCGCCCGCCGGAAATGTGGTCTGCGTGAAGGTGTGTATCAAACATGTGAAGCACCTTAATTCCAAGTTTTTTCGCAAATGCTTCATACTGATCAACCAGACGAAGCGGGTCAATCATAGCCCCCTCGTCACCTGAGACGATCATGTAGGAAAGGCAGCCTTTACCAAGGCGTACAAACTGATAAATTTCTCCGCCGCCGTTAAGGTCGCCAACTTTTACAGGCTCTAAGTGCTCGCTCCACGTTTTCATTCCGCCTTCAAGATAGCTCACGTCACGTCCTGCGTCTGAAAAGAGCTCTGCTACCATAATGGAAGATCCTTCTTTCGCACAGACAACAAGAACATCACGGTCTTCAGGAACCTGATCTAGAATGTCTTCCACCCCGTCAATCAGATCAAAATACGGGACGTTCAGGTAGTCGAAGTTTTCCCCATCCACTTTCCAGTCACCAAACGCATCTTCATTACGAACATCAAGAATAAACAACGGCTCTTTATTGATCACTTTTTGGCTTAATTCACTTGCATTCATGGCTTTTACAGTCATCTCATATACCCCCTATAGTATGTTAATGTTTAAAATTTTTTGGTTGAATCCCTTGCCGGAGGAACCTCCTCCGGCCTGGAACTTCTTTTATACGCTTTTCTCGGTCTTGCCCGACCATTCACTCATGCCGGGAACAACGTTAATCACATTTGTGAATCCTTTCTCTGTCAGCTTCTGGGCTGCCAGATCACTTCGGTTACCGGTACGGCAGACAACATGAATCTCATCGTCTTTGTTCAATTCACCCAAGCGTGTGTCCAATTCTCCAAGAGGAATGGATACAGCTCCCGGAATATGGTTAAAGCGGTACTCCGCCTCTTCCCGGACGTCTACAAGTACAAGGCTTCCTTCCTCGGCTTTTGAAGCGAGGTCGTCATTGTTAATAACATGCGGATGCTTTGTTTCCTGCTCGCCGTCGTCACTGCCTGCTTTTCGCACGTAGTGCTTGAGGACATCTCCTTCTTCAACCGTACCGAGGTACTGGTGGCCGATACGTTCTGCCCACGCTTTTAAGTCTGCCGTGGATCCTTTGTCAGTGGCCTGAATCTCAAGAACATGCCCGGGTTCAAGGTCACCCATTACTTTTTTCGTTTTCACGATCGGCATTGGACAGGCCAGGCCTTTTGCATCAAGTACTTCGTTTGCTTTAATCATCTTCTGACTCCTCCTCTTTAATGGTTTTATCTTAAGGGGAAATCCCCGCAATTTAGATAAACAGGTTCACATTGCCGTCTGAGGCTTCTCCGAGATACGCTGCTACACCTGCGTATTCGATCCCGTCCAGCAGTTCTTCTTTTTGAAGACCCAGGAGGTCCATTGTCATCGTACATGATACAAGGTTTACACCTTGTTCCTGAGCCATTTCAATCAGATCAGGAAGCGGCATTGCATTGTGCTTTTTCATTACCTGTTTAATCATCTTCGGTCCCATACCGGCGAAGTTCATTTTTGACAGACCCATTTTATCTGCACCGCGTGGCATCATCTTTCCGAACATTTTTTCCATAAAGGTTTTCTTTACAGGAACCTGCGCATCTTTACGAAGAGCATTCAGTCCCCAGAATGTGTGGAAGATCGTCACCTCATGATCGTAAGCTGCTGCACCGTTGGCAATAATGTAAGCCGCCATCGCTTTGTCATACTCTCCACTGAATAATACAATCGTTGTTTTTTTCTTATCCATTTTTTCTTCACTCCTTAAATGTTTTGTTTCGTTTGTACATATACCCGCACAGGTATTAAAGTGTTTAAATTTTTTTCGTTATTTCTTCTTTATCCAAAACGTATATACACCGTTATCTTCTGTATCTGCGCGAAGTTCATGACCTCCCGCTTTTGCCCAAGCTGTCAGGTCGCTTTTGGCACCGGAATCGGTTGTTTGTACTTCAAGCACCTCTCCCGATGTGATCTCATCCATTGCTTTTTTCGTTCTGACGATCGGCATTGGACATGCAAGTCCTTTTGCGTCTACTACTTTATCTGCTTTCATCATTTCAACCTCCAAATTACCCCATAGGGTATATTAAAAAGTAAAATTTTTTGTGGTTTTTATACCTACAGGGGTATGTTAACACCCCTGTTTCTTCGTGTCAACACTATCTGCTTTTTACGAGCAGCTGAACAGCTTCCTGGATCAACTCTTCTGTGTCTTCGCCTTTTTCAATCTGCTCTCTTACACATTGTTCCAGGTTCGAACTCACCACAAGGCCGATGGTGCGGTCCAGGGCATTGCGTGCCGCTGACATTTGGACGATCAGGTCCCTGCAGTCCTTCTCTTCTTCCATCATACGGAGAATGGCTTTTATCTGACCTTCAATCCGTTTGACGCGGTGCTTCATTTTGTCATTATACTCCATGTACTTCACGTCCTTTCTTACAAGGTTTGACTTCGGTGGTTAAAGAAAAGCCTTCCACCCTGATCTTCTTTCTTTTTAAAAAACGGGCGGTTAAGTGAATATCGGTCATGTCTGATGAGACAAGATAAACAGTACCCTGGCCAATGTCTTTGTAGTGTCGGTAGATATAAGCCATAGGCATATTAACGGCTCCTTCCAGGGGATCGTGATGAGCCGTCTGGAAGTCACGAAGGTCGACAATCGTACTGCCGTCTTCTTTCATGTCCGATACGTTCATACACGATACCCCGATGACCGGTACATAACGTTTATATAAAGAGCGTGCAGCCAGAATGACTGCGATTATCAACATTGCTGTTTGCATAATGTCACCTCGTTACAATGATCATTATATACCCGCAGGGGTATATTGTCAACACCCTTACTTTTATCTTTTTCTTCATAAGGGTATAGCCTTTCATAATCGCTTCGCACCTGAGTGTAACACGAAATAAAACGCACAGACAGAACAAATGCTCACGGCAGAACTGGAGGTTGTTTCCATGCGTATACCTGATCATTTAGCCGAAAAAGGAAAAAAAAGAATCGCCTCCTTCCCGGTAGATGGTTTTGTTTTTGGAGGCGGGCCTGAACACCCGAAGATGATGCTCGTCGGTGAGGCTCCGGGGGAAACAGAAATCGGTAACGGCGTTCCTTTCAGCGGCCGGGCGGGCAGGGAACTGATGACGTTTATCGAGCGTCTCGGCCTGACCCGGGAAGAAGTATACATTACCAGTGCGGTGAGGAGCCGCCCGTACCGGTGGGGAGAGAAAAAAACAAGAGACGGGCAGGTTGTTAAAAGGAAGTACAACCGGCCTCCTACAGCCAGGGAAATTACAGCCCACGCCCCGCTCCTTGATTATGAAGTCGCCAATGTTCGGGCTCCGGTCATTGTCACTCTCGGCAACATCGGTCTTAAACGCCTTGCCGGCCCCGATAAAAAAATCGGTGACTGTCACGGTGATCTCCTTGTCCAGCCTGTGCAAAAGCTGGATGAAAATGACCAGTTTGTCTGGACAGATAAAGAATACAGGATCTTCCCTACCTATCATCCGGCTTCTATCTTCTACAACCGGAGCCTCCTGGAGGTTATTCACAGTGACCTTGAAAAATTAAAGGAAGTGCTCGCTTCCGGGTAGGGGATAGGGTATCTGAGAGGTTGGCGTTTTCGGTTTAAACAGGTTAGCTTCTTCTTTAAACAGGTTAGCTTCTTCTTTAAACAGGTTGGCCCTCTCTTTAAACAGGTTGGCTTCCTCTTTAAACAGGTTGGCCCTCTTTTTAATCAAATTAGGCTGCCTGACGTAAATGTCAGGCAGCCTTAAGGGTCAAAAGTAGATTTTATGCCGCTTTCTCCTTGTCTCCCACTCGCCTGAACACCCACGAATTCAAATAGAAGAACAAAGTGGAAATGCCCCCGAACCGGATCATTCGGTTTGCTACACGCTTGATCTCAGGATCATTCTGCACTTTTTCATCAGCCAGGTAAATGGCGATGATGCCTTTGTGAATTAACGTGTGAAAGCTAGCATCAGGCATTGTCTTCAAATTCTCTTCAGCTTCTGACTTGAACACGCCAATCCGCTCCACCATGTCTTCTTCATCACGGTAGTATGCACAGAAGTTAAGCTCATCATCAGCCAGATCCTCTTCCTGATCAATGAAGTAATCGAGCAGAATATGAAGCCCTTGAGCGTAGGGGAAATAACTATCTTTGATTTTCACGGCCGTCTCCCGCTTCATCCTCCCTTTAGATGCGTAGGCCGCCAGTGCATAGACCCCAAGAGTAGATCCTGTACTTGCGGCGAATTCATACCACCGCATCCGTGCCAGCTGCGGATACTCTTCCTTTGTTTCTTCATACCACTTGATTAAGAGGGGCTCCCGGTCCTCTTTTTTCACGTGCTTATAAACCTGCAGGTTCCGGTAATGAAGGGAAAGTTCCTCCATCGATGCCTGTGTCTCTTCAAAGCCCGGGAACGCCGCCACTTTTTCCTGGCAGGTTGCGACCAGTTCCCGTAAAAAACCATTATCATTTTTTTGTCCGCGATGCTCGTAATACACCGAGTCATCCAATGTCCCCGGGTGAAGCGCCTGACGAAGGGCCTCGTGAAGAGAACGGAAGTCATTCGGATCAAGGGAGTCACTCTGGTCACACAGACTGTCGAGGTAATCACAGATCACCTGATAGGAAACGATGAACCAGAGAACATCCTTTCTCACTTTTTCTTTCGTAAGGAGGGCAAATACCCCGCCCCCCTCATTATGGAACGTATTTTCGTTCACACTTTCAAGCGCATATTCACGAAGCTCATCGTCTTCAATCGTTTCTGCTTTCTTTCGCCATTCGTCCAATATCATATGAACCTCAGGCACAATTTCTTTGTACACTTTATATACCATCGTCCACATTGTCGTCGGTGCTTTCAACGTTTCTGCCTCCTAAGGTTCGATTTCGAGGCCACTGAAAAAGTACAAAACAACTTTTTCAGTGGCTTTTATTTGAGTTGCTATGGCTCCACCCGGTTGCGCACCTGTTACGAAAAACCACTCGTACCAGGCTTTTAAAAAATGCAACCGTTACGCTCATTGCTTAGAAGGCACTGGAAAAAGTTAAAGACCGAACTTTTTCAGCGCTTTCTTCGATTTCTGTTGTGTCTCTTAGTCTATTATCCGTTTAAGAGCCAATAGATTGCAAGTATCTATCCTGTGATTTCTTGATCTGTCGGCAATGACCGACAAAAACAGCGAGGTTTAGTTTTCTAAAAATTAAAATAATTATATTGACACTCAATATTGTAACCGTTTACAATCAAACAATAACGAGCAGTCCCGTTGCCGGAGCGTCATACTCATACACTGTAAAGAGTAATTATACACTTTTGTCCTGGTTCTTTAGTCCTTTATCAGGGTGCAGACTTTACTCCTGACCTGTTATGAGATCCCTTCATGACGGACGACTGACCGCTCAGTCAAAATACACCATTATGAATGGAGGTTGCAAGTTGAAAGCTTACAAAAAAGAAGTTCGGTTTACCATCCTGATGACGGCATTGTTTCTCGCCGCAGGTAATGTAGGGCTGTTTTTCTCCATCTTCCCTGTGAACGGCATGCTGTTTGGCTTCCCGATTATGTATATCGTGCCGATTTTGTTTGGGTGGTTCGGAATTTTTGCCCTGACGATTGTCGCCAGTAAGCTTGGGAATCAAATCGATGCTGATATTGAGAGAGAAAGTATCCTTGAAATCGAACAACAGAAGCGGGAAGGGGCGTAAAGCTTAATGGGAGAGGAAGCTTGGCAGTTATCAAACCCAATATTGGGGGTCGTCGCCATTGTTGCGACGTTTTTGCTTTTTTATATCGTGGGTTACATATCAAACCGTAAAAGTACGTCCGTAACGGATTTGTACGTAGCCGGTGCCACAATCGGACCGCTTACAAACGGGCTGGCCATGGCATCGACGTACATGAGTCTGGCAACATTTCTTGGGATTACAGCACTCATTCTTCAGCTGCAGGTCCCGTTCATTATGCTTTGGATTCAGCTAATTTTAGCGATTCCTTTGATTACGATTATTTACGGAACAAGTCTTCGCCGTATGGGAGCCTTTTCTCCGACTCACTTTATCCGTGAGCGCTATGGCATCAGTGCTTCTATTATTGCAGCGTTGTTTATGATTCTTGTATCCATTATGTATGCTCTCGGGCAGATGATCGGAATTGCACTCGCCTTTGAAACGGTGCTCGGTATTCCTTACCTGACCGGTCTCATTGTGGGCGGTTTGATTATTGTCGGCTACATTACTCTTGGGGGAATGGCCGGGGCGTCCAATAACGCAGCGATACAGATGGTCATCATCGCCCTCATGTTCATCGTTCCCCTTGGAGCGATTATGAAGGCCATTGGAGGTAACGGCTGGTTCTTCCCGCCTCTCTTATACGCGGATATGGTCCCTGCCATGATCGAGGCGATGCCGAACTTCTTTGATTATCAATACTCACCTAAATGGTACGCCTCCCTTATCGGACTTACCATCGGTTCACTCGGTCTTCCCCATCTGGCTATGCGTATCTACACAGCGTCCAGCTTAAAAAGTGCACGCTCAGCCATGATCTGGTTTGCCTTTATTATCGGACTGGTGTTCTCTGCCACATACGCCATGGGATTTGTTGGCGTGTACGCTACAGAAACACAGGGGGTCGTTATTTCACAGGGGGATGCAGACAAGCTTACGATCATATTGAACCTTGTTTATAACCCTGAATGGGTAACAGCTCTTGTCATCGCAGGTGCTATTTCCGCCGGTCTTTCCACACTGAGCGGCAACCTCCTTGCGATCGGGGCTCTTTTATCACAGGACATTTTTACAACACTCAAGCCGGAAATCACGGAGAAAAAGCGTGTCCGCCTGGGCTACATTGCTATTTTTGCCGGAGGGATTGTGAGTATTCTGCTTGCGATTAACCCGCCTGCCTTCCTTGTTGTAAGTATATTATGGGCGTTCGGTCTGGCCGGGGTCACAAACGCACCGCTCATTCTTGTCGGGGTCTGGTGGAAAGAAGCCAACAAATTTGGGGCCATCGCAGCATCCGTTGTCGGTGGAGCGCTTTACATCATGGTCTCACCATTTGTCTTCCCGTCCATCGTCATTACCGGTCACAGCGTTACTGACGGAATGGGATTGTCCGGAGCGATGCTTGCTATTCCTGTAAGTTTCGTTCTCCTGATCGTTGTATCCTATGTAACAAACCGGATGCCAAGCCTTACTTCCAAGCTTTCAACCAGAGAGGATCACGCCTTGATCGAACGCATTCACGGCTGGAAAGAGGTCCACCCGGGACGCTACAACAGCACAGTCGGTGCAGCGATTACCGTTGTCTTCTTCACTGCGATTGCCATCTGGGCTATTATGCCGTGGGGAATGTAAACGCTGTTTTCCTATAAACATCGTGCTTAGTTGAACGGAAGATGCGAGACTCCTGCGGAATAACGATACAGTCGAGACCCCAGAGTGCGGGATGAGGTCACTGAAAAAGTCAAAGTCCGATAATAACTTCACCTTAAAGAAAATGGACTTTTTCAGTGGCCTTGCGAGAGCACGTGAAGGCTCGACGCGAGTCCGCGGAAAGGGAGCGTCTTCCTTTCAACGTAGCTGAGCTTTAATGAAGGGTTATAGCGCCTTCCCAATTCTATTTTCAGGGCACCCAATGTAAAAGAACAAATCAGTACCACAGACAGAAGGGGTCAATACACATGATTGGAAAAATGATGATTTTACAGACACCTGCTTTTCAGCATTTTACCCAGACACCAAAATCGCTCACCTACAGCAGGCTCATTGTTTTGCTTGTAGGTGCTGCATACGGAGGCTTTGGCATTCTTGCCAACGCCTCCTTCATTGCCGGCTTCGAATCGGCGCTGCTCCGAAATGCACTTGTTCCACTTATCTTTATCTTATTCGGACTGTTCTCGGTCTGGCTCACAAAAATCGGGCTTACTGTTCTTTTATGGGCCGGAGCCAGGGGATTCGGGGGGCCGGGTAGAATTAGTGAAATAAGCCGCTCTTCCTCTATCGCCCTTTTGCCGGGACTGCTCGCTGTTCCGACACTGACCGGACTTTGGGAAGGCTGGCTGATGATACTTCCCCTCGTCATTGGCGTTGTGTGGATGTACTTCATCTGTGTAAAGATTCATATCACCACACAGAGATTCGCACCCTGGAAAGCGTACCTTTCCGTTTTTGTCGTTTTCGTTTTTTTCGCCAGTATCTATTACATGATTATGCCGACCGGCGCACTTATCTAGAAGGCACTGAAAAAGTTCGGTCTTCAACTTTTTCCAGTGCCTTTATCTAAAGGAGGAGTACAACATGAACAGAGAAGAACTGATTGCACCGATTCAATACAACATAGCAGAAGAGCTGAGTAAGTATGAGCGTGATGACAAGCGGATTGCCATACGATGGCGGGACGCTGAAGGCAACCGCCGGGACGTTCATTACAAAGAACTGATCGAGAAAACAAATCAGTTCGCCCTTGCCCTCAAACGTCAGGGAATTGAAAAAGGTGATCGTGTTTTAATCATTCTCCCGAGGATTTCTGAAGCCTACATGACCTACCTTGCCTGTCTTAAAGCAGGGATCGTCGCGATTCCAAGCTCGGAAATGCTCCGTAAAAAAGACTTGGAGTACCGTATTGAGCATGCGAATGTAAAGGGGATTGTTGCTTTCCATAAAACAACGGCCGAAGTGAACGCCATCAGCAGCGGCCACCGTGCCCTGGCGAAAAAGTTCATTGTCGGCGGTGAGGAAGAAGGCTGGCAGTCTCTTGAAGAGCTGGCTGAAAAAGAAGATAACGTTTATGAAGGAGAACTTACCTCCCGTGACGATATGGCCTTTTTATCCTATACATCCGGCACAACCGGAAACCCTAAAGGGGTCGTTCATTCTCACGGCTGGGGCTACGCTCACGTCCGTACTGCCGCAAAGGAATGGCTCGGTGTTGAAGAGGGCGATCTCGTCTGGGCAACTGCCGCACCAGGCTGGCAGAAGTGGATATGGAGTCCGTTTCTCTCCACCATTACTCTTGGCGCTACCGCCTTTGTGTATCACGGCGGCTTTGACCCGAACACCTATCTAGATATGATGGAAAAAGAAAATATCAATGTCCTCTGCTGTACGCCGACAGAGTATCGACTGATGGCTAAAGTCGAGAACCTGGCATCGTATAATGTTCCCAAGTTAAAGAGCGCAGTTTCTGCCGGGGAGCCTCTGAACCGTCCGGTTATTGAAGCGTTTAAAAAAGCGTTCGATGCAGACCTCCGTGACGGATACGGCCAGACCGAGAACACGTTACTCGTCTGCACCCTTCAAGGGATGGAAATAAAACCGGGATCCATGGGCAAGCCTACCCCGGGCAACCAGGTGGAAGTGATTAATGAATACGGTCAGCCTGCAGCAGTTGGTGAAGTTGGGGACATTGCGGTTCATAAAGACTGTCCGGCACTGTTTAAAGAATACTACAAGGACTCAGAAAGAACCCAGACAGCGTTTCGGGGGGACTGGTACTTAACGGGAGACCAGGCGTCCAAAGATGAAGACGGCTACTTCTGGTTTGAAGGAAGAAGTGACGACATCATTATCAGTTCCGGCTACACAATCGGTCCGTTCGAGGTTGAAGATGCCCTGTTGAAGCACCCTGCTGTCCGGGAGTGCGCAGTCGTCGCCTCACCGGATGAAATTCGCGGAAGCATCGTAAAAGCGTACGTCGTTCTCCGGGATCCGGATAAAGTGGCTGATGATGTCCTTGTTAAGGAATTGCAGGACCATACGAAAGAGATCACCGCACCTTATAAGTACCCGCGTCAAATTGAGTTCCTGGAAGAACTTCCGAAAACAACATCGGGCAAGATCCGCCGGGTTGAACTTAGGATGAAGGAAAAAGTAAAGTAATTGATCATACACACGCCACGCGGATTCATTTTAGTGAATCTGCGTGTTTTTTTTGATAGTTTCAAGATGTTTCTGAGTGATGGATCCCTGTCTTAAAGCAGGAACTTGATCCTGTGCTCCGCCCTCTACGCTCACTTTATTAAATTTTCAGAATACACACACTTCAATTTCTTCAGTTTAACGTAAGATTTCCCCGGGTAGAGACACCTGTGCACAAAAAATAGATAACACTACTACTTACTCGGAGGTTTTTTGACATGAAGAAATTCGGACTATCTATCGGAACATTAGCACTTACGTTCAGCCTGGCTGCCTGTGGGGATGCTGAAGAACAGCAGGACGACACGGCAACAGATGACAATGGTGAAGTGGAACAGCATGAAGAAGATGAAAGTGATGATGAACTGGGTCTGGAAGACGATGAAGAAGCTGATGATGGCGAATTGGCAGATGAAGCTTCTGACGCCTGGTATGAAGACCTTAACTTTATAGACTTCCAGCTTGATGCTCAGTACGAAGAAGGCGACTACAGCGTAGAGTATAACTACAACGAAGGAACGCCTGAAGCTACAATCGAAGATGCCCGTACGGAAGAAGAGCTGACACTTGAAGGCGACGAAGCATTGAACGAGCTGGAACAGATCCTTCCTGAGCTTGACCTTACAGTTGACATGAGTGAAGAAGAGATCAGAGAAGCAACTGCAGAAGCCTTTGAACTTGATGAAACATACGAAGAATTACAAGTAGATGTTCAGTTCAAAGATGAAGTTCCAGGTGAAGAAGACGATGAGGGTATGGACCTTGGCGATGACGACGATGAAGTTGAAGTAGAAGACGAAAACGAAGAAGAAGACGAGCAGTAAGATTAGTAGAGCCAAGTGCACACGCTGCACTTGGCTTTTTTTATTCCCCCCGAGAAGGATTCACCGGGATCTGTTTCGCAGAAATCCCGGCTGCTTTTCTAATTCTGTGAGAAAGCTGTTTCCTTTTTTATTGCCCTCTCTCCTGGTCAAGTGCCTGTTTTAAGTCATTTAACACCTTTTCTCTGTTCCTGTACTCTTCTCCGCCAGCCTCTTCCCACATTTCAAGATCTGCGCCACCTTTTATTAACCCGATCGTTGTTATTTTCACATCTTTTTGAAGGCAGTTCTTCTCCAGTTGAACAGCCGCCAGACCGCAATAAACGAGGGAAAGAACTTCCTGATCCTCATCAAAACTGGACTCTTCCAGATAATCATCCAGCATAAATTCCGTCGCTTCCTTTGGAGTATGCCCCTGCTCCAAGTAATCTAGAAATTCATCTCTTACATCACAAGCAGTATCATCATCAAAAATCCCAGTGTCCCAGGCTCCCACTCGCCCATTCCTCCTAAAGTCGTATAAACACACCCTATAGATTCGCCTTGAGGACAGATAAAACCTTCTTTCGTTCAGACCTACACTCTTAGTCAAAATACACCGGGGTATCTGGATTGTTAACACGTCTGAACGCCTGACGTATTTGAGATTCTGTATTCCTCGCCAGAGACAACGGAGGTAGCCCATTCTCAGGGAAAAAACCAACATCACTTGTTTCCACCCCTTCAATTCCTTTACCACCTGTAATCTCACATTGAATAAACAGCTTATATGTATGGTAGGCAGAAGGAGGATGGGGGTGGCGCTTTTTATCAAATACCGCCAAAAGCTTTAACGGCTCAACTTCAAACCCCGATTCCTCTTTCACCTCTTTTACAGCTACTTCGCCCGGGGAGAGCCCGATATCTCCCCACCCTCCAGGAAGGGACCACTTCCCGTCGCTCTTTTCTTTGACCATCAAAAGTTTGTTTTCTTTAAACACAACGGCTCTGATATCTACTTTAGGTGTAGCATAGCCTGTTTCATTGGCAAAAAGGGCTTTTATTTTCTCCGTGTCCATACCGGTTTGATGTGCCATCATTTCTGTGCTGATTCTCCTGATTTCTTCAAAACGTTCCTTGTCATACACATCTTTTGTATATGTAAGCCCGGACTGGGAGATGGCCTGCAGCTCCTTTGCCCATGTGAGCCATTTAGGTTCCATGTCAACCGCCTCCATTGATCTTTATTACAGTATTCTGGATTATTTTTATCAACCCTTCTTTCAAGTATCCTGATTTCAGAGACCTCCCACTTCAATTGAAGCACGACGGAAAGACATCCTTCTTCTAAAAAGAAAGGTTATGCGACAAATCATGACAATAAGTTCGCTTCTGTTCTGCTAGAATAAGACAGATTCTTAAATACTAAAATTAAAGGAGCTTGTCTATGAATGAACTGAGCAAAGGGTGGAAGATCCGCCACTCCCTCTACTTCTTATGGTTTTTGACCATCCTTTTTTTCTTTATTGCCTTTCTCCATACCGGAATCAGGGCTTCCAACCGGAGATGGATGCTTTACAGCTTACTGTATGCGTTACCTTTTCTTATAAGCTTTATGCTCTTTATACTGGGTGTGCTTCCGGTGCTCGAGAACCTGCTGTTCAACCTGGGCCTGGTAGGCTTTCTCCTTGGAATCGTTCATGCATTCCTTATTCGTAAGGACTATCTGCGCCAGCTTGCCGTAAAACAGGGAAAACTTGACTCTCAAGTTACTCCGGCCGCCATGGGCCTTGAAGAGGCTGTTGAAAAGTGGGAAAGAGAAAACCCGGAAGCCACAGACGAAACAGAAGAACAAACGTCTGCTCCTGCAAAGAGACTTAAAGAAGCGAAAAGCAATATTAAAACCGGGTGGATTACAGGCGTTATCCTCGCCTCTTTTAACGTCGTGCTCATCTTGTTTATGATGTTCTTTAACCCTGACTTTCTGGGGATTGTCTGGGCAGAGACGTTTATTGATATTGCCCTCATGTTTTTACTGAGCTTAGGTATTTACAAGGCAAGCCGGTTCTGTGCAGTTTCCCTATTACTCTATTACTGGGCAAGCCAGCTTTTCCTGCGCTTCGGTACAGAATTCTCTAATGCCGCCTCCCTTTTCATGGTTGCAGTGTTTTCATACTTTTTCATTCAGGGAATCCGGGGAACCTATCAGTATCACAAACTAAAAAAGGAAATGCTGCCTACAGTTGAAGACAACCAATCACAGGGAGCATAGCTTTTATACAGAGGAGCGACTTATAGGAAATACCTGATGTATCGCTCTTTTTATGGTTAAAAGAGCGTTCTTACAACACATTTGCTGTGGTAAAATAAAAACAGATTTTGGAAACGAAAATAGGAGGCTGTGATGAAGCGATTAACCAAACACCTGATACTCGTCCCCTGCACAGAAGAGTCCCTTCCCCAGGCATTTGACGAGGATTATCCAGTCGGCCCCCATATTGCAGCTTATATTGAGGAGCTGAAAAACGACCCTTCCGCTCTCGGATGGGGACCGTGGTTTATTATAAGCAGGGAAACCCTCACCATTATCGGAGACGCCGGTTTTAAAGGGGTACCTGATAAAAATGGAGCTGTTGAAACAGGATACAGTATCATCCCGTCCGAGCAGAACAAAGGTCTCGCCACCGAAGCTGTGGCGGCACTCATAGACTGGGCCTGCTCAACCGGAGAGGCAAGCATCGTCCGGGCTGAGTGCCATAAGGATAATGTTCCTTCCATCCGTGTTTTAGAAAAAACAGGAATGGTGAGAGAGAAGGAAGTTGAGAGCATGATTTACTGGGAGAAGCCAGGGAACCGGGTGAATGCTGAGGATTCATGATAAGTGGTGGCGGATTAATGTTATATCAAAAAGATTCATCAGATTGGTCCGCGGATTCACGCTATACCCTTCTCCAACTGCCTGTCTCCCGTATTCACTTACTTTTTAAAATGCTGAACAATCTCGCCTTTCCCTTCTTTCACACTTACCTCAGCATATGCTCCGTTGATCAGTGTGATCTGTGGCGGGACGTGACCGCAGTCGATGTCATAGATGACAGGAATCCCAAGCTCCTCTGCGAGCTCTTCGTACACGTCTTCCGCTGTATACCCTTCTACCGGGGTATTGGCTGCGCTTCGCCCAAACAAGATTCCGGAGCACCCGTCAAACCAGCCTGCCATCTTCATCTGCACAAGATTTCTCCGAAGATCGGTGGTACTGAGCTCGCAGTTTTCAAAGTACCAGAGAATTGAATCCCCTCGTAAATACGTCTCCCTGGATCTTTTCACATCCCCTAGTTTTGTCCCTATAAGGTGACTGATCACATCGATACATCCCCCAAGCAGCCGTCCTTTTACCTGCTCTGCCTGCCCTGATACTGTTTTCCATTTTGTTTCCTCAGTTAAATGAAAGATCCACGGAGTTGGGTTATCAAACTGCCATTCTTTTTGATAGTAAAAGGAAGAATACTGCTTAATGGAATCACCTGCATTTGTGCTCAGAGCATTTTCCCATTTGGCTGTTGTCTCGTCGGTTTCTTTTCCCCGCAGATCAACGGCATTCGTTCCGTGAGCAGTTGCTATTCCCGTATTTAAGGTAACAGCAAGGAGCAGCAGACTTGTATCTGAATAACCGAGAAGCCATTTTCTGTTTATCTTCTCGTAGTCTATATGTTCGAGAATTTCTATTAAAAGCTCACCTCCCCATGGAGGGATAATGACATCGGTCGTGGAGTCTGAAAGGAACCGGTTCAGTTCTTCCGCCCTTACAGCAGCAGAAGCTGCTTTTGCTTTCTCCTGGGTCCAGACCGTATCCCCGCAGGTCACGCGGTGTCCTTTTTCTTCAAAACGGGCCACTGCTTCTTTAACCAGATGGTGCAGTTCGTTTTCCACTCCCGATGAAGGAGCTGTGATCGCAATGGAAGCTTTTGACGGCATTGTTGGGTAGGTAATCACTTTTTCTCATCCTCCTTGGATTTTTTACAGCTTTTGTTGCCATAAATGTTTTGATGTAAAGAACAGCGGACTCCTAGCGAAAACACTTCCACCACTCTCTGCATATCAACATAATTTTCAGCTTAAATAAACGTTTAATTAAACTGCAGAAAAGATCGATTGGAAGGAATATTTATCCTATCTTATCATATGTGTTAGAATATGGAAGTCTTAATCTCCAAAAAAACTGCACCTCATTTCAAGGTGCAGTTCCTTTTATATTTTCTTTACAAACTCAGACTTCAGCTTCATGGCTCCGAAGCCGTCAATCTTGCAGTCAATATCGTGATCCCCGTTAACAAGACGGATATTTTTCACTTTCGTGCCTTGCTTCACAGCAGAAGAGCTGCCTTTAATTTTCAGATCTTTAATCACGGTGACAGTATCCCCGTCATTCAGGATGTGACCATTCACGTCCCGAATCACATTCTCTTCTTCAGAAGCCGCCTGCTTTCTTGCTGTCCATTCATGAGAGGACAAACGAGAAGGTTCCCATCTTCATAAATATATTCAGACCCGCATTCAGGGCAGTTCGGTTATTGTGTTCATTCCTCCAGTTATGTAATGAGGTATAGAAAACCCCCTCCGGAAATCATATCCGGAAGGGCTGTGCAACGAACTCAATAATAGTTACGTAAGTCCTTTTGGCTTTTCAGCCTCTCTTCTTTTTGCAGGAATTCGCGGAAAACAGACACTCTGTCTGTGCTGCGTGCTCGTAGCATTTTTATAAATTTCTTCTTGTCTGTTTTTGAAAAGTATACACTCGCTTTTATCCTTTTTCGAATATGCGCCAGTTTTTTTACCTGACCGATTCTTTTTTGATAAAACGCTTCTATGAAAAGAGCAATACTGAATGCACCAATGATGGACTGTATCAGCTGAAACAGCTGCCTATCCCCGATAGCCAGTGGATCAAATATCAGATAGTACAGGCAAAGGAGCGTATTGCAAAAGAGCAGCGTTGCGATAACACCGAAAATAAAAGCATTCATGTAAAAGGACCGGGATGCTTTTCTCATATACCGGATCTCGTGATGAACATGTAACTCTCTATAACTCATAATCAATCATTCCCCTCAGAATGAGAATAGGAGACAATACAACCTTTCAATTCATGAGTGAATACTACTTTAAAAGCGTCATGAAGTCAATGTGATGTTATTTCCTAAGTCCCTGCCAAAAAAACCCCCGTCTGAGGTATAAACTCAAACGAGGGTGGGTCAGCTATAGCTTTGGTACTCTGCGAAAATATCAGACTGCCTTACTTCTCTTCTTCCCTTAGTGCCTCCAGTACTTGATGAGCCAGTTCCGTCAGCGTCATTTTTGCCTCTTCTTCAATGAATTTTTTATCATCATTTAAGTGCTTCAAGAACTTCTCCACAAACATCCCAGCTTGTTTATGTCTATCCCCATCGTAATGATAGCCGGCTTGTCTGAGCGTGTTGCTGAGCTTGTTCGTCAGCGGTCTTTGAACTTGACCTGCATCAATGTATACGTTCAGCTTCTCATCAAATTCTGTCAACAGCTCGGCAACAGAAGCAGAAGGTACTGTTTCATCTTCTTCCTTCTCCTCAGGTTCACCGGCAAGGAATTCCCTTATGCCTTGAACTTCTACTCTTACATTATCAATAACCACGGTATGTTCGTGAGAAATTTGTTCATTTAATACGTTTCCGACAAGGAATTGTATTCCGACGTTATCGTCTGCGCCCATTTCAAATTCAAATGTGAACGTCTCAGTAGAACCCGAGAGTTGAACAACCTCTTCAAAGTGCCTGTAGTAGCCCCCGGCCGGACCATTGTCGAGGACAACTTCAATGGAACGGTCAGTCGTTGACCGGGCATCAAATTCAACCACATACGTTTGACCTTTGAACAAGTTCAACCCTGCCTGGTACAGCTGAATGTCCCAAGGGTTTGATCCGGTGTTTGCGATTGTTATTTTCGCTTCTTCTTCTCCATTAAACGTTGCGCTTGAACCGCCATCATATTCTCCCTGAAGGTGGGTGCCCCACTCTTCCAGGCCATGAGAGAAGTCGCCGTTTTTCAAAGGAAAATACTTTTCTCTCTCGCCTTTAACCTCAAAGCGGACATTTTTAACGACCACATCATGAGGACCGCTCTCAAATGCCCCAAGAAGATACTTAAGACCAACAACCTCATCTTCACCCATCACAAATTCAAACGCATAGGTATTCATTTCTTCTGTTAAAGAAATGTCCTTCGATAAAAAGCGGTGGTAATTTGCATTTTCCACGATAACTTCAATGTCTCGATCAATCGTAGATTTAGCATCAAATTCAACAATGTACGTTTTTCCGGCCTTCACAGAAAGATCATTCTGGAAGAACATAATGTCCCATGGGTTATCACCGGTATTTTCTACAGAGAATCTTGCTTCCCCTTTTTCCACCTTAAAGGATCCGGCTGAAGAAGAATCACCGTAGTCCCCTTGAATATGGGTGCCCCAGTATGAAGAACCATTGGTAAAGTCCCCATTCTTTAACGGGAACGCTTCTTCAAGTGATACGTTATCACCACCGGACAGCCGGAACAGTTCAATATCGTCCAATACAACATTACTGCTGTTTCCGCCAGCGTAAAAAACAAGCTGTCCCGCTGTATCCGTTACATCAGGCATGGTAAACGTGAATCCATGTTCTCCCTGGCCTTCTGGTAAAGCCAGTGTTTCCTCGTGGTAAACGCCTGTCCCGTCTTCGTTCAATAAAGCAACTTTAATGTCTCTTCCTTCAGTTGCTCTTCCGTTGAAAGTCAGTTCGTATTCAGCACCCGCGAGTAAGTTTATTCCGTATTGTGTTAAAGATACGGACTCAGGGACATTCCCGCCATCTGTTATATCAATCTCCAGCTCTCTGGCAATCGGATCCACAGAAGCGGAGGCATCAGCACCTTCACTTTCCAAATTCCAGAATGTCATTCTGTCCATCCTGCCCTGATCAAAGGTACCGTTGTACACATGGTTTCCGTTTCTTAACGGCTGTTTTGGAGCATTTTCATTATACGGATCTTGTGCTTCCACTTCTTCCAGTACGACATTTCCAACCCATACACTGTTTGTGTTTAAACCCATGTTGTATTCCAGACGGGCCATTGCGTCACTATCATGCTGCATCTGGAATGTCATTTCATACGTCTCAACATCCGTCGTTAAATTAAAGTCACGGCTTGGTGAATAGGCCGTATAGCCTCTTTCAGGACCACCGCCAATTTTCACATTCATCGACCGGTCAGCGGCCGCTTTTGCATCAAAGCTTAACTTGTACCATCTTCCCTTGCCTAACGTTACGTTTTGAATCAATTGAACGGAATAAGGCTGATTTCCGCCATTTGTAATGTCTACTTTGGCATAACGGTCACCATCTAATTCATCAACCGACACAGAAGCATCACCATTAAACTCATTTAAATGAACCAGGTTCCAGTAATCATAAGTCCATTTATTTTGAAGATCATCATTGGTTTTAATATCTGTGAACCCTTTTTCATAGTCCGTATCGTACACATAATTTCCGTCAATTGCTTCTTTTGCGTTTTCCGGAAGCTCTTCCGCTTCAAATACCGGCTCCACAGGCTCCATGTAGTCTCTGCCCGTCAGTTCATAAGCCTTTACATAATCAATGACAACCTCACCCGGAAAGTCGGTCGTGTGATCCGGATCTCCACCATACCATCCGCCAACAGCGAGGTTTAAAATAAGATAGAATTCCTGATCGAAAGGAGCTGGGTACGAAAATTTAGCTGGGTTTCCTGCACCGGTTGTGCTCCAGTTATTTAACGTCTGGTACAATTCACCGTTCACATACCAGCGAATTTCTCCCGGTTCCCATTCCACACTGTACACATTAAAGTCCGTAATATCGGTTCCATCTGGAAAATAGTAATCTTTTGCTGTATACGTATTGTTCGGCCATTCAGCTCCATAGTGAATCGCGCCACCGATATGATCAGGTCTTCCCCCTGCCGCTTCCATAATGTCAATCTCACCCGAAGCCGCCCAGCCGCCGTATACATCGTCTTCAGGCATCATCCAGAATGCCGGCCAGTATCCCTGACCTTCAGGAAGCGCCATCTTTGCTTCAAATTTCCCGTACTTCTGGCTGAACTTCCCCTGAGAATGAACCTTGCCGGAAGTATACTCATAGGTTCCTGTTTCATCAGTAACCGTTTCTTCCCGGCCTTCCAAAATGAGCTTTCCGTCCTCTACTTTTACGTTATCCTCCTGGTAGGATTGAAGCTCCTCATTCCCCCAGCCGGGAACCCAACTCCCGTTGGCATCATAAAACCCGTTTCCTGTATCAATCGTCCATTTATCCGGATCAAGTTCGTCCCCTTCAAACTGATCTTCCCACGTTAACATCCAATCATCATCTTCTGTCTCCCCCGAATGATTGCTGCCTTCTGCGTTTTGCGTAAATAAAACCGGTACAACCAGTAAAAAAATCATGAACAACCCTATACTTCTTCTCACCATATGTGTTTTCCCACCTCTTCATTTTTATTGTTAACTCTTTTCTAACCCTTTCTGCTCTATTGCCTCCTTATTTATTTTTTGAGAAACATCTTCCTCCCGAAAGCGCTTTCGAAAACACCTATACAAGATGATGAAGAATTCCAGAAGACTCCCTTCACCTCTGGATTTAAATGCAATCGTTACGAAAGCGCTTTCGTTTCTTGCATTACTAATGGATGGAGAAGATGTTTTTAAGAGAAGTTGTTTTTAAATTGAAAAACATCCTTCTTCAGTTCTTAAAACAAGTCAATACGGGGAGCGAAAGCGCTTTCGTATGAGGGAATAAAAAAAGAGTTACCGGTGTTTTAAAAACTTAAAAACTGCTGTCTACTCGTAATGAATTGTATCCTGCAGGCTTTAAAATGTCAATATTGGATTCCGAAAAATCTGATTATTGTGCGAAAGACTGCTTTTTCACAGCTTCAAGGTTGAAGCTCTGAGCCGTTTTTACTATACTCACTATCGTAGCTTCATCAGCAGAAAAATACTTAATCAGGAAGGTGATTCATCATGAAAAAGTATTTACTTACATGTTTGCCAGCCGCATTCCTGTTAACAGCTTTAGCTGGATGCGGAGCCAACGGAGAAGCAGAAGAACCGGACGAAATGGAACAGTATGAGAATGAGGGAGAGTTTGAAGCCGAAAGAACAGACAACGAAGTGAAAGTAATTGCCCACCGTGGTGCCAGCGGCCACGCACCGGAACAAACCATGCCCGCTCTTAATAAAGCCGTGAAAATGGAGTCAGACTGGCTGGAACTGGACATCCAGATGACAGCTGACGGTGAACTTGTTGCTTTCCACGATGATGAGGTTGACCGCACGACAGACAAAGAAGGCGAAGTGGGTGACTACACCCTTGAAGAGCTGAAAGAACTCGACGCCGGTTCTTGGTTTAACGAAGAATATCCAGAGAAGGCAGATGAGTCCTACGAAGGTGCCGAAATTCTTACACTTGAAGAAATCTTCGATGAGTTCGGCAGTGATGTCAACTACTACCTTGAAACCAAGTCTACCTACCTGAATAAAGACATGGAAGAGCCCCTCGTAGAGATGATTGAGGAATATGGCTTTGACGAAAAAGACAATGTCATTATTCAGTCCTTCCACCAGGACAGCCTTAAAGAAGTACATGAGCTTAACGAGTCGATTCCACTGGTTCAGCTTCTCTGGTGGGAAGTTGATGAAGAAACCGGGGAAAAAGAGGAATGGCTTGATATCACCCCTGCACCAAGTGAAATGAAAGATGAAGACTTTGAAGAGATTTCCCAGTATGCAGTAGGTATTGGCCCTCACCTGGAATACTACGATGGTACGGAGGTCATTGATGAAGACTTTGTCCAGCGTGCCCGGGAACATGATTTTATGGTTCACGTGTACACGCTTAACGAAAAGGAAGACATGGAACGCCTCATGGACTGGGGGGTAACCGGAATTTTTACCGACTTCCCGGATCGTCTTCACAACGTCCTCGATGAACGTTCATAATGAAAAACAAGCCCGGAGGCATCTTTTGCTTCCGGGCTTAGTCTGTTTATGTCCCGCTCCCTGACCTCTAACACAGACAAAAGAATTTAAGCACTCAGCTTTCTTTCTTACTCTATTCGCAAGCAGACCACTATAGTTCTCTGGCACCCCCTCCTTTTTGAAAGTCAGGGCTTGACCAGATCATATTAGGAGCGTATACTCCCAAATAAGAATTATTACGATTTGTGAGAGGAGTATTTTTATGAAACGAACACATCTTTATGCTTCAACGTTTGCAGCTGCTTTACTGCTGGCAGCCTGTCAGAGTGAAAACACCGAAGAATCTAACGCCAACCAGGGGGATGAAGCTCAAGAGAACACAGGAAATGAATCTGCAGAGGATAATGACGCGGAAGAAAACGAGGAGCACCAGGAAGATAATGACCACGATCCCAGCAGTGATGATCATGACCATGAACATGAACACAGCCATGATGAAGAATCACAGGCGATTTATGATGGTTATTTTGAAGATGAGCAAATTGAAGACCGGGATCTATCTGACTGGGAAGGGGAATGGCAATCTGTTTACCCCTACTTCATAAACGGGGAACTGGATGAAGTCATGGAGCAAAAAGCATCTGAAAGCGACTCAATGACAGCAGAGGAATATACCGAATACTATGAAACCGGCTATGAAACAGACGTGGATAACATCACCATTGAAGACGGTACGTTTACATTTAGCAGTGATGAAGGGGAATGGAGCGGAGAGTACGTATACGACGGCTATGAGGTCCTCACTTACGAAGCCGGCAACCGTGGTGTACGTTTCATTTTCAAACAGGAAGAAGGCGATGAAGAGATGCCTGCTTACATTCAGTTTAGCGACCACAATATCTTCCCCACAAAATCGGACCACTTCCACCTCTATTGGGGAGATGACCGAGAAAGATTGCTAGATGAAGTAACTAACTGGCCGACTTACTACCCTGCCCATATGGACGGAAATGACATTAAACAAGAAATGATGGCCCATTAAAGAGCGGCTGCCGGACAAGCCGTTAATAAGTGAAAACAGGGGGCTTCATGCCCCCTGTTCATCTCACTGCGAAGAATGACTTCGTTTACAAAGAACCAAATCATTTTAGTTTACACGTACCTATGACTCTCTATGAAATGTAATACTAGACAATAAAATAATATTAATTACACCACTAAAAAAAGAGGAAACCTTGTCTGGTTTCCCCTTTATTCTTAGTTGCCAAATTTTTTTGTAACGCATCAAAAATCATTCTCAGATTCTACCAGTCTATTCAACCGTTACACTTTTCGCAAGGTTACGCGGCTTATCTACGTCACAGCCGCGGTGCAGGGCAGCATAGTAAGAGATAATCTGAAGTGGAAGCACACTTACAAGCGGCGTCAGATATTCGTGAACGTGCGGAATAACAAGCGTATCTTCTTCCTCTTCCATTCCTTCCATGCTGATAACACATGGATATGCTCCACGGGCAACAACTTCTTTTATGTTTCCGCGGATGCTTAAGTTCACGTGCTCCTGAGTAGCAAGGCCGATAACCGGTGTACCTTCTTCAATCAGGGCAATCGTGCCGTGCTTAAGCTCTCCTCCGGCAAAACCTTCTGCCTGAATGTAGGAGATTTCTTTAAGCTTCAAGGCACCTTCAAGGCAGACATGGTAGTCCATGGCACGGCCGATGAAGAAACAGTTGCGGGTAACGCTCATGTAGTCACGTGCGATCTGCTCGAGTTCTTCTTTACGGTCTGCCAGTGTTTCCATTGCATTTGCCACGATGGCAAGCTCCTGGAGCGGATCGAAGTCCATTTGAATACCGGCAGCGCGGGCTGTATCCACCGCAAGAATGGCAAGAACCGCCATCTGGGCTGTATAAGCTTTTGTAGAAGCAACGGCAATTTCAGGACCTGCGTACGTATGAAGCGTGTAATCTGCTTCACGGGATAGCGTTGAACCCGGTACGTTCGTAATCGTCAGGGATTTATGGCCAAGCTTTTTAATTTCCACAAGTACGCCGCGGCTGTCGGCCGTTTCGCCACTTTGTGAAATGAAAATAAAGAGTGGTTTTTCGCTAAGCAATGGCATGTTATATAGAAACTCACTGGCAATATGCGTTTCAACAGGCTTGTTAGCGATTTTTTCGATCAGTTGTTTCCCGACTAATCCTGCATGATAGCTTGTTCCTGCCGCAATAATATACACACGGTCGGAATCAAGGACAGCTTGGCGGATATTTTCGTCAAGTTTGATCGTGTCGTTTTCGTTTTTGTATTTGGTGATGATATTACGGATAACAAAAGGCTGTTCATCGATCTCTTTAAGCATGTAGTGCGGATACGTTCCTTTTTCGATGTCGCTTGAATCAAGCTCTGCCGTGTAGGAATCACGAGCGACGTTTTCACCCTCAAGTGTTTTCACCTGAACATTGTCACGGGTAACAACGACAATTTCTTCGTCCATAAGTTCAATAAACTCATTGGTTACTTGAAGCATTGCCATTGCATCACTTGCAACCACGTTTACTCCGTCAGCAATACCGACAAGGAGAGGGCTCTTATTTTTACCTACATAAATCGTATCCGGGTCCTGGTTGTCTAAAAGGGCTGTCGCATAAGAACCTTTTAAGAGGCTGAGTGTCATACGGAACGCCTCTTCTGTTGTTTTTCCTTCATTCGCGAAGCGCTCGATAAGCTGTACGATGATTTCCGTGTCCGTATCACTTTCAAGCTCAACGTGTTGAAGGTGTTCTTTACGAAGCTGTGAGTAATTTTCGATTACACCGTTGTGTACGATCGTAAAACGCTCATTTGTGCTCTGATGAGGGTGAGCATTCACCTGGCTCGGTGCACCGTGGGTAGCCCAGCGTGTATGGCCGATACCGACTGTACCTTTTTTAGTCTCATCTACAGCACTACGAAGGTTGGCAATACGTCCTTTTTCTTTAAAGACGCTTACTCCCTGATCGCTTGCAACTGCAATACCTGCAGAGTCATATCCGCGGTACTCAAGCTTTTCCAGTCCTCTTAGTAAAATCTCTTTTGCATCTTCTGTTCCGATATATCCAACAATTCCACACATAAAAACTTTTCCTCCCTCAGCAGGGCAGGAAAATGCGCAGGGCACTCCCGCCCCACTCTCTATTCTGGTTTTATATTTTTGGGTCATCAAAATCGCAGCTTTTGTTCAAAGAGTCGCCTCTTTGTTTTGGGCTTTGATTTTCGGTTGTGATGATCGCAACCGGGAGGCATCCGCCGAAATGCTCGATAAACCTCCTCCTCGTCAACTGCCGTTGCTTTGTCCGTTCACAAGGGCAGTTCAGGCGCTTTTAAACTAACAGTTCAGTAACTTCGATCCACCTTTCCATTTTTGAATACCCGCTCATCATACTACATTCTGTAAAATACGGTCAATACTTTTGTATGAAGGCGCTACTGTTGACGTTTCCCCTGGCTGTTCGTAATTAAACGTTCCTTTGTTTTCCACCTCCTTTATGCAGGCGGGGATTTCCCTTTAATCAAGAATATGCCTGGATAGCACCCTCTGTGCCACCCAGGCAGTCCCGTATTAGTCGAGAGATCCGAGTTCCCGTTTGACAACATCAACAATTTTTTGAACATACGTATCGCAAAGTTCCACTGTTGGTGCTTCTGCCATAACCCGGACAAGGGGCTCAGTTCCTGACGGACGCACGAGGATGCGGCCCTCACCGTTCATTTCCCCTTCAACAGCCTGAATCTCTTCAGTAATAACCTCATTATCGTGAAGAGCATGCTTGTCAGCTACACGTACATTAACAAGCTTCTGCGGGTACTTCTTCATTTCAGATGCCAGCTGGGATAGCGGCTTGTCCGTCGCTTTCATGATGTTGACAAGCTGGATTGCCGATAAAAGACCATCGCCTGTAGTGGAGTAATCAAGGAAAATGATGTGGCCGCTCTGCTCACCACCGAGGTTGTAGCCTCCCTTACGCATCTCTTCCATCACATAACGGTCACCGACTGCTGTCTGTTGTGTATTAACACCGATTTTCTCCAGGCCTTTGTAGAAGCCAAGGTTACTCATAACAGTGGAAACAACGGTATCTTCTTTCAGAAAGCCTTTTTCTTTCATGTATTTGGCACAGATAAACATAATCTGGTCGCCATCTACGATATCGCCGTTTTCATCAACAGCAATCAGACGGTCTGCGTCTCCGTCAAAAGCAAGGCCGATGTCAGCCCCCTTTTCCTTCACAAGGGATACAAGGGCTTCCGGATGCGTCGATCCTACGGCTTCGTTAATGTTAACGCCGTTCGGAGAGGCACCGATTGTTGAGATCTGCTCTGCTTCAAGGTCCGCAAAGAGGTGCGTAGCCAGTGAAGACGCTGCACCGTGGGCACAGTCAAGAGCAATATGTAAGCCGGTAAAGTCCTGATGAATCGTTTGTTTAAGAAACTGCAGATACTTCTGTCCGCCCTCAAAATAATCATTAACCTGACCAAGATCCCCGCCAGTAGGACGAGGCAGTCCGTCTTCCATTCCCTCTTCCTGATTTAAAAGAGCTTCAATCTCTTCTTCCTGGCTGTCTACAAGCTTAAATCCGTCCGGTCCGAAAAACTTGATACCGTTATCAGCTACCGGATTGTGGGATGCTGAAATCATAACCCCTGCCTGAGCACTCAATGCCTTTGTAAGATAAGCTACACCAGGTGTGGAAATAACACCGATACGCATAACTTCAGCACCGATGGAAAGGAGTCCTGCTACAAGTGCCCCTTCCAGCATGTGCCCGGAAATACGTGTGTCACGGCCGATTAACACTTTTGGCTTTCCTTCACATTCCTTCGTGAGAACATATCCGCCGAAGCGGCCCAGTTTAAATGCCAATTCAGGTGTGAGTTCAGTGTTTGCTACCCCTCTGACCCCGTCAGTTCCAAAATACTTACCCATATCAATCTCTCCTTATCGATTAAATCCAATGTGGCGTTCTGTGAATGGAAGAGGTTGTATCTTCTTCCTCAGTTTCTTCAGCTTCTTCCTCGTCCTCTGGTTGTTCTTCTATTTCTTCTTCCATTTCTTCTTCCATTTCTTCTTCCGTTTCTGCTTCGCTGCTTTCTTCTTCGTCCTCCGGCTCGGTTACCTCATCTTCAGGTTCGGTACTTTCCTCTACGGATGAGCTTTGGATTTCTTCCTCTTCTTCATCATACACGATTACCTGAACTTCGTTGAGACTTTGATTAAAACGAAGATTCCGGGGGCCGTTCAGGACAAGGGGGACTTCGTGCTCTCCTTCATCAAGGCCCTCCAGATCAATAAACGCATCGATATCATCCCGGCCAAGGTTTCTGAGGATACTCGGTGCACCGAGAACCTGCAAATCAAAATACGTATTTTCAGGTGCCACAAGCTCTACCTCTTTGCCCTCTTCCAGACCGATGATTTCAAACGGAAAGTTACCGAACGTCCGGGTTTCCTCTTCTTCTATCTGCACATCTACGGTGATGGTCTCAGGCTCTACTCTCTCCACTCCTTCAGGAACTGGCACATCCAGTTCAATGGAGGTGTCTTCTGTAATGTCACTGAGGTCAATGGAAAGGTCGTCAATTGAACTAATGCCATTCAATACTGACGACGGTCCAAAAAGCGTGACCGTTTCAGGTGATGCTTCAATGGATGCTACAGCACTTCCGTTGGGGAGCGTGCCCTCCCCCCCGATGTTGACCGGTACTTCTTTTCGAGGAGTACTGTTAATGGGTATTTCCACATCTACTTCGGAAGGGTTTGTTTCCAGCTGAACCTCATTCCCGTAAGCGTCAAAGAGAACGACATCGGCACTTTCTGATACTGTATCTGTTTCTCCTCCGATGTCCACAAACGTTCGTGCATAGGCAATCTGGTTAATAAGGCTCTCGGCTGCCGTTACTTCTACACTGGACGGGTCGACTGAAGGCTCGCCTATTGTGTAGTCGGCCCCTATTTCCTCTTCGTTGAGCAACTCAATTTCCACTGGGAAAGAAGCTGTTTGCTTTTCTTCCAGCGTCACACTGACAGTCATTGGCATAACAGAGATATTCAAGTCATTTGAGAATCCACGGTGTTGCACTCTTTCATAATGCTCTCCCGGTTCTTTTCCCCTCAAGTCAATAAACACCTCATACTGAGGACTTCTGAATTGCAGAATCGTCAGAAGATTTTGAGGCCCCCGCACATTTACTTCCACAGTCTCCGGTGCGTCGCTCACAACATAATCCTCATCGTTGTAGTAAACCTGAAGTTCCACTTCTTCCAGAACGCGGTGTCCGTCGGTAATTCCCGGTATACCGCCGGGCTGCTGATTGACGTTATCAATACTCACCATTAAATAGAGCATCACGGCAATCACAATGGAGATACCGCGAATAAACCATTTGTTATTAAACCACTTATCCATTTTTCCTGCCTCCCCACTGCCAGCGTGATGTAGTGGAGCCGGATTGTTCGGACATCATTTCTTTTACAAGCAGCTCTCTGAGAGACTCTTCGTCTAAATTACGGTGAAGCTCCCCGTTCTTCGTTAACGAAATACCTCCTGTTTCCTCTGATACAGCAAGGGTGATCGCATCTGTCACTTCACTGACTCCAAGAGCAGCCCGGTGGCGTGTACCCAGCTCTTTTGAAATAAATGGATTTTCTGATAATGGCAGATAGCAGGCTGCAGCCGTAATTTCATTTCCTTTAATAATCACAGCTCCGTCATGGAGAGGTGTATTTGGAATAAAGACGTTGATTAACAGCTCTGAAGAAAGTCTTGCTTCCATCGGAATCCCTGTCTCCACATAATCATTCATACCTGTTTCCCGTTCCAGTGAAATGAGTGCACCTATACGGCGTTTCCCCATATAATTCGCTGCTTTTACGACATGATTGATCGTCGTCTTCAATTCTTCTTCTTCAGCTGACGAACTTTTCGCAAAGAATTTCCCCCGGCCAAGCTGCTCCAGGGCACGTCTTAGTTCAGGCTGGAAGATAATAATAATCGCAAGAAGACCGTATGTAACAGCGGTTCCCATAATCCACTGCAGTGTCTGAAGCCCTAAGAAGCTTGAGATGAACCACACCGCAAGAATAACGACGATCCCTTTTACAAGTTGTACGGCCCTCGTTCCGCGAATCACCATAATCAGCTTGTAAATAACAAAAGATACAAGTGCAATATCTAAAATAATTCCTAAAATACGAAGGATTTGAATATCTTCAAACATGGCTTTTCCTCCATGAAAAAATTCCTAAAGAAACGTTTTATAATGAAAAGGCTGGGATTAATCCGGAAAATACCGCAGTTAATCCTGTTTAGTATTGTTATAACTTACCTATTATATCACAAAACGTTTACTTTCGGTTTGATCCGTATACTGTTTTTAACCCGCTCTTCCCTATGTATTCCCCACCTTTAAGACGATACAACATACGATTTCGTTACATCCTGGTTACAAAAAGAGGTTGGCCCAAAAGGTGGTTTCTACCTTTTGGGCCAACCTCGAAGCAACGAGCGGAGCCGCTGCCGTCTTTAAAGAGCCCGGAAGGAGTGGGTTTACTCCTGCCGGGCGAGCATCGTGCCTGTCTACTGTTACCTTTTGAGAATTTTCTTCTTATTCATGATTCTCCGCGGGGGCCTGACTGTCAAAAATCCTGACAACTTCGCTGAAGAATGATTTAGTCTCATACCAAAGCCAGCTCATAATCTGATTGATCTCGTTTGTTTCTCCTGCAATGTATCCGGCCGAAGCGAGGTACTGTTCGCCGTTAATCACCGTGACATTCCCCAGCACTTCACCTTCTATCTCCACGTCACCGTTGCGTATCAGAAGGTCTCCTTCTATCGTTTCACCTGCCGGAACAATGACCACACTGCGCTCTTCATCAATATGGAAGTTTCCCTGTCCCTGTACGGTAATCTGGGAGCCTCCCCCGGACCATAAAGAGGAGACGCTTGTGACAAACAACAGCATGAACACAGCTGCCGCAAGGACAAACGGGTGCTTTCGCAGCCACGTTTTATATTTCCTGCTTTTCTTTTGTTCAGGAAGCTTTTTCATCACATTCGCAGTGAAATCCCCTGGCGCTTCAATATGAGACGAGCTCTGGACAATGGCGATGGTCTTCCGCAGTTCACGCAGGTGCTTGTCACAGTCCCCGCATTTCATAAGATGCTGCTCGAGCTGTTTCTTCTCCAGGAGCGTCATTTCTTCATCGAGATATTTATGAAGGTCTTCAATTTTGGTTTTTTCACAAGCCATGAAAAGCACCCCTTTCTTACGAGTTGCGAAGTCGTTTGCGCAACGCCTCTCTCCCTCGGTGAATACGTGTTTTGACTGTCGCTACCGGGAGATTGAGGATTTCGCTTATTTCCTTTAAGGAAAGATCCTCTAAGTATTTTAAAATGATTGCAGAACGGTATTTTGGAGGAAGCGCTGTAATCTCACTCTGTATCCATCCCTGCATTTCATACTGCACGACCTTATCTTCAGGAAGTTCTTCATCTGCGGCAATCTGGGAGTAATAGTTGAAATCCTCTGTCCCTCCCACAGGATCATCCAGATGAAAATCCGGCTTCTTTTTACGTATTCGGTCAATGGACAGATTGGTTGCAATCCGAAACAGCCAGGTTGAAAATTTCCGGTTCATATCAAAGCTGTCTATGTTCGTATAGGCTCTTAAAAAGGCCTCCTGGGAAATGTCCTGAGCTTCATGCACATTTCCGAGCATGCGGTATGAAATTTGGTACACTTTATCTTTGTACAGATCGACGAGTTCAGCAAACGCCTGCTGATCCCCTTTTTTTACTTCCATAATAATTTTTTTGACCACCGCGTCCATCGTATAACCTCCGCTTCATGGCGGTTACCTTAATTACGTCATAGGGTATAGAAAGGTTTCACCTGATTTCCAATTTACATTTTATCACCCAAATACAGAAAAATCATACAGTTTCCAAAAAAGATTATGTTTAGAATAGAATGACTTAGGGTATCCTACATACATCTAAGTCTATTTAAATGGGAGGGCGTACATTTGGAGCTTGAACAGAAGGACTTGTTGGAAGAGATTGAATGGGCACGGGAGAAGATGTACACCCTGTCATCACAACTAAACCGCACCTCTCACGAAGTCGTAGAAATTAGTTCCTACTTAGATCAGCTGCTTAACAAATACCAATCCACGTACTACAAAATAGAAAACTAGGAATAACCCATATTATCACCACCCGTCGCACCGAGCGGCGGGTTTTTCTTTTGTATGGCGTGCATTATGTATGGTACCCGCTTATCCTGCGAGTTGTGTCCACACGGACAAACCGCTGCCTGCAGTGAGGGAATCGGGGTCAGCTCCGCCCGGGCAGACCTGTCGGCACCACAGGGGAAAGTAGCGGAAATCAACACCAGTATAATAGGGCCTTAAAATAAAAAAATCCGGCTTGCTGTAAGCCAGAGTTTGTTTGAGTATATTGGTGGAGCCTAGCGGGATCGAACCGCTGACCTCCTGCGTGCAAAGCAGGCGCTCTCCCAGCTGAGCTAAGGCCCCATTTAAATTTGCATTTACTTAAAAAGTAATGGCAGGGCTAGCAGGATTCGAACCTGCGCATGACGGAATCAAAATCCGTTGCCTTACCGCTTGGCTATAGCCCTACGCTTAAAATATGTAGTGGTGCTGGCCAGAGGACTTGAACCCCCAACCTACTGATTACAAGTCAGTTGCTCTACCAATTGAGCTAGGCCAGCAAAATGATAGAAAATGGTGACCCGTACGGGATTCGAACCCGTGTTACCGCCGTGAAAGGGCGGTGTCTTAACCACTTGACCAACGGGCCTCCTGGAGCTTCCTAGCGGGCTTGAACCGCTGACCTCATCCTTACCATGGATGCGCTCTACCAACTGAGCTAAGGAAGCATGGCTCCACAGGTAGGACTCGAACCTACGACCGATCGGTTAACAGCCGATTGCTCTACCACTGAGCTACTGTGGAACGGTAATGAATTGCCAAGAGGCGGCGAATCTCTTCGTCTGCTGTGCTCATTCCCTCGGTCACGTACTTCGGTACGCTCCCTCAGTCATTCACTTGCTTCCTCGACCTTCTTGCCTCTTGGCAATTCAGATCTTTGGAACAGCGGCGAATCTGTCATGAACTGCTTGTCCGCTTTTTGGCTTCACCCCAGAAGGGTTATGCCCAGCGACGTCCTACTCTCACAGGGGGAGAGCCCCCAACTACCATCGGCGCTGAAGAGCTTAACTTCCGTGTTCGGCATGGGAACGGGTGTGACCTCTTCGCTATCGTCACTGGACATGATTGAGACATTTGATATCATACTATAGATTCTCTTGTTTGTGCAAGAGTTTTTATAGATTTTTTTATCAAAAATCAAATATCAGGAGGTGTCTCAAAAGGGTAAAATAGATTGGCAATGGGCTGCGCACGCTGCTCACCGGCAGTAAAACCTACTTCTGCCGCCCTCTTTTAAAGAGGGCAGCGGCTCCGCTCATTGCTTCGAGCTTGAAGGCCCGTATGTATTTGTGTGGTTAATTCTATTCTGTTTTCCGGTGCTGCTCAGCTTTTTTGGAAGTCTGGCGGTTCCTCATATACTTCATATATTCTTTCGGATTTACAAAGCGTTTATACATCCGAAAAATAATCTGGTACCGTTCTTCCATCGCCCGCTTTACGATTCCGTCAATGCGTGAATCCGTCAGGTCGAGCAAAAGTTCTTCAAGCTCCCGTTTTAATAAATACTCCATTTCCTGTGTTTCTTTGGCATTAAGCATTAATCCAAACATAGGTCACCTCTGTCTTCAACATTTGCAATCGATTGTGTCTGATCTAAGGTGGAAGTTTACTGTAGCTGGAAGCGTTTTACCCGCCTCTCCATGATTATTTTCAACTTGTCTCCTTTTTATTCATAAATGCCCGTCCGAAGAATACATATAGGATAACAATGGACAAGGAGGACTCCGGATGAACTTTTTTTGGATTTGGAACGCAAAGCGGATCAAACGCTATTCTGTTATCATCCTTGCTGCTCTTTTCACGGCCGGTATTTTGTATGTAGAGCGCACTCAAATTCCTGTTTTTTCAACCGGCGAAAAGCCAGTGGCAATCTATAAGGTGGAAACGGAGGATAAAGATATTGCCCTCACATTTAACATCAGCTGGGGCGAGGAACGTGCAATTCCCATTCTGGACACCCTAAAAGAAAATAGCGTGTCCAACGCTACCTTCTTTATTTCAGCGGCCTGGGCAGAACGGCACCCTGAAGTCGTTGAACGGATTCTTGAAGACGGCCACGAGATCGGCAGCCACGGTTTCCGTCACGATCATTACACACAATGGGAAGACGAAAACATCAAAAAAGATATCTTAACAGCACACGAAATCATAAAAAAAGTCAGCGATACGACACCGCAGTTTTTACGTCCGCCAAACGGCAACTTCGACGACCGCGTTCTTACTATTGCTGATAAACTCGACTATGACGTTATCCACTGGAGTATTGACTCCCACGACTGGCTGAATCCAGGTGTAGATCAAATTGTAGAAAACGTCGTCGGAAAAGCAGCGCCGGGGGACATTGTTCTCATGCACGCATCCGATTCAGCAAAACAAACAGCTGAAGCCCTCCCGGAGATTATTGACCAGTTATCCAACGGCGGATTCAACTTCGTCTCATTATCAGAACTCATGACCGGCTCCGAAACCACAACACAGGAAGTCGACTAACGGGGTCTGTCCCCCGAACAATTGTGTAAGTTCATGGGAAAAGAGGGTTGTTCGTACAACACCCTTCCGCGCCTCGAAACAGGCGAACCCGGGAGCATAAGAAAAAGCTCAGCCATTCGGCTAAGCTTTTTTTGCTCCTGGTTTATTCGGCTGTTCGTGAAGCCTGTGAAGGACAAGGATCTGCCATGTGTTGGCTACGAGAAGCGGTACAATGGCCGTCCACAGGAATGTCGGTTCATTTTCCCTTAAGGCCGGGATCCACTCGATGGTGGTTACAACAACCATAAAGAAAAGCGTCGGAATAAATGCCGTGAAGTTTGTGTCCTTCGATTTAATATAGGCCACTATAAGACTGTATCCGAGAAGAAAAAGCGGCAGGATCATATACCCCGCAAAGGTTTCTCCTTCTGTTGCAAAAAGCAGATGTCTGAAGAACACCAAGTCAAACAGGGTAAAGGCAATAAGGACGACCTGCACTCTGTTCCAAAGCTGCTGCGATTTGAAAATACCAAGCCCGAAACGGTGAATGGTCAAGTATGCAAAGAAGCCCATCTGAGAGATGATCGTCCAGATTCCCGCCCCGATAAAGAGCATAAATACTCCGCCGAACTGTCCGTTGGCAAGGTCCTGCATGTGTGTATTAAAATCCAGAAACAGTCCCATCAAGAGACCTGAAGTTGTCCCGATTAAAAACGTGCTGTAAAATAAAAAAACCACTTTTCGTGTATTCACTGTTCTGCCCCCGATATTGTATAGATACCACCCATCATTGTATCAGATTTCACTCGCCACATTCCACTTTTTTTCACTTCCTGAAGACACCATTCCTGCCAACGTGATGCATCTCACACCGGACCGCATAAACCGCCTCCCTTTAACGCATATTAGGAAAAAAGACAGTAAAAGGGGCTGACACACATGGATCGTGTCTTGAAAAAAGCGGCCTTATCTTTCTTCATAACGTGTCTACTTGTCACTTCAGGCTGTGCAGCAATGGAAGACCAAAGCAGTCAGCCCGACTACGAAGACACGAAAAAAATGATGGTCGATATGCTCAAAACAGATGAAGGAAAGCAGGCAATTCAGGAAGTTCTTCAGGATGAAAAAGTGCGTTCATCCGTTGTCATGGACCAGGTCTTCGTGAAAGACACCATCGAGAACACCCTCACAACCACACAGGGGAAAGGGTTCTGGGAAGAAATGATGAAGGATGCGGAATTTAAAAAATCCCTGGCCGAAAGCATGCAGCAGAAAAATGAGGATGTTCTGAAAGGGCTCATGAAAGACCCTGAGTATCAGCAGATGTTCGTGGACGTGATGCACGACCCTGAAATGGAAGAACACTACCTCGAACTGATGCAGAGCAAAGAATACCGCCAGCAGGTTATGAATATTATGGCCGAAGCGTTCGAAAGTCCTTATTTCGTTGCACGACTGAATCAGATTCTCGGGGACGTAGCCAAAGAACAGATGGAAAAACAGGACGAAGAAAATAAAAAGCAAGAAGAACAGCAAGATGACAGCGCTCAAGAGGAAGAAGATCAGATGGGGCAAACATCCGGCCAGGGCGGTGGAGGTTAATAAACGAGCAGCGGGAGAAGAAGTAAGCGGTAATGCTCCCCAGGATGAGAAAGTACAAATGGGTGAAACAGCCGGTCAAGGGAATGAACGTGAAAAGCAGCAGAAAACCGCTGCTTTTTTAATTTCAGTACTATTTTTCTTCTTCTTTTACATCTGCCTCACCGGTAACTTCAACACGAACTGTTTCTTTTTTCACAGGAGTCTTTACTGTCTTCATCTCTTCAACCTGCCGTTTTGATACCTCCACTTCCGCTACTGTCACTGGATGTTTTGTTATGTCCACTTCTTCCTCTTTAACCGGTATCCGAAGTTCTTCTTCGTCTCCTGCTTCAATTACCATTTCCTCACGTCTAATTGGTATTTTAAACGTCTTCTCTTCCTCCACTACCTCTTTACGAATGGTTACATCACCTGATTTCACCCGTTTTTTCTTTATCTCCAGTTGTTCTTCTTTAAGTTTAATCATCTGATCAGATGATTCTTTTTTGTTTTCACTGACACTCTTTCTTCTCTCTCTTACCACATAAGCCAGGAGGAGCCCAATCAGTCCACCTGCTGCCGCACCTGTAAAAAAATACCCTGCAATCCAGCCAATCAGCCCGCCTGTCAATACTCCCGTCATGATAAAACGTCCCATACATTTCTCCCTTCAAAACAATATTTTTTCTATTTTGCCCATCACAGGGATGAGTATGAAAAAAGGTGTCCAAGGGACCGTCGCTAACGGCCCGCATGGACACCCTTATTTCTGCAGCGCTTCTTGTTATTCTGTATCGTTTACAACGTCTGCCGTACCATGTGTTTCTACATCCGCTACTTCCTTGTGAAGAACGTCATGGACTTGCTCTGTTTCTTCAACAGAACGTTTATGAGCAGTAACTTCCCCAGTCACCACAGTATGCTTTTCAACATCTACTTCTTCTGCTGTAACTGGAATGTGAACAGTTTCTTCTTCTGAGATCGGCTCATCCGTTGGCTCGTGGTCTACAGCTTTTCTTTCAATGATAACTTGGTCGTGAGAAACAGGAACATTGACCGTTTGTTCCTCTTCCACGATATCTTTATGGATTTCCACATCTCCTGTTTCATCCCTGTGTTTGTGGATATCCAATTCTTCTTGACGAAGATCGATATGTGCGTCGTCTCTTGCGAATTCTGTATCCCGGTTTTCCTCATTCACAGCCTTGCGCTCACCACGTTTTTCGTTATCCTTTTCATTAAACAAATTGAAAAAGCCCATGATACGACCCCCTTTTGAATTTAAGTGGACGTTGCCCACTTCTATATTTTTGCCATGGGGGCTGATACCATTCGTTAAAATAAAGGTTCTGCTGGCTTAAAGTAGGTAAAAAAAGCCCGCAGCCTTATTGCCTGCGAGCTCTGATCTATTTCCCAATTTTTTTAATAACCGAATCAGCCAGGTTGGAATAAATCTTCCCGATTTGATGGTCTTCATCATAAACAGACGGTGCAAAGTTCTCTTCATCAATTTCCGGCTGGCCTAATGGAATCTTGACAAGTACCTCACTGCGAAGCTCCTCCGCGAGTTTTTCTCCGCCGCCTGTTCCAAACACGTACTCTTTTTCCCCGGTGAGCTTGCTTTCAAAGTAAGCCATGTTTTCTACAATTCCCAAGATCTCATGCTCGGTTTTAATCGCCATCGCACCGGCCCGTGCAGCCACAAACGCCGCTGTTGCGTGAGGTGTCGTTACGATAATCTCCTTACACTGGGGAATCATGGAGTGAATATCAAGGGCCACATCCCCTGTTCCCGGGGGAAGGTCCAGCACAAGATAATCAAGATCGTCCCACTCGACTTCGTTAAAGAAGTTATTCAGCATTTTACCAAGCATCGGTCCGCGCCAGATGATCGGGGAGTTATCCTCCACGAAGAAGCCCATGGAAATAACCTGCACATCAAAACGGTTTACAGGGTAAATGCGCTGTCCCACTACTTTCGGACGCTCTTCAATTCCCATCATGTCAGGAACACTGAAACCGTAGATATCCGCATCAATGATGCCGACCTTTTTCCCTTTGCGGGCAAGTGACGTAGCGAGGTTTACACTCACTGTCGACTTCCCGACGCCACCTTTACCACTCGTTACAGCAATAAACGTCGTCTTCCCGTTTTTCGCACGGTCAAGAATCGTTTCTCCGGCTTCTTTCTCTTCCCCGCCGCCATGCTTAGCCAGTACTTCGTCACTCAGCTTTTCAAAACGAAGCCCGACAGAATCAGCGCCGGCACCTTTCACTGCGCTCACGACGGCCTGCTGGAGCTGCATCTGCTCCGCTGTTCCCGGTTGTGCGATCGCCAATTTCAAACTCACTAAATTATCTTTAATTTTCACTTCTTTTACTGACTGAAGTTCGATTAGACTTTTTCCTAAGTGCGGCTCCTGCACATCTTTGAGTGCATCAAGCACTTGTTGTTCCGTAAGCATTGTAACACCGCCCTCTATGTATTCGATTACATGTCCTAGTATAACACAGAACCCCGATTCTTCTCGCCCGCAAGGCACACAGAATTTCACAGCAAAAAGAGCAGGTCACTGACCTGCCCCCGGTATCGGCTCTTCATACGAATAACGAAGAATCCCCTCATATATTGACGCTGCCACACTCTGCTGATAGTCCTTCGTTTTTAACAGCTCCGCCTCTGTCGGGTTGGATAAAAAACCAACCTCCACAAGAGCACCGGGAATCTCCGCCTGCTGCATTAAATAAACACTGTTAATCGGCCTCGCATCCCGGCTTGTATTCTCAAGGTTTCTGATAATCTCTGCCTGAATCTGCTTGGCCAGTACATCGCTTTTTTCCACAGCCCGGTTATAAAAGGTCTGTGCGCCCCTCCACTTCGGTGTCGGAATTGCATTTAAGTGGAGACTTATAAAAAGATCGGCATCCGACCCGTTAATAAGCTCAACCCTCCGCTTCAGATCCTCCACTTTCCGGGAACGGATCCGCTTTGTCCCGTCCGCCGCCAGATCATGATCACCTTCCCGCGTCATTAACACGAGAGCACCGGACTCCTGTAAATAATCCCGCAAAATAAACGTAATTTGAAGAGCAATATCTTTTTCCAGATCCCCCGCTCGGGAGGACGCTCCCCCGTCAATCCCGCCATGCCCCGGATCCAGGACAATCACTTTACCCGATAAAGGCAGACCGAGCCCCGTCGAGTCCTCACTCGTAAATGGGTACTGCACAATTAAAAGAATAACGATAAGTCCAAATATACTCAGGCTCCATTTCCACCGCTTCCGCACCCGGCTCCCCCCTTGTCTCACCATAACTATATGGGACAAGAAAGGAATTCAGAACTTCAAATCAATGGAGCTTCATTTTATAGCGCCGCACACCCTCATTAAATCCCTTTTCCCACCACCGGTGCACAAATGCCTCACTCATCTGTTTATAACGCTCCTCGTCCGCCTCAGAGCCTCCCAGCCACGCAAAGAACTGCCCCGCTGACTGCTCCGAGTAAATATCGATCTCATCCATGCAGCGGGCTTTCACCGTCTCTGCTGTTTCACCAAAATAACCGAACCGCCCGTACTCCGAACCAAGCAGGAAGGCGTCAATTCCAATATCCACGCAAAAATCCTCAAGATACATATTACTCACCCGGTCCATATAAATCGTCGTCATAAAATGCTGATGCACATCTTTTCTCAGGTCACTGATGGATAAACTGCGGAGTACCCGCCGCTCGTAATTCCACTGCTTTTTTCGCCGTTTTTCACTAAAGGATGTAATTAAGTTCATGGTCTCCGCCTCTTTTTTAGTTCTATTTTTTGCTGCGGACACCAGTTCACACCCGAGAAATCATCCCAGCGGACCCATGGGAAAAATGCGAAGAATCACCAGACAAAAAACAGCGGAGCTTCCATTGTTAGAAGCTCCGCTCCCACGCGTTCACTTAATAAGCCATCCCCGGCATCACGATCGACACCTTAAGATTCGCATTGTGTTCCCGGACCGCATCCATGAACTTCTGATTGGACACCACTTCTCTATCCTCCCCTTATTGAATTCCTTCTTTATTCTTTAATAAATTTTTGTTGCAAGTAAAGATAGACGCCGGTACTTTATACCTGTTTTTTAAATACATTATTTGTGTAAGAAAAAATTCTTAGAAATGAGGTGAAACAATGGGAGTTCGTTGTGAATGTGAAATCACACCTGTATTATGCCCGACACAAGTTGCTGCAGGAGAAAGCACTAATGTACAATTTATAGTAAATGTGTCTGGATTTTGTCAGAATTGCCAAGTTAGATGTAATCTCGTCTTCTCTGGTGAAGGGGGAGATGGTACATGCAATTTGAGCGCACCTGGTTCAAACCCTGTAGAACCAGGGGAGCCACTTACAGTCGGACCAGGTTCTACACTGGTAACTGCAACTATTTCTATTAATGCATGTCCAACGCAGGGAGAGCCTTTAAACCTAAATGTAGCAGTCAGATGCCTCAATGAATCCGGAGTAGAAGTTTGCGAAGATTCGGCAGATTGCTCTAATATCGACTGCATTTAGCTAACTGCAACTTTCGACAGGTCCGTTTGAGGGCTTTTCTTTTTAGTTTATCTACATTCATGCAGTAACCAGTAAACAACAACTAAAACCACTTGAAAGCTGGTTATGTGAATTACTGGTATTTTTCATCTCGTTTACTCGCTAACAAACCTTACTTTGCCAGGACTTGAAAACCCGAATAAATGCTAATCCGTTAAATTATAAAAACAAGTGAAGTGTTTACCTTTATTCCTTATGATTACCCACTCCACTTTAAGGTTTGGTTTCAATAATGCTCGATGATTATTACCCCATCCCTGACATCACGATCGACACCTTGAGATTCGCATTGTGTTCCCTGACCGCATCCAAGATCTCCTGATCCGATACCCCTTCTTTCCCCTTCACTTTATACGTAAGCTGATACATCGTACCGAGGTTTGTTGTCTCCACCTGCACCAGATTGTACTCATCAAGGAGGTCGCTGAAAATCCCGTCAAAAAGCTTTTCATAATGCATGTTCTCCGGAATCGTTACCTTCAATGTTTTTTCACTTACATCTGTTTTCCCGTAATCAAGCGTAAACAGGAGGAAGATAAGGGCACTTAAAATCATTGTGAAAATAAATGCCAGCAGGTAAAACCCGAGCCCGCATGCAATACCTGCGGCCATACCTGCAAAAATAAAGGCAATGTCTTTCGGATCACCCATGGCCGTTCTAAAACGAATAATCGAAAAAGCACCAACAAGTCCGAATGCCACCGCAATGTTATTTCCAATCACGATCATCACCACAGACACCACAACACTCATGATCATAATTGTATGAATAAATGACTGGGACGGCTGGCCTTTATGCGTTTTTTTATACACCCACGTTACAATCCCACTCAGTACAAAGCTCAGGAGAATGGCCATGATCGCTTCAATCGCAACTACCTGAGTCGTTTCATTCCCCGCATTCTGTAATTCACTTAACAACTGATTCATCGTTACATCGACTCCTTGTTTTTTAGCCTGCAGCGGCTTCTTTACTTTTCTTGTTCGCTAATTCTTCAACCAGGTCCACACTCGTGCAGTACTTCGATACACTCTGCTTCGGACACTCATATTCGCTGAGGAGACGGCTTAACCATAAAGGAACACTATGGTTCACCTTCACTTCCAGCACACCCAGATCTTCATCAACAAAGTGATGACCCACAGGCCCGTTTTCCACCTTTAAATCGTCACCACGGCACATAAGGTTGTAATCAAACGTCACCCGCAGGTCATCCTCATACAGGCCGTGAAACGCCTGCCTGTCGTAGCTCACAACCACTTTCGGCTCGAGGCCGTACAAAGACTGGAAGGAACCCACTTCTTTTAACACCTGTGGGTTCGAAGCCTCGAACTGATCCGGCCGCTCATCCTTGCTCCGCCCGAGGAAACGGTACGCTTCGTTCAGTGTGATCCCCGTTCTTCTTTTATTGACCACGTTGTTGTACTTCTGCTTCGTTTCAATAAACGCCGTGCTGTTCAATGTGGCGTCATCATAAACCCGGAGTCTGAGCTTCTGTCTGAACCGCAGCTTGTTCCGGGTTTCATAATAAATCTGCTTATCCGGAGAATCGAAGTACAAACTGACGATGTTGTACTTCCCTTCCTCCCCGAACTTGTCAAAGCGCATCCGCTCCAGCAGATGAGGCACAAGCTGTTTATAGGTTTGTAAAGGAATTAAGTATTTCATTTCGTAACGGCTGAAAATTTCCAATGCCATGTTTATGTCTCCTCCTTCCGACACCCTTTATACTACGGGTGAAAAATGAAGAGACCCTTGGAGTTTTATTAGAGAACGATGAGAAGTAAATGAAGAAGTGTTAATGTTGGAGGAATGAGGAGGTGAGGAGGTGCCGTCTTCCGTAGGGTGAGGTATTCCTGAATTCTTGAGGTCAATTCCTTAAAACAATTCATAATTCCTTAATTCGTCCATACTGCATAAAAAAACCCCACCCGAAACCGGATGAGGTTTTCTGCTATATTCTTTAATCAACAACACCAATCTCTTCATAATAACGTTTAGCTCCAGGATGCATGTTTACATCAGGATCAACGAGCCCATGGTAACCGAGTTCAGGGTCGAAGTAGTTACCCCGATTCGGCTGCTCCTCTTGGAAACGATTAAGGTTATCCCACAGAGCTTTTGTTAGCTCATAAACCGTATCTTCATTCATGTCTTTGTTCACAATAATCATTGCATCCGTCGCTACTGTAGGAACATCTTCTTCCTGGTTATTATATGAGCCTGCCGGAATGGACATTTCGATGTTGTAACCGTACCCTGCTTCATCCAACACTTGAAGTGCTTCTTCTGTAATAGGCAATGGTCTGATCGGGTTTTGGGTGTCCAACTCGCTCAGTCCTGTTACAAATGGGGATCCACCTTGCACAACCATGTCGATCGTACCGTCACGGAGTTGATTGTTCGCGTCTCCATAACCGTTGTAGGTTACACTTCCACCGTTCGCTTCAATGTCTTCAATGGAGTATCCCATGGCTTCAAAAACACGGTGAGCGGTTTGAGAACTTGCATCGTTCGCTTGTCCCGGAATAATATCCGCCCCGGCTTCAATCGCCTCTTCTATGGTTTGATAAGGACTTGAATCAAGTACGGCAAAGTTCCATAGCGTCGGGTAAAGGACAGCAATACCCATAATATCTTCTTGTGGTTCTCCATCAAACGAACCTCTTCCCGCTACGGCATCAGCAAAGTCAGAAGCAAAAGCCATTCCCGTGAGCATATCAGTCCCTGCATTGACTTCTCGGATATTCCCGATCGCCCCACCTTCTACTACTGTAATGTTTGAACCGTCCAATTCATCCATCCAAACATCCGTCAACAATGTAGATAATGGATACCAACCGGATGCAGTAGGACCTGAAATATGAGAGTGTCGCAAATCCCTGTCATCCCCACCGGCACTTTCTTCCCCACACCCGGCAACCACCAACATCATAGCAGCACCTAGAGCAACTCCCCACTTCTTCATCGCGATCCCTCTTTCTGTTTTTGATTTTGTTCTGCCTCGTCTCTTAAAATAGCCTTGAGTAACTTTCCAACACTTGATCTTGGTAACGATGTTCTGACGTCAATATGGGTTGGCACTTTGTAACTGGCTATACGTTCTTTTAACCAATCTTTTAGTTGGCCCGGGTCTAGTGAACCTCTGTCGTAAAAAACGATGGAGGCGTACACCGTCTCGCCTCTATACTCATCTGACACACCATAAACAGCTGCTTCTTTCACTGATGGATGCCGGTAGAGAACATCTTCAACTTCAGTCGGATACACATTGTAACCGCTTGCAATAATCAGGTCTTTCTTTCTGCCTGCGATAAAAAAGTACCCATCTAAATCCATGTAAGCTAAATCACCTGTAAAAAGCCATCCATTTCTCAGGGCTGAGCGAGTCTCTTCTTCTTGCTTTAAATACCCCTTCATCACTTGAGGCCCCTTAATGACGAGTTCCCCCACTTCACCTACGGGCATGTCCCGATCTCCATCATCCGGGTCGACGATGCGACAGTCCGTGTTCGGAACGGGAATGCCAATGCTTCCTACTTTTCGCAATCCGCCTACAGGGTTGCGGTGAGTCGTCGGGGACGTTTCCGATAACCCGTACCCCTCGAGGATTTCTGCACCGGTCTTCTCTTCAAAAACCCGTATCACGTCTTTAGGCAAAGGAGCTGACCCGGCCATACAGAGCTTCAACGACTGCATCGTTTCAGGTGTAGCCTCTTCTTGTTGCAGCAGAGCCATATACATCGTAGGCACACCGGAGAAGAGCGTCGGCTTTTCGTTTTTAATCGTTGTTAGTAGACGCTTAGGGTCGAATCGTCGGATACAAATCACCGCAGAACCTCTAAACACACCCAACAAGAGAACGGCGCTCATCCCGTACACGTGGTAAAAGGGTAAAACACCGAGCAACTTCTCATCGACTTTACTTAGGTTTTTCACCGTAAAATGTTCGTTTTGGCAGACGTTTGATAAGATGTTTTGATGCGTGAGCATCGCAGCTTTGCTTTTCCCCGTTGTGCCTCCTGTATATTGAAAAACCGCAATATCTGTTTCAGGATCAACGTCCACTTCGGGTACATGGCCAACACATCCTTTTTCGACCATCTCCTCAAAGCACAACGCTTCTTGACGGCCGTATAAGGACGAACCAGTAATAATCAGCTTTTTCCCCGGTTGATCCTTACACGCCTCATACACCTTTGCCCACTCACCATCACCTGTAACTATCCATTCCGCTTTTGAATCTTCCATCACTCTTTTTAGTTCTTCACTTGAGTGCAAAGGGTTGGCTTGTACAACCGTTCCCCCTAGCCTCAATACGGCAAAGTAAGTAGTGATGTACTCTTTGCAGTTAAATAACATAATCACGCATCGGTCGCCTCGTCTAAACCCCGCGTCCCAAAGAGATGACGCAAAAGAAAGGACGTACGCGTAAAGCTCCCGGTAACTTAAGCGTACTTCTTCATCCACAACAGCGAGACAATCAGGCCTTTCTTCATATGATTTTTTCAATAACGAGAACAGCGGCATGGTTGGAATGGCAATGTTCGGTTCAACAGACGGTGGGTAAAACTTTATCCAAGGACGATCCATTCATTCTCACCTTTCTCTTCGTGTTATACTATATGGCTGTTTGTTGAAGGGAGGTCTTTATTACTTTCCACTTGTACCACAGTGCTTTTCTTATTCTTGAACCATTGAATTAAGAACACTGCCACAAAAAGACCGACTCCGATTCCGTCCGTTACAGGTTCAAAAATCACAAGGGAGATGGCCGATACGAGTAACAGGCTTCGTTGTATGATCGGTGTTTTGGTGATCATGTAACCTTGTATCACACAAGCGAATGCAATTAACCCGACCGTAGCTGTTGAAACTCCCAAAATGATGGTGGGTACACTCCCTTCCATCAAAATCGTCGGATTGTAGATGAACATATATGGGAGGATAAATGCGGCAACCCCGATTTTTAATGATTGAAAGGACGTCCGCATCGGATCTCCTCCTGCGATACCTGCCGTAACGTACGAAGTAATGGCAACAGGCGGCGTAATCCCTGAGAAAATTCCGAAATAAAACACAAACAAATGAGCCGCAATAACGGAAACACCCAACTGAGTCAAACTACCGACCGCCACTGTTGCAAGAATCACGTACGCGGAAACCGTCGGCATTCCCATCCCAAGAATGATGGATGCGACCATGATCATAAGAAGCATTGGCAACAGCTCTCCACCGGATAAATCAATCGCCATACGGGAGAACCTTGTACCAAGCCCTGTCATAATGACGGCACCGGTAATGACTCCTGCACCGGCACAGGCCATAATCGTTGAAATCGATCCTCGAATACCCGACTCAATGGCACCTAGCATTTTGACCATTGAAAGACGTGTTTCCTTTCGAATGAAACTGATCAAGATCAGAGACCCGATGGCCCACACGCCGGCACGCATCGGGCTGTAGCCTTGCACCATGAGTACAATGATCAGGATGAGAGGAATCATGAGATAGCCGCGTTTTAAAATCACTTCCCAGAAGTTCGGAAGTTGTTCTTTCGGCATGCCTTCGATCCCTTGTTTTCTTGCCTGAAGGTAGATCATGACACTGGCCATAAAGAAGTACAGCACCGCCGGAATCAAGGCGTATCCTGCAATTTGTATAAATGGAATACCGGTGTATTCCGCCATGATAAATGCAGCTGCACCCATGATTGGGGGCATAATCTGTCCACCTTGAGATGCGACAGCTTCTATACCACCGGAAAAGTTTTTTGAATAGCCAACTTTTCTCATTAAAGGGATTGTAAAAGGACCTGTCATCGTCGCATTGGCCACACCGTTTCCCGTAATCGTCCCCATCATCCCACTGGAAAGAACAGACGCTAACGCCGGACCTCCCCGCATGCGACCTGTTATGGAAAAAGCAAAGTCGATAAAGAACTGACCCGCCCCTGTTCGCAACAAAATCGACGCAAAGAGTAAAAACAAAATGAGAACCGTGGAAGCAATATAGATCGGATCCGAGAATATACCATTTGTTGAAATGAACATGGTATCAATGAGTCGGTTGTAGCTGTATCCAGGGTGCCCGGCCAGTCCCGGAAACCAAGGTCCGATAAACACATACACGGTAAAAAACAAAGTTAATCCTGCCATGACAATACCGATCGTTCGCCTAACGCCTTCAACAATCAAAGCGATCATCAACGTTCCGAAGATTTTATCAATCGTAATGACATTTCCCACCCGCATTGCTACATCCGGATAGGCCGTATACGTAAAGACCACAAGTACTCCGGATAAGAGGAGAGGAATCATATCAAAGAGAGGATGCAGTGTGTTTCTCCCTTTTTTATACGGAACAAAACTAAAACACAGGAAAAGTGCAACAGATGTAAATACCGCTCTGTGTTGCCATGCGGGCATTCCTCCAAACGCCGCCGCATACAACACATACAATGCCAGACCGATGCTTATTGCAGAAAGGAACAGACTCCAGGTTCGGTATAACTTAGACCAACCGTTCGACCGATCCAACGCTTGTTCAAAGTTACTCCTCTCTTCCTTTTCCACTTTCAAACTCATCTTTTCCTCTTCCTTCTTCATGTTCTTCCCTCCTCTTTCCGTGGTCGCTACATTTTAGTTACTGAATAATCAGAAATCAAATCGCGTATTTGGTTAAACCGTCTCGACCATCATCGCCATTCCTTGCCCTCCGCCTACGCAAAGGGTGGCAATTCCTTTTTTCTCTCCACTTCTTATCAACTCGTGAACGAGCGTAGTTACAATTCGCGCCCCGGTAGCCCCCAAAGGGTGTCCTAGCGCAATGGCTCCACCGTTTACGTTCACTCTTTCAGCCGGTAAATCCAGTTCCCTGATCACAGCCAGGGCTTGTGATGCGAATGCTTCGTTCAGTTCAATTCGACCAATGTCCTCCAACCGTTCTCCGGTGGACTGTAATAATTTTTGTACAGCAGGTACCGGACCGATTCCCATTACCTTTGGAGAAACCCCCGCCACACTCCATGCTGTGATCTTGGCAAGCGGTTCCATGCCAATGGCTTCCGCTTTTGATCGCTTCATTAGGATTACCGCAGATGCACCGTCGTTCCGCCCACATGCATTCCCGGCGGTCACGCTTCCACCTTCTCTAAACGCAGGCTTTAGCTTTTCAAGCTTCGTAAGCGTCGTAGATGGGCGAGGGTGTTCATCCGTAGCAAATGATTTGATCTCTTTTCGCTCTCGAACTTCGATGGGCACGATTTCCTGATCAAACACTCCGGTTTCCTGAGCACGCTTCACTTTTTCCTGACTATGAACGGCAAACGCGTCTTGATCTTCACGAGAGATACGGTACTGTTCGGCTACGTTTTCAGCTGTTTGTCCCATTCCCAACCGATCTCCGAATACTTCCATCGGCTGCTGTCCATTCTCCGTATTGGGATCGACTAACGTTGGAGCCCCGCCAAACCGTGCGCCTCGAAGATAATGAGGAGAGTCACTCATATTTTCCGTCCCCCCGGCAACAATCACATCACCGCAGCCGGTCATAATCTGCTGGGCACCAGAGACGATCGCTTGCATGGACGATGCACATAGTCGATTGATCGTATAACTCGGCGTTTCTTCCGGAATGCCCGCTCGCAGGGCAGCGACGCGTGCCACGTTTGACGATTTGGTCGTCTGTCTTACTTCTCCCATGATCACTTCATCAACAAGATCTGCGGGAAGAGAACTCCTCTTCAGTGCTTCTCCAATCACCACTGAAGCTAAAAATCCTGAATCAACATTTCGAAGGGAACCACCATATTTTCCTATAGCGGTTCTGACGGCACTCACGATGACGATATCGTCTCGACTCATGTTTTCACCCCTATATTTTATCCTTCTATTGCTTGATGCCGCCGGCTCACCCATCTGCTTTCCGGAAGAGCTCACGGGCATTTAGGCTCTTAGCATTCACCTACATACACCTATGTAGAGCGTTTCACTTTAAACGTACCCGAGCTTTTCGCTACGACTTTATTGTTGCTATAGATCTCACCTTCACATGTCACAATACGGTACCCTTGTTGAATAATCGTTGCCTCTGCGAGCAGCTCCCCTGCTTTGATCGGGGCCAAAAAATGAATATTCATATTCACTGTCACAATATCCTCATCGATGGCGTTTCGTACAACCATGCTCATAATGTTATCGAGCATGGTAGCGTAGACGCCTCCGTGAACGGTACCATTTGTGTTTATGAGATGCTTTTGAATCGGCAGTTTTAAGACTACATTATCTTTTTCATAGGTTTCAATTTCGAATCCTAAATGAGCAAAGAACGGACTCGTTTCAAATCTCCCTTTCAATGATTCCGATGTTCCCGGCATCTTGTTCACTCCTTATCTTCTCAATGACTAACTATAGGAATAAAACCCTTTTCCGGACTTCCGTCCAAGGTCGCCTTTTTTTACCTTTTCCACAATTACCGGGGAAGGCTTATCTTCTTCGTTGCCTGTTTCCTCGTAACGATACTGTCTTATATTGTAATGAACGTCAAGACCTGTAAGATCGATTAAAGCAAACGGTCCGATCGGGTGATTTAACGCTTTTGTACAAGCAAGGTCAATCTCTTCTGCCGTAGCAATTTCGTTTTCATAAAGGTATAAGGCTTCGTTCATTAACTTTGCTAATATCCGATTGGCTACAAAACCAGAAATCTCTTTTTTCAACAGAATTGGTGTTTTGTTTAACCTTCTTGCCAGCTCCATCGCCACTTCTGCCGTTTCATTAGAAGTGTGCGGTCCTTGTACGACTTCGACCATCTCCATCACCAATGCCGGGTTAAAGAAGTGAAAGTTGCACACTTTACCTGGTCTGTTCGTCGCATCGGCCACCTTAGAGCTGACGATCGTTGAACTGTTCGTAGACAAAATCGCATGTTTCGGAGCAAGTTGATCGAGATCTTCAAAGAGAGTCCGCTTAATCTCCAAATTTTCTACAATGGCTTCAATCACAAAATCCGCATCTCGGACCGCTTCCTCCAAAGAAGTCGTAAACGTCATGTTTGAAAAGGCTTCGTCTAATTCCTCTTTTGACATCTTCCCTTTATCCACTCGTTTACCTAATCGGTCTCGTAATGATTGTTCCGCTTTGACTACGCTCTCTTCTTGAATATCTTGCAGGGTTACACTGTAACCTGCCAATGCTGATACCATGGCGATTTGAGACCCCATCGCGCCAGAGCCGATCACACTGATGGTTTTGATTTGATCTACGTTCATACAATCCCCTCCTTTTTCATTATCGCGCTACTTCGCTAAGGATGTGTTTGGCCACAATGATTCGTTGAATTTCATTTGTACCTTCATAAATCTTTGTGATTCTCGCATCACGGTAAAAGCGTTCTACCGGGTATTCAGCAATATATCCGATTCCCCCATGAATCTGTACTGCTTGATCAGCTACTTTATTGAAAACCTCAGAGGCGAACATTTTCGCCATCGATGCCTCCTTAATCGCTTTTTTCCCTTCGTCGATCATTCTCGCCGCATTCATTGTAAGTTGTTTAGCCGCTTCCGTTTCCGTTGCCATATCCGCAAGCATCCACTGAATGCCTTGGTTATCGGCGATCGGTTTCCCGAACTGCTTTCGTTCCATCGCATACTGTGCTGATAGCTCAATTAACTTTTCAGAGGATCCAACGGCTCTTGCTGCCAGTCCCACCCGTCCTTCTCCAAGAATCGTTAATGCCGACACATACCCCATGCCAACTTCTCCGATTACATTCTCGTCAGGTACTTCGCAGTCTTCAAAAATGATTTGTGATGTATAAGAGCCTCTCAATCCCATTTTCTTATCTTTCGGCCCTACTGAAAATCCGGGAAAATCTTTCTCTACCAAGAAGGCGGTAATGCCACCTTTGGCTCCTTTTTCTTTATCCGTGACGGCAAACACGGTAATGACGTCCGCGATCGGTCCGTTTGTGATGAAGTGCTTCATCCCGTTCAAAATCCATTTATCTCCTGTTTTTTCTGCTCGTGTAGACAAGTTGGTAGCATCCGATCCGGCTCCCGGCTCTGAAAGTGCGAAAGCTGCGATCAGGTTCCCCGATGCCATTGCCGGTAAGTACTTTTGCTTCAGTTGTTCCGATCCGAGTTTTACAAGACCGGTACTCCCGATCCCTGTGTGAGCACTTATGAGAGACACATAACCATTATGGGTTCTCCCTAATTGGGCGAGAACACCGGCTTTTCCAACGGTATTTAATCCAATTCCGCCATACTCTTCAGGAATGCTCAATCCGAATAATCCTAACTCTTTCGCTTTTTCTACTAAATGATCGGGAATTTGGTCTTCATCTTCAATCTGTTGGGCATAAGGCTCAACTTCCTTTTCTACAAAATTCCGAATCATTGTTGTCATTTGTTTTACTTCGCTTGCTGTTGCTACCATGCGATACACGCTCCTTTTATTTTGATACGGTATATATAAGCAAGAACTGTGCCAAAACGATAAAACGCTTACATTTCGGGGTGTTTTTTTGATATGCCTTTCATTAACACCTCTAAATCACCAGGTATGACCTCATGGTTTATGGCTGTTTATCACAGTAAAGCCTACGAGTCCCGGGCTTTTCTTGGCGGTGACGACCACGTTCTTGCAACGAGGACTTTTTCTTGCACCGACTTTCGGTACTTTCCGCGTTAATGCAAAGTTGAATGGGGTTTCCTCTCCCGTACCCTATCTAACAATTCATTGATGATTTTTAATTCAATTTTGAATCGCACAGTTGGTGGGGGTAAAAAGAAAAAGCAATGATCAGGCACACTACTGGTGAAAGGACGAATGTTCTTTCGTTCGTAGCGGCTCTCATCATTGCTTTGTCAAAGTCACAACTTCATTAACTTAAGAAACTACCTCTTTGACGAAGGAGCTCACGGTTAAGCTCCGGATTTTTCTCAAAGGCAGCTCTTCCGTGCAGCCAGAAAGCATTGTTTAGTACCACAAGATCTCCCACCGGCAACTTCAGCTCAATCAACGCCGAATCATTTTCCATTGATTCGGACAATCCCTTCAAGTAACTTGCTTCTTCAACGCTCTTCGGATAAGCAAATTGATCAATAAAGCAAATGCACGGTTTGTTGTTTTGTTTAAAAAACGTTGTTCGATTCACTTCTTTGTTCACATTTTTACTGGACGGTGCTTTGTACGTAATTTCTTTTGTAGCGAGAGGGTGATTTAAATACGTATCAAGCTCATCCCAATCGTCCAGGTGCAGAAGCCTCGACTCCCCACCTACAGCATTTTCTTCCTTCATCTTCATCATCAAAAGCCAGTCAGTTGGTTCATCTACAAATGTTCCATCTGTATGAAGAGTAAAAAGCCGGTATGGTTGCCTTAAATAAGAGTCACTATTGTCTTCATGTTGAACCGTAAACCTTGCGTAGTATTTTCCCGACATTGAGTCGAAGTTCGGCTCGCCGATTAAGTGTGTAATGGCCGTAGAAAACTTGACGTAATCGTCCGGATCGGAAGTGAGGTTCTTCGTTCCTATCGTATAGCCTCCTGTTTCCCGGTCGTACAAGATATCAGTGAGTACTTGTTTTAATTTGCTTCCGGCAAGGGTATTCAATTGGTCGGCAATTATAAAGCGCATGTATGGCACGTACTCCAATTGCTGAACCGATACGTCCTTTACCTCTCTAAAAAACTGCTCAAGGACGTCTTTATTAATATCAATGTGGAATAGCCTTTTGCTTTGGGGGTGCTCCGATACCTCAAAATAATCCGTTTTTTCTACTACTTTGCCTTCGTTTGTTTTTACAACACTCATGTTTCATCCTCCTCGAAAATTTGGATTGTCCACAGTTAAAATGAAACGCTCTCCTCGTAACGATTGTTTTTCTCACAAGGGATAATTGCGCTACAGGCGGACGCTTTCTGCAGGCATCACTTCAGCCTCTTTGGGAAAAACGCCCTGCGGGGTCTTCAGTGGATGCTATTCCCTCTGGAGTCGCCGCCCTTCACTCCATTATCTTTGTTTAAAACAACCTTTATGCGAAAACAACGAAACAAAAATAGCCAGCTATATTATGAAAACACTCATAATATAACCGGCTATATTTACATTCCTGCTCTATTGTGGATAGAGTCATTGTAAATGATACAGTTATCGTTATTATTTAATTCAGCGTAGATTGAGGATGATTGCGAGATTGGAAAGGCAAATTCCCAACGGCAATGTTTCATCTATTAACAGTGTAATGAAAAAAGGGAGTAAAGTCAACAAATTGTTAGATTATTTAGAATTATTACCTTGATTTTATTTGCTCGTATTGCAAATGAAGGTCTTTTAGTGCGGCTATTAAGGCATTATTCGCTTTTCCTTGGTACGACGTTTGGATCGCTTTAATTGAGGAGTCAATGCCATCTTTTAAACTCACACCTTTTAGGATCCGGCCGATAAACGATCGCCCATGGTCTGTAGCCAACGTACAAGAAGCTTCCAAAATCACTCCGTACGTCGTTTCAACCTCAGCCGTAATCGTAAGTGTATCAAAAATGCTTTTGGCTGCCATACCTTGTGGCAAGCGAGCATGTCCTGCAATAAAAACAATATTGGGCTTGGTCATCTGCTTCAATCCCTTCTTTTGCGACCTCAAGGCGTGAGGACGGCTGTCGTTTTTTCAATATGAACATTCATTTGGTTTACAATCGATTTACCAATCTCAATCGAAGCTGTCGCAGCAGGTGAAGGTGCGTTACATACATGGATCGTGCGGTTTCCTTTAATCACATAGAAGTCGTCGACTAACTGACCGTCATCCTTTAAGGCTTGAGCTCGCACACCGGCCGGAGCTTTGATTAAGTCTTCCGGTTTAATCTCGGGAATGAGCTGTTGAAGGCTTTTCGTAAAACTTGATTTACTTATGGATCTCTTCATTTCGCCCATGCCTTCACCCATGTACTTGCCGGCAAGCTTCCAAAAGCCTCGATTCGTAAGTACTTCCGTGAGATCCCTTATGGAGAAGTCTGTTTTTTTATACCCTTCTCGCTTAAAACTCAAAACCGCATTCGGTCCTGCTTCCACTTCTCCTCCGATCATTCGGGTAAAGTGAACCCCTAAAAAGGGAAAGTCCGGGTTAGGTACTGGGTAAATCAAATGCTTGACGAGAGTTCGTTTTTCCGGTTTGAGCTTATAATACTCTCCCCTAAACGGGACAATCTTCACATCGGTCACATATCCGGAAAGGTTCGCAACACGATCACTTTGTAAACCTGCACAATTTACGATGTAATTAGATTGATAGCTCCCTCGATTAGTTTCAACGGTTACAGCGTCTTTCCCTTCATTTATTTTCATTACTTTCGTGTCGAGAAGAATGTCACAACCTTGTTCCTGGGCAATTTTCGCAAATGTCAGGCTCACCTGTTTGTAATTGACAATACCGGCTCCAGGTACGTGAATAGCAGCCACTCCATTTACATGAGGTTCAATCTCTTTTAGCTCTCCTTTATCGATCATACTTGTGTTCAATTGATTTTCAACGCTTCGTTGATACAGGGCTTTAAGCCGTGGCATCTCTTCTTTTTTCGTTGCTACGATAACTTTGCCGCAAATGTCGTGTTCAATGCCATGCTCTTGGCAAAAGGCTGTCATGGACAAACTGCCTTCCCGTGCAAAGCGAGCCTTGAAACTTCCCGGCTTGTAATATATGCCCGAATGAATTACACCGCTATTATGACCCGTTTGATGGGTTGCCAGCTCTTTTTCTTTTTCGATCAGCAATACTTTTGCAGTTGGGTACTTCTTGTAAAGTGCCATGCTCGTCGATAGTCCGACAATGCCGCCTCCAACGATGATAAAGTCGTACATACGCATCCCTCTTCCTATCTTTTCACTCGATTACGACCGGACTTCCACTTTCTTGAGTTCGCCTAACAATAGCGGCACAATTTCGAACAAGTCGCCTACGATTCCGTAGTCGGCCACTTCGAAAATCGGTGCGTCCGGATCTTTGTTAATGGCCACAATCGTTTTCGCGTTCGACATCCCGGCTAAATGTTGGATCGCTCCTGAAATCCCGACCGCAAAGTACAAATCGGGGGTAACGACCTTTCCCGTTTGACCGATCTGCAACGCGTAATCGCAATAATCCGCATCACAGGCTCCACGAGAAGCACCTACCGCTCCTCCCAAATGGTCTGCAAGTTCTTGTAACGGACGAAACCCATCTTTATTTTTCACACCGCGACCTCCTGCCACAATGACGTTCGCTTCAGATAAGTCTACCCCTGCCGTTGCTTTTTGTACAACTTCTTTAATCACCGTTCGTAAGTCCTTCAACACCACCTCAATAGTTTTAACCGCCCCTGTTCTGGCTTCATCGCGCTCTTTAGCCTCGATATTGTTCGGACGGATTGTAGCAAACACGCTACCGCCAACATGCTTTTCTTTTTCAAATGCTTTACCGGAATAGATCGGGCGAGTAAACAGCACTTCTTCCCCCATCACTTCCACCGCCACAGCATCGGATATGAGGCCTAAACCAAGCTTCATAGCCAAACGAGGCGAAAGGTCTTTTCCAATGGACGTGTGTCCCATTAAGATCGCGTCCGGCTTCTCTTCGTCAATCACTTGTAAAAGCGCTTGTTGATACGCATCGGTCGTATATAATTTCAGTTCGGGGTGGTTCACTGCAATCACCCGATCAGCTCCATATGAAATAAAAGGTTCGGCTAATGAATTCACGTCTTCTCCCAATACGACTGCAACGACCTCGCCCCCGTTGGCTACGTCCACTCCTGCTGATACAGCTTCAAACGAAACCCCGCGCACGTCACCGTTACGAATTTCTCCAATTACAATTACTTTTTTCCCCATGTTATCTCCTCCACTTCTTTTTTGTATTAAATCTTCAAAGCCGAAATCAACTTTTTCACCTGTTCAGCAGGCTCTCCGTCAATCATTTCCCCGGCTTCTTTCTTAGGTGGAAGGAACACTTCCACATTCCTCGTTTTCAATTCCAAGTGATCTTCATCAAGCTCAAGGTCCTCCAAGTCAACCACCTCAAGAGGCTTCTTTTTCGCCTTCATAATTCCCGGAAGGGACGGGTAACGAGGTTCATTCAACCCTTGCTGAGCTGTAACCAAAACCGGAAGCTCCACTTCGACCTCTTCTTCATCTCCTTCAACATCTCGACGAATCGTTGCTTTTCTTTCCTCGATCGTGATCTTCGTGGCGGTCGTGACTTGTGCAATTCCTAAACGTTCCGCCACTCTGGGTCCCACTTGACCACTTCCCCCATCGACTGCCACGTTCCCGCAAAGGATCAGATCATATTCTTGTTCGGACAAATAGGTAGATAAGATAAGGGCAATGCCCGCCTGATCCAGCTCCTCGACTTCTTCTCGATCAATGAGCACTCCTTTGTCCGCCCCCATGGCTAACGCTGTACGTAGCTCTTTTTCCGCTTCTTCATCCCCTACCGTGACAACAGTCACGTCTCCCCCATGCTCGTCCTTAAGTAAAATCGCTTCTTCAATCGCATATTCGTCGTACGGATTGATGATAAATTCTGCTCCGGACTCGTCGACTTTATCGTCACTCACTACGATTTGTTCTTCTGTATCGAACGTTCGTTTCATTAGTACAAAAATATTCATGTTTACCCCTCCAAGAAAAGTTATGTGAAAAACAAATGAACCACGTAAATAAAGATCGTATACATGCCGGTCATCACCAAAATAAATGCCCCGTTAAACGTAAACGCAACCTCTTTATACCTCCGTCTAATCAAGTTCATGATGATCACATTTGCTGCTGAAATAGGAGAAAGAATCGTTGCGATTGACCAAGCAGACATGAGGGTCAAAGCAAAAATAAGTGGATCCACTCCAACCTCCAACGGTCTGACCGTTGTGGCCAACGCTGTAATGGTCACAATCTGGTGCACGCCCCCGAGTGCCAAGAGCGCTGTAATCAGAATGATTGATAGAATAAGAAGCAAGACGGAGGATTCACTCACTAACAAAACAAACCGGTTAATGAACGCACCTACCTCTGTTGTGGCAATTACCGCTCCGAAAAAGCCGGCTGTCGTAAAAAGAACCACTTCATTTGAACTTAGTAGAATCGTCTTCCCGCTATACTCTTTCACATTGCTCATGAATTCTCTTTCCACTCTCAAGTACAAACTCCAAATGATCGCGACCAATACGGCTGCGAACGTGACGCTGATGATCATGCTTATCCCGAGTAACCGGTCAATCAGAAAAACAGCGCAAAAGAATAGAACAAATACTATAACCAGCTCATAGATCCGTCTCATCCGCACGGTTTGGACTCCCGCTGAAGAAAAAGCAGTGTCTTTTGCGAACTTGGAATACAAGACGTTCGCTACGAGAATATGAAGAACGGCAATTCCCAGACCAAAAGGCAGATAGGTGTATAGGGAAAGACCGACCAAGTTCAAAACAAGCAGCAATGATGCGAAGAAAGGAGACCATAACAGAGTAGAGGTAAACCCTTGCATGTAGCTTCTTGCAAGAAGCCCCTTCGCTAACGCAAGCTTCTCTACCAAGTTGTTCATCAGCTTGATCGAACCCATATTAATCACCGGTCCAATGAGAAAAAAGACGCTTGTTATGGAAAAAAACAATCGATTATTGTTTCGGCCGTGCTTTTTAACAAAATTGCTCAGTTGCTCATCATACTTACCTAAACGTAAAGGAAAGCCCATGACCGGCACCGTCACTAATAACACAACCAAAGGAAGGTTGACCGTAAGACTGCTCTTTATCAGTCCAACGTTTCCTGTCGCCATGATGATTAAAAAGCCGGTCAGGAGCATAAAAGAGCTGATCACTCTTGAAAACCCTCTTAAATGACCGAGCAACAAAACGATAACTACCGCTGTTAACGTAGCCAAAATCGCTTCTCCATAAGGGACGACCACTAACGTATGAACCACATAAACCACGATCAAAAGCTTGAGTAACCATGTTTTCAGTACAACCATCATCAAAACGCCCTCATTACTTCAGATTGGCACCTCTGGTGAATCGTGCTTATTTTCCGGCCTGTCTTTTTAATTCTCCCGCAATGATGTTTCGTTGAATTTCAGATGTACCTTCGTAGATCTTCGTAATTCTCGCATCTCGGAAATAACGTTCGATCGGATAATCTTTCATGTAACCGACCCCTCCGTGAATCTGAACAGCCAGGTCGGCCACCTTATTGTAGACTTCGGACCCGTATAGCTTTGCAATGGCTGCCTCTCTTACAACCCGCTGCTTTTGATCGGTCATCCAAGCCACTCTGTACGTTAACGAACGAAGGGTTTCAATTTGAACGCTAATATCTGCTAACATATGTTGAATGGCTTGCTGGTCGAATAAAGGCTTTCCGAACTGTTTTCGTTCGAATACATACTCCATGCAATGTTCAAGAAGCTTTACGCAAGAACCGAGATTCCTTGCAGCCAGACCCGCTCGACCATTTGCCAAGATCTTCAGGGCATTCACGTACCCTTGCCCTTCTTCTCCGAGCACATTTTCTTTTGGCACTTCCATGTTTTCAAAAAACAACTCGGCTGAATGAGAGCCTCTTAACCCCATCTTTTCTTCGACCGCACCAAGCTGAAAACCAGGAAAATCTTTTTCAACGATAAAGGACGTAATTCCTTTTGCCCCTTTTGTTGGATCGGTAACCGCCATCACCGTAAATACGTGACCATCCACCGCATTGGTAATGTAATGTTTTGAGCCGTTAAGGATGTACTTGTCCCCTTTTTTCTCTGCTCTCGTTTTTAAGTTGGCCGCATTCGATCCTGCACTGGGCTCCGTCAGGGCAAACGCTCCAATCCATTCTCCCGTCGCCATCTTCGGTAAATACCTCTGTTTTTGTTCTTCTGTTCCGAGCTCTACGATCCCAACCGAGCCAATACCGGTATGGGCGCCAATCAAGGTGGTGTATCCGTTATGTGTTTTTCCCAGTTCTTCGTATATGGCACATTTTCCGATCATGTCGAGCCCGAGTCCGCCGTATTCTTCAGGGATACTGATACCAAACAAACCTAATTCTTTCGACTTCTCTTTTACGATTTCAGGGATTTCATTTGATTGTTCGATTTCCATTGCCACCGGCTCGACTTCCTCTTTTACAAACTTTCGGACGCCTTTACGCAAAAAGTCTATATCTTCCGTTAATGAAAAGTCCATGTCTCTCTCCCTCTCTATCCATTTTTAAGACACACAATCTACTTGATCATAAATTAATGCAATATTCATGCCACGATCAAAAACCGACGAATGGTGCACGTTCTTGAACATGGCTAAGGTTATGCAATCCACTTGGGTATCAATTGATTCATTATTGAATTATTGTGATGACTCGCTTCTGAATCTCTTGCTCATAAAAGAAGCACCTGCATCCCGCAGGTGCTTCTTTTATGCTTTTGGTCCTCCCGCTACATAAAGGACTTGGCCGTTTACAAATGAAGAGGATTCTTCGGCGAAGAAGACGGCAGCATTCGCAATGTCTTCTCCTTTTCCCGTTCGACCTACAGGAATGCGTGCTTTGCTTGCCTCGATCAAAGTCTCAAAGTCGATTCCTAATCGGTTAGCGGTTTGTTTGGTCATATCCGTTTCTATAAATCCCGGGGCAATGGCGTTTGCCGTAATCCCGTATTTGCCCAACTCCAGTGCCAACGTCTTTGTAAACCCTTGGATACCGGCTTTAGCCGTAGCATAATTGGCCTGTCCTTTATTGCCGAGGGCAGAGGTAGAGGAGAGATTAATAATACGTCCGTATCGTTCTTTGACCATATATTCTTGAACCACTTGGCTGCAAAAGAAGGCTCCTTTTAAATGGACGTCCATCACATCGTCCCAATCGCTCGTTCTCATTTTATAGAGCAAATGATCTCGAATGATGCCCGCGTTATTCACTAAAATATCAATCTGCCCGTAGGTAGCTACAATCTTGTCACACACGCTTTGGATCTCGTCTCGTTTACGAACATCAGCCTTAAAAACAAGCGGACCGTCTTTCGATCCATCTTCAAATTTGCCAGCGTCATTGTCATAGTCTGCCACGCATACTCGGGCTCCCTCAGAAAGAAATCGATTCACAATCGCTCGACCGATGCCTTTACATCCCCCGGTAACGAGTGCCACTTTACCTTCTAATCGTCCCACGTGAAACGCCCCTTTACATTACTTTCCGACAAAGTTGGCTTTTCTTTTTTCGAGAAAAGCTTGCGTGCCTTCGTCCTTGTCCTCAGATGAGAATAAGATTCCTTGTGCCAGCTTTTCAATGAGAAGGCCTGTTTTCATATCTGCTTCAGAACCGGCGTGCACGGCAATCTTCGCCAGTTTTAACGCTAGTGGTCCTTTAGAAAGCATCTGATGCGCAGTGACCATGACAGTCTCCAACAGTTGATCCGGCTCGGCGATTGAAGATACAAGGCCAATTCGTTCCGCTTCTTCTGCGCCGATAATCTTCCCAGTCAAAATAAGTTCAAGGGCTTTTCCTTTCCCCACAATGCGTACTAAACGTTGTGTTCCACCTGCACCGGGGATGATCGCCAAGTTTAACTCCGGCAAACCCATCTTGGCATTGGTTGATGCCACTCTGATGTCACAAGCCATGGCAAGTTCACAGCCGCCACCCAAAGCAAATCCATTAATCATGGCAATCGTCGGCTTATCATACGCTTCAATTTCATCGTACACTTCCTGCATTCCGCCGGCTTTGAACACGTCTATCGTTGATTTCTCCTTTAATTGAGCAATGTCTGCCCCGGCAGCAAACGACTTTTCCCCTTTTCCGGTAAACACCACGCAACCAACAGAGCTATCATCGTTTAATTCTTTTAACGCAGCAGAAATTTCTCCTAACGTTTCTTTATTCAAGGCGTTTCGCACTTCTTCCCGGTTGATTGTAATAAACGCTACCCGATCGTCTTTGATTACTTCGATATTTGAAAACATCATTCATCACGCTCCTTTTTTTGATTGCCAATTTCTTCTTCGACCAATGACCTCTTTAACAACTTTCCTACCGTGTTCTTTGGAAGGGCATCTCTGATCTCGAAGTCTTTCGGTACTTTATACCGAGTCAGGTTTCTGTAACAGAACCCTTTCAATTCTTCCACATCGGCAGTGGCCCCTTCCCGCAACACGATAAAGGCTTTGATGACTTCCCCTTTCTCTTCGTGAGGTATTCCTACAACAGCAACTTCCTTCACATCTTGGTGTTCGTATAACACATTTTCGATTTCCCTTGGATACACGTTAAACCCGCCAATTAAAATCATTTCTTTTTTCCGACCGACAATGTAAAAATAGCCATCTTCGTCCATCATGGCCAAATCTCCCGTATAAAGCCATCCATTTCGTAACGAATTCCCCGTGTCGGCTTCGTTGTTCAAGTATCCCTTCATAATCTGGGGACCTTTAATAATCAATTCACCAACGCATTTCGGTGGCAGTTCCTGATTGTCATCATCTACAATTCTGCTTTCTGTGCCAGGTAACGGCAGACCGACACTTCCAATTTTTCTGACCCCTTCAGCAGGGTTACGGTGAGTCGTAGGTGACGCTTCAGACATACCAAACCCTTCACCAATCACAGCACCTGTTAACGCTTCAAACCGTTTAATGATCTCAACCGGGAGCGGTGCCGACCCGCTAGAGCAAAACTTCAAACAATCAAGTCCGTACTTTTCCACTTCCGGATGCATGACGAAGGCCGTGTACATACCGGGAACACCGGGAAAATAAGTCGGTCTGTAAGTCTTGATCCATTCCAAAGCTCTTTGAATCTCAAACTTCCTCATGAGCAAGATCGTCGCGCCGATCCGGATCCCCAAATTCATCCCGGCTGTCATGGCATATACATGGTAGAGAGGGGTTGCCACCAGGAACACTTCTTTCCCTTGTTCCATGTTGCTTCCATACATCGTAAAGCTCTGCTCCACATTTGCTACCAGGTTGTAATGAGTGAGCATCGCGCCTTTCATCTGACCTGTTGTGCCACCGGTGTATTGAATCACGGCCACATCTTCTTTTACATCGATCTGTGTATCATGAGAGACGCTTCCCCCTTCATTGATTTGCCTCTCCAAACTGAAGAGCTCCTCGGTATCTTCGCTTTTGTCCGGCGCATCAGAGACAATGATGGTTTCGATCGCTTGAAGACCATGAACATGAAGAACGGTATCCAGGTTTGTTTTTGAAACGACAATACGCTTGATTTTGGCGCTATGAATGATTTGGACAAGCTCTCTAGGTGTATAATTCGGGTTGATCTGCACGACAGTCATCCCCAAAGCCTGTGCTGCATAAAAACAGACAATATAATCGGTCTGGTTAGGCAGCATAAGACCGAGCATCTCTCCTTTTTTCATTCCGAGCTTTCTCCAGGAATCGGCCAATCGATTAACCTGATCGAAAAGCTCACCATATGTAACCTTTTCTTCGTCAAAGATTACAGCTATTCTCTTCTCGTTCGTCTTTACCGTTCTTTTCAGCATGTGGTAAAGGGAGTCTTCAGGCACGTTCAGGCTTCTTGGAATGGCACCTGCGTCCTCACTCACTTGATGTGACATCTCTCTCACCCCTTCTCTTAATCGATATGATGCAGTTCTTTCACACCTCTCATTTTAAAAGGACATTCGTTCTACTTTCTATATAGATGCAATACTCATGCCAATTTTTGTGAACAACGATACTCTCCTGTTTTCAATGCATCTGGTGATTTAACCCCCCATACTCTATGTTTTAGCCCTACTGTTAAAGAGGAGTGTTGATACGAAAACAACTTGGTCATTCATTAATGAATCAAGAAAAGAGGACCTAACGGATAGGACCTCTTTCAATTCCTCTTTATTTGCCTGTTTTGATGTTATACTTCTTCATTTTCCTTACGATCGTCGGCTGACTCGTTTCCAGCTTATCTGCTATTTCATACGTGTTCGTAAATTCTTTTGCCGCTGACGCCAGCACCTCTTTTTCAGCACGTTCGACTGCTTCTTTTAGGGTCATTGACGATGAACTGCTCGGGACCGGGATATCACCTGTGGTCAAGTATTCTTCCGGGAGGTGTTCAATATCGATCATCTGCCTGTCCGTGACGAGCACCAATCTCTCAATCAAATTGGACAGCTCTCTTACATTCCCACTCCATTTAAAGGAAACAAAGAAGTTTTTCAATCGATGACTCATCGTCTTTGATAAATCATATTTTTTGTTCACTTTATTCAAGAACATGTTCACTAATGGGACAATGTCGTCTCTTCGCTCTCTTAACGGAGGAATTTGAATCGGTATCACATTGAGACGGTAATACAGATCTTCTCGGAACGTTCCTTCTTGTACCATCTCTTTTAATTTACGGTTTGTAGCGGCGATCACTCGAACATTTATTTTCTTGGGCTTCGTTCCCCCTACCCGCATAATCTCTTGTTCTTGCAATGCTCGCAACAACTTCACTTGGAGTGACAAAGAGAGTTCGCCAATTTCGTCCAAGAACAAAACACCTTTATCCGCCAGTTCAAACATTCCTGCTTTTCCGTTTTTACTAGCCCCTGAAAACGCGCCTCCTTCATAGCCGAACAACTCGGACTCGAGTAGCTCCGCAGGAATCGCACCGCAGTTGACTTTAATGAAATTCCCTTCTTTTTCTCTGAAACTGTTGCTGTAAATGTATTTGGCGAGTACGTCTTTCCCTACACCCGTCTCTCCTAAAATCAGAACCGTAGCATCCACATTCGAGATCCGGTTGGCCATCTCGTATATGAGTCTTACTTCTTCACTCGCCAAAACGATGCCACCGTCATCTACTTTTTTTCCTTTCAACGTTTCCAGCTCTTTTTTATACGTCTTGTTAAGCTCCGTCGCTTTACTGAGAGCCGCTTGAAGCTCATTGAGCTCCGTTAAGTCTCTGGCGTTTGTTACGATTTTTTCGATTTCCCCTTTGGCGTTAAAGACCGGATTCCCCGTTATGAGCATCTCTTTGCCTTCGTAGTTGGATTGGACAAAAGAGACCGTTCTTTTTTTCTTTAGTACATGATGAGTAACCGAGTTTTTCAATATGCCTCTCTTGATCAATTCGTCGACACGCTTACCAACGAAGTACTCTTTAGGTATTCTTGTGACCCGTTCGATCGCTTTATTCGTTTTAAGGGTCATGCCGTGTTTGTCCGTAATATAAATCACGTCATACGAGTTGTCGATAATCGCGTCCAACTCTCTGTTCAGCTCCTCCGTCCTCTTCAGACGACTCACAAGTTTTTTTACCCCCGTTGACTGCACGCCGATATACAAAAACTCTTTACGCGGGTGGTCCATCACCTCTTTTTTAATAAAAAGGTATGAAGACCCGTCAATCAGAATATGCAGGATCTCCCCTTCGAAATAATTCTTTATCTCATTTGCTTCGATGCTTTCTTCAAGTTTGTTTTGTTGGTTGATCTCGATCAGTTGGTTCAGTTCGTCATTCGCATTAATAATCCGACCGTCCTGATCACCAATGAACGATGGAAAGGGTAAAAAATTTAAAAGTTCCTCGCGACTAATATCCTGTAGTTCCACGTACGGCACCGCCTTTTACCCATAATATATTTTGATATTTCAGATAATTAAATATACATTGTAACCGATATCATTTCTTTTTATTGTATCATTATTTGACAAGGCTTTTTGGGCAGCTTTGAAAAATGTATTGAATTAATGGTTTACTAGCTAACTTCGGTAAAGCTGAAGCTAACTCCACCAAATGAAAAATATCTCCCTTAAACAAGTCCTGGCTCCCAACAAAACAAAGGTTTCTCCCAAAAAACAGTAGAGTAGTAGGACGAGGGCTTTCGCCCTCGGATCTCTCGTCAAACCGGACGTGCAGCTTTCCCGCATCCAACTTTCTCTTCGTCAGTTCCCCATCTCCGGGAGTGAGTAATTCCAGGCTGTACTTTACCTGCAGACCTTTCGGATTCCCCTTCACAGGAGACACCCTGTCCACCCTTTTCTTTCGAGGGAGGATGTCCCTTCGTCTACAGTACTTTAAAGGGTTAAGTTACTGAGTGGATCTTTACCCACTTGGAATGTGTGCCTGCGGGCCACACCAAAAACCCCACCCGTTGTTTTGGGTGAAGGTTAGGTAATGATTTATTTACAGCCTTTAAAGATCAGCCAGTAAAACCGGCTAACCTTCTAGCATACATCATATTATAATAACGTGCATTATACAGTACTTTTCTTTCTCCAATTTTAGAACCTATATTATCATTGGGAGAGCGGTTATTCATCTCGATTATCCAAATTTTTTTATTTTGATCAACACCAAGGTCAATTCCGTAAAACCCCATATTGTGTCCTGACTTATCAACCTTTTCTGCCGCAAGTATAGCGAGTTCAGACATTCTTTTAATAAAACCTGCCGCCTCTGTTTCATCTAGATTAAATGCCTCCATCAGCAGCTCAGTACCCCGGTATACCTTTCCTCCTTGAGAACGGTTACTTACAATATTCCCTCTGGCTCCTTTTCTCCCGAATATAAACAGACTATTCCAGTGTTTATCCTGATCTTTTACCATTACGACGCGGAAATCGACTTGATGCCCGGGAATAATATCTAAATTTAAGTTACGTTGAATAATAAGCCGGCTTCTTTTATAAATTTTTTTAACAAACCGATGTACCTGCTCCGAATTCTGAAACTTATATTTTTTTGTATTATTTCCCTTTCCCGCCGAAATCGTTATACCATTATCCTGCCTGTCTATTTTTAAAATCCTTTTCCCTTTTTTTCCCGATAATGGCTTTAGGTACGCTGAGGATCCTTGTGTAAAATGCAGGATATCCATTGTACTTTTGTAAACCTTTGTTTCAGGGAGGTGATTATTAATCTCCGGAAACTTCTTCAGCATTTTATACATCTGCCATTTATTAAAATGGGTTGAATTAAAGATTTTCCCTTTCAACACACTTTCCAGATAAAATAGGTTTTTCTTTGAAACATATGCTCTGTTAATAATACTGGCTGGGAATGAGTAGTTCCCGGCTACCCATTTTTTTGTTTCCGGATTGTAAAGGTACCCTTTTATCCGCCTGGCTTTCTTATTCACTCTATCCATTGAAAAAACTAAAATGGCTCCTTTGTATGCAGCGTATTGATTAACATAACTCTTTAGCATCATTAATTTTCTCTTTAGGTTTCTTTCACGAGTAGAAGCCAGTATACCAATATAAGGTCCTAAAATAATACTATCACGCACCTTTTCTATGGAATATATTGGATACACAGGGAGGTTCAGAGTATCCGCAATATCCCCTGAAACGTTAACTGTTTTTATATCATCTGATTTTTTTATGATGACAGGTAGTGATTTTATTCCAAAACTAATGCGCTTCTCACAATTAACTCTTATATTTATCCTCTCTGCTAACAGAGAAGGTAACGTAACCGCTCCACTGGTTTTATTATCTCTTACTACTTTACATTCCATTTTATCACTCACTTTCAATGATACTAACACGTTTACTTGCATCATATGTAGGTCTCATATTAAAGTGAGGTTATTTCCATTTTTTGGTCACTATCTGCCTTTAAAATACGTGTATGTCCTCTTTTATCCTGGTAGCAGCATCCACACTTTCGTATTCGTTGGGTCTGAAAGAATAAAGAGAGATATCTTTTTTATCATTATTAAGTAAGGCATCCAGACAAAACCAATTCTCTTTCATATTAATAATTGAGTAGTAAAAACGGGAGGAATAGAATGAATAGGACGCCAATAAGATTTTCTAAACTTAGTATGCAGGAAATTCTTTCTCAAAACAGTGTGGTAAAAGAAACTCTGCCTGATACGAAAAGACTGACCCAAAAAAACTTTTGGGCAATGTTAAATCAATATAATGTTATTGTTTTAAAAAAAGAAAACTACGGTAAAGGAATTGGGATATTAAAGGTAAAAAAATTGGGAGAAGACAAGTATGAGGTTCACCGTGAAGATGAAAGAAGAGTATTCACTAATAAAGGTAATCTCTACTTCTTTGTAATTGATAATACAAAGGGAACCCAGTATCTCGTTCAACAACATGTTGCTTTGGCTAAAATAAACGACTCACCTTTTGATATTCGAGTGATTGTTCAGCGGAAATTCGGTACTGATAATTGGGTAGTCACTGGTAAATATGCAAAAGCATCTGCAAAAGGATTTTTCAAAACGAATTTAGCTGCAGGCGGAAGAGTATTTCCTGTTGAAGAAGCAATAAGGTTATCGACCATTGATGAAAAAATTGATATTTCAGCACTTCTTTCAAAAATTGATAAAGTCAGTCTTGAAGCCACAAAACAAGCATGTGCTACAAAGAAATTTAAGAACTGGCTGATTTGGGGAATGGATGTTGGAATAGAAGATAATGGCCGGATCTTTTTCTTCGAAGCAAATGAGGTGCCTGGAACTAAAGGGTTCAACAGATTAAAGGACTCTTCAATGAGAAGACGAATTAAAAAGATAAAAGCCTATAATCGCAAAATGAGAAGGAGAAATAGAAAAAAACGCAAGTAATAGTAGCAGTCATAACTAAAAAGCTACTGTTGTATTCTAACAAAAAGGCTCCCAACCAAAAATGGTTGAGAGCCTTTGAAGTGTTGATAATTAACGCTTCGAGAACTGAGGAGCACGACGAGCTGCTTTAAGACCGTATTTCTTACGCTCTTTGATTTAACTATTTAATACGAAGAAATTGAGAATAAAATGATTAGCGAAAAGCCTTATTTTATAGGGCTTTTTTGCATTCAATATAAATGAGCAAAATATCCTTATTTATGTTTCGTGGTCAAAACGTGGTCAAAGAAATGTTCTCGATTAATTTAACAACCACTAATTTCAATTTGACCACGGTATTCCTTCAAATATAAAATCAGTATCTATTTTATTATATAAATACCTTTCTAATTCCATCATAAGAAATTCCTCACTATATTCTCCTGTTCCCAAGTCTACATCTCTTAATAGAGCAATGTGTTCAATCTCAAATTTCCCCTCTCTTAATAAAGATCCAATATAATTTATACGATAAAGATTTTGTACATGAAAAGATTCATGACTCGCAACGTATTCAGAATTAATAATTACCGGTAATTCTCCACTGACCTTTATTCCCTTAATCTCATTTCCGATATCAACATCTGGAATATTAAACCGCTCATCTCTTTTCGACATGTTTTCAATTTGATTTACTATCCAAACTTCTAATTCTTTAGTATCTAAAGTACCTGTTAACGGTATTCTATTACTATTAATCTCGCCTGGAAAGTCGATATTTAACCTTATTATTTCCGTCCCCTGTGTAAGAGGTCTTATTTCAATTTCCTTCTTCTCCTTATCGTAGGGACCCCCTAGTATAAATTCGGTTTTTGCCTCGTATTCTTTTTGTTGAATCTCAAAAGATTGCAAAGCAATTTCATTTGCTTCCTTTGATATTTCATAAGCCTTCCAAGAAATAATTACAGGAATTATAAATGCAATAAAAACGGCAAAATTTCTAATCACCTTCTTATTGATAAAGTTCAATAGTATACCCCCTATTTCTATTTTCAGACGAGTTATTATATAGCTAAGGTTAAAGAAAGAAAAATGACACCCAGGTGCATAATCTAGGTGCCACTTGATATGTCTACTTTTATATTACGCTGAAATCTGTATTGAGAGAAATATAAGGTTAGTTGAATATATTATATCCTCCCCTTAATTCCTTTTTACTCTAAGACTGTTTTAGACTTCCCTGCCATAACCTCGCTTCCAGCAAGTATTGAATATTTCATCTCACTAGCAAATGCAGTTTCTATAGCTGCCTTTTCTTTAGCTTGTACAATCGGATCATCAATCTTGTTATCACCTTTAACTTCAATGATAAGCCATTTGCCATCCTTTTTTTCGATAAGGAAATCTGGGTAATAACTTCTTACTGTATTGGATTCAGGATCGATGTATTGAATAAAAAATTCAGATTGGCCATGAGTAAGCATTCCTGTGAAATATACATTATTAATCTCATCACTCTTGATTATATCCTCGAAGAATTTCTTCTCTGGTTTTGAGTCAAAGCAATAAGTATCTAAATGGAACGACTTATCAAATAACTGGCTGAAATTTTCATCATTAACTTCTACAACTAAGTTAGGATTTGCTGACATCTCATAATACCCCTGCTTTGGCTCTTTAACTAATTCGATTTCCTTTTCCTCTACTTTTTCAAAACTCTCGATGTCATACATTTCTTCGAAAAGTCGTGGTATTATCCAGTCGTATAACAATTCATTGTACCTGTTCACATAAGCAAGAATTTCATCGAAGCTTTGCTTAGCCTTCATCAGAATTTTGTCTAGTTCAATACATGAATAGTTTAAGTAACGAGCAATCTCAGCTACGAGAGTTAATCGACTAAACTTTCTAGTTTCTCGTTGATCTGAAAGATCGTTCTCATTTTTTTTATTTTTAATTATAACACCCTTCACAAGCCCTTTTTGTTCGATGTGTTTTAGCTTGTACTTTTCTAGATCGACCTTTTCAAATTGAAAATCAATAGTTTCTGAAACCTGTTTTTCTTTTGCTCTGTGTAGCTTGCTCTTTCTATTAACTTTCACTTTTACCGGTGGCGGAACCAACCTTATTTTATAGCGCTGGCTTTTACTATCTCCTTTTAAATCTTCAACGCTCACTCTGAAGTTTTCTTGGAGTTCATCATGCAGAATTGACATATTCTCTTTAGAAAGGTATACACTTGCTGTCTCTTGAAGATTCCCTATCGCCCTCAAACACCTCATTGTTGCTTGTAGTACAAAGATTTTCGACCTAGGTTTTCGATAGAGAGCCACTCCGAATAAGGACCGACAATTCCACCCTTCCCTTCCTTTGTTCACGAGTAGGATGATTTGTTTTTCGGAGTTAGGACTATCCAAACGATTAAATTCACGTATATCGTCGTTTGTAGTTAGCTTGGAATCACCAACGTTTACGAGAATTTTTTCATTCGATATATTCAGCTCATGGAGAACTTGCTCAACTGCTGGTTTCAATTCATTTTCGATCTCTTCGATTTTACTTCCGAAGATCGCCAACTTAGGTAATAAACCTTCACGTCGGTTTTCTCCATACTTCTCCCAGAAATCCTTAATTACTATACGAAGAAATTCAATTGTCTTCGCATTTGAATATCCATTCACTGTTACTTCCTTCAAATATTTTTTATCAATAGCTTCTTTCAATCCATATGCATAGACAACTTCAGGAAATATCTCCTTCCCTACATATGGTGTACCTGTATAGTTGTAACAACCTACAACACTTGTTCCCGAGGCTTCCAATGATTTAGAGAGCTCATTAATAGTAATTCTCAAACTCGTTTTTGCTTTCTTTAATCCCATGTCCTTTGCCAGTGCATTTCCAAAGGAATGATGAGCTTCATCTACATATATTCCTAACTGTTCAAGTCGTGTTAACTTCAAAAAACGCTGGTTTTCAATCAACTCATCTTCATCCTCTGGTTGATCAAATCCATAAAGATCTAGAGCCTTATTATATACAGAATCTCGATCAAAAGAAGGCGTACTAAAAAGCTTGTCTACCACACTCTTTTCTTTACGCTGCCGCTTTAAAATAATCTTCTGTGTATTAGAGATAATGATATTGAATTTCGAACGATCGATTGTGTTTAATGTTGTAGCTGTATCCTCAAGAAAATGTATTTTCAAATGTGTATCAAGCCAATTTAGGTACTCAGATGGAACGACTTTACTACGATCAAAAGTCTGAATTTCTTTTAAAGATTGGAGAACTGTTTTATCAGGAGCAAACACTAAGGCATTATGGCAATACTTTTTATCTTTTGGAAACTTGTTTGCAAGTAAAAACTCGTAAAATATACACGTTGCCATTAAGATTGTTTTCCCTGTTCCCATTGTCAGTGCAAAAATATAGTTCGGATACTCTTGAGCAAACTCTTCTGCATACTTTTTCATACGAGAAAAAACAGATTTATACTGATCTTCGTTAATCCCGAATAAAGTCATCTGTTCATCTGTTCCTAAACCATAATCACGCCTTTTTTCAAAACCGTTTTGCTTGTAGTACCAATCATTAAAGATTTGATATACTTGAGCATTGTTTAAATATTCTTTAAGAAAGATGTACATTTCTAATGCTTCAAATTGGGGTCCTCGTAAAAAAGAATTAGCATTATCGGGATCATTATAGTCCAGAAACTTTTTTGAAAGTGTACGGTAACGCCTACGGATCGTTCCTTTATTTTCCTCATAAAACTGATTCAAGTAATTAAAGAAAGCAAAATCTAAGGCAAAGTCCTTTTTGTTAGACATTTTCAACACTCACCTCTAACGATTCTGACAATAAATCGGTGATTTTTACCCTAATCGTTCCAGCTTCTTCCGGGACTTTATAAGTACCTTCAACAAACTTATTTTTTCCAGGTATATCGACAATACTCGGCTCTATCACCGCACCATCATAGTTCCAATCAATCATGACCGATTCAACTAACTCGTGCCAATCCTTTACATTTTCTTTCATAATGCTTAACTTTTGTAAGAGATTCAACGGATAGAAATTTTTAATCACTAACTGTCCGTCCTCAATTGAAATATCAGCTTCAGCATCTCGCCTAAACTCCAAATTAGACTTATCCCTTAAAATATCAACGACTTCTACATCTAGTTTATAGCCAGCCTCTTGTTCTAACGCCGCTGCAAGGTCTGGGGCATGACCCATACACACGAGTAAGATTCTTTCCACAGGCTGATTCGGATGTTCTTGTTGACGTTTTTCAAACAGTTTATAATCAAAGTCTGTTATTAAATTGTTTAAGTCTGCTTTGGTAGCAATGCGATTAACAGGCATCACCTTTACCATTCGACCATCTTTTTCTCCATCAAAAATAGTATTAGTTTTAATTTCTTGTGTTTCTAAAGCTTCTAATATTACTCTTTTTGCTTCTACTTGATTTCGAAATATTTCGTAATTGTTAACATTATATATAGATAATCCTGTATATAACTTTTCGCAGTCTTCTGGAGTATCGTCTAATTTCCCGCCATTGTTTTCTATTTCTTTAGTTAATGAGAGGAGTCTCTTAGTCACAGTCTGTATTGATCCAAGATTAATATCGTTTCCAAGGAATTTCCTTCCTAACTTCAGCGCTGCAGTTTGAGTAGTACCTGATCCCATGAAACAATCGAAAACAATATCGTCTGGATTAGAGGCTATTTTTATTATTCTTTCTAATAATTTTTCGGGCTTTTGAGTTGGGTACCCAGTTTGGGCTTTTGATTGTGAGTTTTCTGGAGAGATATCTGTCCAAACATCATCTACCAGAGTTCCTTTAGCTTCGTCTAAATAATGTTTAATTCTATATCCACCATTCGACGTTATGTACAATTTATTATCTCTTTTAAGGTTTTCAACAGTTTTAGGTGTAACATCTCCTAAATAACTATCCTTAAATTTTCTTCCGTCTTCATCCTCATGTTTATATCTTTCTAGCATACCTTTACTCATCTGAGTATAAGTAGGGTTATAAATATAATTGTTTTCACTTTTACTATAATAAAGAATATCTGCATGACTTCGACCTAGACTCTTTTTTCCTTTATAACCACTAGAAGTCATTGTTCGCCAAGTGATCTGTGCTTTAAAACAATCTGGCCCAAAGATTTCATCGAGGATGCTTCTTAAATGATGACTTTTTCGCCAGTCACAATGAACCCAAATGCTTCCATCAATAGATAGCAATTCCTTCATTAACATTAAGCGTTCATACATAAATTGCAAATAATCATCATTGCTCCAAATATCAGTATATTGTTTTTCTTCAAAAGAAGTGTAATTATTATTTGCACTAGCTCCATTTAACGTAATCGTCTTTTTATAATCAGCCTTTGAATCGAAAGGAGGATCAATATATATTAATTTTATTTTTCCTCTGTACTCCTTTAATAAGTGACTCATTACCTGTAAATTGTCTCCCCAAAAGATTTTGTTTAGCCATCCATTTACTGGTTCACCATGTGTCTCTTTTAGTTGAGCCGGATAAAACTGTGTTGAACGAAATGGACGTTTTCCCTTCCAGTTTAGCATTGGGTACCCTTTAATAGGTTCAAATGCATATTTTTCAACATTTGTTTCCTCGTTTTGGGTTAAATTGATTTCACTCATGGTTAACACTCCTTATTACAGCTTCTGATCACAATAAAACCGCATATCACAGTTTCGGCAATGTTTTTTAGGCCGCTCTTTCACGGTATAATCTTTCTGTTCAATTCGTTCTACAATGTCATCGAATGTAGAAATAGTTTTTTCAATTGCCTCTGTATCCTTCGAAAACGTTACATAAGGTACACTATCGTCTTCCCCGGTGTAATACAAATGCATCTTGCTTACTTTTTGTCCAGTTCGTTCCTCGACTAAATGAGCATACACTTCAAGTTGGCGTTTATAATGATACATTGTATCTTTTTCTTTTACCAAGTCTGGCTTTTTTTCTGATTTAAAATCGACAATTTCAACCGTATCATTCTCACCTTTAATCAAATCAATAGTGCCTTTTAGGATATAACCATCTTTTACTAGTGAAACGTCAACTTCTGCCTCTTTAATATGAGACCAATAATTGTTTTGCCGCTCTACATACCTTTCAACTTGTCCTAGAGCAGCCTTTTTGATTTGTGGAGCGAGATAGATCCGTTCTTTTTTTACCAGGTTATTATAATTTGAATTAAACCAATCTTCAACGTTGTCACTTGATATCTTTCCTTCCTCACCTCGCAGAGCTGCTTTATGGATATCCTCTATAGTCTGGTGAACAAGCGTTCCAAATAGCGTTGCCCCCTGTCGGACCGGGGAGAATTCCAGATCTTTGTAAAATTTATATTGGAGCGCACACGTTTCAAAAATATTAATGTGCGATGTGAATGAATATTCCTTCTTAATATTTACATCCTTTACTCTCTCTAACCTTAAACCATAAATACCGTCTAAGCCTCTCCAACTTTTCAAATGTTGGTAGGAGTCAATAAAACTTTTCGATGGAACATTCCTTGTACCACTGCCACTTGCTTTATTTTCTTGACAACTCAGCACTAACAAATTCTGTGAACGAGAAAACGCGGTATAATAAAGCCTCCAGAAGTCATAATACTTTGTTCGTTCTAATGGTTCGAACGGCTCTTTATGGTAATAATTTTGCTGTAATATCTCATCTAGGTCTGAGTATTGTTTTCTAGGTGTAGACTCAAGTGACCCAACCACGACAACTGGAAACTCTAAACCTTTGGATTGGTGGATTGTTAAAAATGACACACAACCACTTGGCGCATATTCCGAATCGTCTTCATATTCATTAATCCCACCATTGATCAAGAACCTTAAATACTGATTAATGAACGTACGCAACACTTGGTTAACATTAACTGGTGTTAATACAGACACCCGATGTAAGTATTCAAACTTTGTTAGCAACTGTGAAAACAAGGAAACATTCCTGACAGCTCTATTATCACTAACTTTCTCTGCATCAGACTCTAAGTAGCGGCTAAATAGATCAAATTGAAGTAACTGATAAAACAACCCTGCAAAAGCATAATCGGTATTATCACTTAGATTATAGTGATTTTTCGCCTTATTCCTGGCCCATTTAAGCAATTTTTCATTCCCTGGTTTGCGTAGCTCGTCTACAAATTCTTCAAAACATTTATCATACATTTCCCACTCCTGCAAATATGCATCATCACTCCACTTCCTCACTTCGGGAAGCTGAGGAAATAAAAACAGAAAAGCGCCAATTAAAAGCCTGATTTCTTTACGATCAAAATACATACTCGATCTTGGGGAATAAACCGGAATATTCCTTTCCTCTAAATAATTGGCTAACCCGATAGTCTTAGAGTTCTTAACAGATTTAAACAGAAAGGCCACTTGGTTCCAATCAGTAAGTTTCCCTTTCTTTTTTAGCGAAGTTAAAAATAGGTATACTTCTTCATACCAATTATCTAACCCATCGGAACCAGAGCACTTAATGACAGTCGGGCATTTAGGATGCTCCCCGTCTTTTGGTTTAATCTTTTTATCAAAACGAAAAGTCTTACCTCCGTAGTGCCAGCTCTGTTGCTCCATCCACTCATTGTAATATTGGATGATTAATGGATGTGAACGATAGTTTATTGATAATTCAATTTGCTTACAATCTCCCTTTGAAAACCTTTTAGGAAATTCCAAAATATTTCTGATTGTAGCTCCTCTAAAACGATAGAGACCTTGATCATCGTCTCCAACTACACATAAATTGTGTTTTTCTGCTGCTAATAAAAAGATTATCTCTTCTTGGATCGCATTAGTATCCTGATACTCATCGATCATTAGATAATGTATTTTTTCATTTAAGCCCTTTCGAACCTCTGGGTGATTTTTTAACAACTTGTATGTTTCCAGTTGGATCGTTGAAAAATCTAGTGAATTCTCTTCTTCTAGGTGTTGTTGATATAGCTCATAACATTTCCCTAAGGCTATAACTTGAGGATCTGGAGAGCTTTTTAGATCTTTGATGTCCAGCATTTCCTCACTAACTTTATTAATCCACTTTACAAGGTTCTCAGCCTTTCTCCACCTAGACTGATCACCCAGTATTAAATCAGATCCGATAATCTGATCATATTGATGTACCTTTTGATAAATAAAGTATTGTTGATCGAATTGATCCATCAAAATATAATTCTTTTTTAATCGAGTAAATTCACGATTTTCTTCAAGTAAACGCAAACAAATTGAGTGAATAGTTCCTAGGTACGTTTCGTTTAAATTAAACTTAATGTTCCCTTCATGCAGCCTATTGGAGACACGCGTTACTAATTCCTTTGCGGCTTTTTCAGTAAAAGTAGCAACCAGGATGTTTTCTGCTTCCACCTCTTTTTCAGTTATCAAGTGGTATATTCTTTCTACCAAAGTAAATGTCTTTCCCGAACCTGGACCAGCTATTATTAAAACTGGCCCTTCAGTGGTTTCAACGGCTTGTTTTTGATGTAAATTAAGGTTGTTGCTAATCATAAAATCCTCCTGTTGAGGTTTAGGCCCGTAAATGCTCCTTCCCCCAGTTATTTTGCTTGAGGTATCTTATACATTTTGCACCAGGCTAAATATCCTGCTATTAACCAAAAATTGGCGGTAACTATCCCCTCTCACCTTACCTGAATTTTAAGAATAATTAAATGGTTTATGTTCAATTAATTAGATGAATAGAATAAACGACAACGGAAAAACCCCGTATTTACATACGAGGTTTTAGACTGTATTAATAGAGAGAATGCTTTCATTACATGTTAGGAACAAAATTTAATAGAGCAGCCGTTTTTCCACCTTTGCCCTATAATCTTCTTCTACAGCATCGGTCATATAGGACTTCTCCATCCTCTTTAAAAATGCTGCTACTTGAGGGTAGCTAAATTCCAGTGCTTTAGCCCAAGTTTCATACTTAGCCGCCAATATTCTCTCGTCGTCACCACCATTCTTTCTCCAATGAGCACCGCGAGAATTATACATACCTGTCATCAATCCTCTAGATATCCTATCGTTTAAAATATTATTGAGAGCTATACGAACTGGTTGACACGGCCAAATACCATCTTCACCTATCGGAGCTTTCGAAAACAAATTACCGATACAAACATCACATATGTCTTTCCTAGAGAGCTCTAATGACAATTGCCTAACTTTTTTTACCCACTTTATAATCAGTTCAGAATCTAATTCACCTTCACTATTATGCCCAGGAATAAATGATAATTTGTCAAGAAGTTGAAATGCTGCGTTTGCAAGTTGTTCCTTTACATGCTGATTTTTTGGACGAAATTCTATTGGATCTTCATTTCCATCATCTCTTTTATACGCCATCACTATTGCTTGAACAAAAAGTTCAGGATTATCTTCCAAGTGCTTTTCGAGATTAGGGATTGTGTCTTCTTCTCTCGAGAATGCATCAATAAATTGAAACTCCAATTCCGCCATCTTATCAACAGTAATTTCCCCGCTGTCTGTTAAGCATTTTAAAGCCTTGACTACATGGTAACTGTCTAACATGTAATTTCCTTCTGGCTCACTTTGAATGGATGCTATTGCCGAAACCAGTCTGAATAAAAGTTTAGGTGGGATTGCTTTAAGATTGTACTGAATATTTTTAAAAGCAGCTCTAGGTCGATCCACTCTGATAAGTTGGTCAATAGCATAATGTATTTCTTCTTGATCTGCATGTCCGAGCCATTGTGGGGTTATCTTTTTCCAGTACTCCACCTGAACTGTGGCCTCAAGATCCTCAACAATCTCCCAAACATTTTTCACGAATGGTGCTTGTATTAACAGGGAAACAGCATTACTAGGTTTACGTTTATTAATAATCTGTGAAAGGAGCCCTACCTTACCCTGACTCACTATTCCCCGGAATATTCCTGAAACAACAGATTTACAAATTGGCGAATCTTCAAAAGAGCATACACTTAAGATCTCATCAACAAGTTTTCTTATCTCTTGTTGATCCGTAATCATGTCGGTTAGGAGCTCTCCAATAATCCTTGCACATTCACCACGGCCCGCAATTTCGAGTATACCTTGTAAGCCTAGTTCAGATTTTATTGCTGTGAGAGCTTCTAGTCTTAAGGTTTCAATCCTTCTAGAACGTCCTTCATAGTCAAGATTATCGTCAAAGAGTTCAATAAAAGATTCATCAACCCAAAGATTTTTAAACAGCCACTCGTGTCGCAAAATGATATTATTCGGCTCCAAATTATTAAATATTATTGTAGCTCTCTCATCATCCCCCCCCTTCACATTATTCAAACTAGATTGATGTACGAGTACACTCGTTCTAACTTTCTCACGCAGGATTGATTTTTCGGATTCACTTGCAGTCGCACCCCAATTTTCAATAATATCCCAAATGCATTCTTGGGATTTCTTAGGGATATTTCTCATGCAGGAAACAAGATCACAAAGCATGTTAACTGTGTACTTTTCCCAATTTAACGCAAATTCAAGTGCTACCTTAGAAAAACCGTAACGTTCATTGCCTCCCACCGGCTCTCCTGCGCCATGAGCTTCTGAACGCCATCGAGGTTTGTAGCTAAAAGATCCGATTTTAGATTGACCATTGAACTGTTCAAGACACAGAGACCACGAAATTTCAGGATATTCTCTAACTAAATATTCAAATGCAGAGATTCGTTCTTCAAATGATGCTGCAGTTTGTGGCATCCAGCATCGAAATATCGACTTTAGAGTTTCTCCTGGTTTGTTAACCCAATTATCCTCTATTTCTCTCTTAGAAAGCTCAGCCAGAATTTTAACCACTCTCATAAGATACTCTGGTGACCACGCTAAACTCTCCAAAGCCCAAAGTAAGCCAGTTCTTGGATTTCGCCCAAATATTCCTGAATCTACAGGTCTCATAAGATCAAGTGATTGAGGTGCATCAGCGCTTAAATCATCTTCTAGAATCTGTAGGAACATCTCAGGGGCAGCTTCTGCGTACAAGGGTAAATCCTCTGATTGAGCCTCCAACTTGCGGGTTGTTAGAGGACTTAAAAGAGACCTAACCAACATTTCAATCTTAGAACTAATGTGATTCCCCGTTCTTTCTAGGAAAAGCGAATTACCGTGAACTGCAAGAAGAACTAGTGTTTCACTTATTCCTTTTCTCAGTGTAGAGGATATTTCTCTCGTTTTTCCGTATATATTAGCAGCCCATCTTTTATTTTCCGGAAGATCCAATGATGGATCATCCTCGGAAAGAACTAAATATGCAACATGTAGAAACCGTTCGATATCCCCACTTGATATTCTTCTGTTTATGGCATACAAAGCATCCATCTTTGAAACTAATCCTCGCATATGCCCAATTGACCAAACCGGACTATTATTTGACGAGATTAGATCAACAAATTGATCTTCCAGATTTTCGTATTCTACGTCACTTGCTAGAAGAGAAAGAATTAACCTATCTGACTCATTCCTAGTTTCCCAAGCTCCAGCGAAGACAAAGTTTTTGAGAGTAGTGACTATTTCTTTATCAGACGCCCACTCGGGAGTACGAATTGCCTCGAGATTAGAAAGGCGACGTCTCAAGACAGTGAGTGATCTACCCGATTCATGACTTAACCTCATAATTTGATCACGATTGTATCCCATTGTTTCTAAACCATTGCTAAAGTGTTCATAAATTAGCGGCTCAAGAGTAACATCTACTTCTGCATTCGTCGCCCCTCGTGGATATAGAATAATTGAACGCAGATTTTTTTTAAGTGGGGCTAACTCATGTTCTACTTCCCGGTTTGTTATTACAGCAATGAAATCTGAAGGTTTTGCTGCTAGCTTAGATAATACTCCGGGTTTAGTGAACACCGCTATTCTGTCACGAAACCTTGTCAGGTCAAGATCATTGCATGAAAACAGACTATATACATACGCTAAAGCCTCGTCATTTGAATCACTTGCAATCGTTATCGGTTCCCATATAGTTAGCTTCTCCAAAACAATATTCTTTGATTTTTCTACAATAGGATCAAAAAAATTCTGGGAGAGCTGTGGATCTGTGTCCACAACCCACCGCCTCCAACACTCATCCAGTGATATTACGCCTTCAGCTGAAACCCCCATTTCATTAGCAAGCCATGCCTGTCCCGGAATCGATTGTTCAACCCATTGTTCCAAATCACTTGAGTCAAAAACTAACACTTCTTTCCACTTATTTTCCTCTTGTCTCTCTTTCCTCCACTTATCTTTACCATGCCATCGGATAGGTGTTACAAAAACGAATGTTGTTTCTAAACGCACAGCGAGTGTGTTTTGTTCAACACTCTTATTAAAATCTTTATCCGCTTTCTTCTTTGGTTCCTTATTAGTTCCAAACTCCCAACCTGACAGGCCAGCAGGAATCCAAGGCGTTCCTTCCTCAGTTTCTAGGAATCCGTCCCATCCAGGACGCTCAGCATCATCATTCCCAGGAAAATCTATACTCTTAATTTTTAACCCAGTTGAATTTATAAGGGTACGAAGAAACACCGCAAAACGTGTCCTAGCTTTGATATTTGAAGCCCATTCTTCAATATCATTTGCTTTAAATTGCATAAAAGGTGGTACATAGGCTCTTGTAGAAGCCGTGATTCCTTTCTCTTTCGAACTCTTAGTCTTATATTCTGCTTGCATATCCAGTAAATCACGTGCACTAATCCCAAACGCTCTTTCCATACGCGCTGCCATATCAGCTGAAAGTGAGGCACGATTATTGAGAAGGTTTGAGAGTGCAGGCCGCCCTACTCCAAGTATCTCTGCTGCTGCCTTTACAGACATGTTTTTAGGAATAACAGTTTCTTTAATATAGGAACCAATTGAAGTTCCAATATCAACCCTTTTATCCATATACCTAACCTCCTTTGGTTAATTTATCCAATTCTAGTATATAAATCGATTATACTGTATCGTGTATCGCAACACAATACAGTTTTTTTGAATAAAGGCCACTTATTTTTATGGCTCCACAAATTAGCAACTCATACTAAGAATATTTACAATACATCCACCTAAAATTTTTCCATTTTCTGATTTGCTCCTGAGTCCTCTTCTCTTTCAGGTACATTAAAATTATAAGAAGTCTAAAATACACCGTTTGATGCATGTTTTTTGGTTTAATAAGAGGGATGACATTATTCAACCAACCTTCGTCCAAGATACCTAACCTACGACAGACTTTTTGTATCTTCCAGTCTAATTCCGACACTCGATCCCCTGAGATTTGCGTACGGCGGTACGCTAAGTCATGACATGTTCTACATAAGAATTCTTCGTGCCTAAAGTAAAGCTTCCCTTTTCTGTCTTCACACCCTGGACATACAAACCACGGCCTCTTACCTCCGAAATTACAATCAGTCCAGTCAATACCAAGCACTTGGTTCTGTGATTCACCATCTTTATCTATACGCATTGGCAGTTCTCTTGTATTTGGGTCAATAATGTTCTTCACTTGATCGATCTTTAAGGACTTACATTGTTCCACAGTGATTTTAGGTTCCTTTAAGCGAGCACCATAAATACCAGATCCAGATCCACCCATCCACGATTCCACCTTTTTTTACCTAAATCATTAGGGAAGTTTGTCGTTGCAAAGACAACTTATTCTCTTTCTGTACTACATTGACTACATTAGGATCAAACACCTGTATCCACTATCGAATGAGCGTTCCAGCACGTTTACTACATCATGCTACATTTCCTACTTCAGCTCATTGTAGTAAGTGTAGGAAGGAGTAGGAACAAACTTCCTACTCCCTCCGCTCTTTACTATCAATGGCTCGAAACCTTTGTAGTAACTGTAGTACCATTTATAAATCCGGATGTACGTGGATTATGGTTTTCTTTCCTTTCTTAGCCAACTGGATAAATCCCCTTCTTTCGAGGTTCTGTAGAGTATGTTTGAACTCATCTGATTTTTTGAACCTTTTGTTCGTTAAGACTTGAATAGTTCGATAATCCACCACTTGCCGGTTCTGCTCTTTTATTTTCTTTAACAAGTATCTCGCATCTGCATCGCTTTCGCTTACACCCATGACCCCATGTGCTTTTTTAGCATGCTGAATGAAATAACCTCTTAATGCATCTGCTCTTTTCAAGGTATCAATCCTAAGATCTGGAGGAATGGCGCCACCAACGTGTTCAGCAACATGTAAAAGTCCGGCTACCCTAATGATCTGACCAGCCAACTTACCTATCCATCCCTTAAAGCCTTCAGGCAGTTCATCCTCTCTAAGCATCTTTTCAATTTCAGTACGCATATGTACCTCATAACTTTTCGCTTCCTTATCCAGAGTTAAATGCACCGGAGTGTTGCCTCCTAATTGCAGCAGCTTGTTTATATGGATATCAAAATTCGTTTTATCGGTTTCAAGCATCCCTTTAGGCTCTATCTCTCTGTAGCCTACTTTCGATACCGGAAATGAATATAAAAATCGTTGAGTTAAGCCCCTGTCTTGAAAAGTCGAAGGAATCTCTTTTACCACAGAAGGCTGAACAAACAATCCGATCGTCAGCGTTGGGTCGTGCAGTTTTATAGGCTCTCTTCCAATCCGATCGATCGACACGTTGTCAGCTGAATGACCTTTTAAATAAATGTCAAGATTAGATGACTTTGCATAGCGCCCCGCCATCATTTGAAATACTTCCGCCCCTTCTGCGGATAAGATTGATATCTTTTCATTATTTTTGGCCATTAAGTCAGCCAGCTTCTCGGGGGTTGAGTCAGCGGTGATAAATGAAGGCAAAGTGACTATTGGCGCTGTTTCAATTTCTTCTCGAACTGAAAAGATTTCATCCATTATCTGTGGGTCGTTGCTCCTTGCATAGTCCTTTTCAAGCTTTTCAATTCGTTTCTGTTTCGCCTGGAACCACTGTTGCTGTTTAGCTACCTCCGATTTCAGTAGTTGTGTTTGCTCTCGCTCATACTCCATCACAGGCTGGATAAAGCTTTTTAGGACAGATGATTTACGATTAGCCGACCCCAATGCCATTACAGTATATGTGTTTAACGTCTCTATCCATCCATCGACGATTTTGACCTCATACTTTCTTGCCAGTATCGTTGATAGTATTGAAATTGCAGCTATTCCAGAAGCATCTTTCGGGGTTTGTGTGGATTCTGCTACCCCTTCTACAAAGTTCCCTAGCCATTCCGGGAATATTGCTGTATTGAATTCAGGAAGCTTATAATCATCAAAGCCTATTGGTTCCCCCCATTCAATGAGGGAACCATTATCATCTGCTAATTCTTTCAGAGCATTTACATAGTTCATTCACTCCCCTCCTTTTGTCGTCTCTTGAATTCCAGCTTGGCTACAGAGTTGAGCACTCGTTCCAATTCAATCGCTTTTAAGGGCGGGTTTACTCTTGCTTCATTCCAAAGGTGCATTATATCGGGAACTAGGATCGGATCTATATTTCTGAACAGATATCCTGATAATGATGCTGCCGCGATGTTCCGTTGCCCTTCACGCACACCACTAAGTAAATCTGACCAGTAAGAGGAAGGCTTTCTCTTTGTTCGTTTTCCTTCAGGTTCGATTATTATATCCAGTAACCATCCCGGGGCTTGGGCTATTGGAGTCTGGTGCGGTTTGCCACTTACCTCCCAGGTATACTTTTTACCACTGTTATGCTTAGAAGGCGGGACGACGATATAGCCGCCATCCCCCCTGATATCAATCCCCGGTAGTATATTTGTTTTGTTACGGATTCCGTATTGATGCTGGAACAGATAATGGTAGCCATTACCTCCTGTTTTAGCCTTAACAGTGCGAGGCATCTTTCCATAGGAATTTGTCAGTTCAGCTAGGGACTCCATTCCTCCGTGCTTCGAATCTATGTCTAAGACGAAGAATCCACTCTGGCCTCCTGTAGCAATACCTATATTTGATTGCGTTACTCCTGAGAACATGTTAATGATTTTATCTGTTTGGGCTGTAGCTGCCTTAACACCATTGAGGGTCTTCGGGTGCTTTCCAGGGCTTGTACATGCTTTATTGCATGTACAACGCCCATCTTCAATTGAGTGAACAGGGAAAACAGCCCAGTTAAGCAGATTTGCGTACCCTAGCGCCGCTCTTAGTGTAGGTTCTTCCTCTGACGAACAGATGACAATGGAGGAACAATCGTAATCAACCATGCTGACCCCCCACCTCCCCTTTCATCCAGTTTTTTATATCAGACCGCTTCAGCCTTATAACCTGGCCTCGTCTGAAATAAGGTATTTCATTACCAGCAATCATATCCCTCACGACAGGAACACTCACCTTTAGGTATGTAGCTGTTTCCTTGATCGTCATAACCTCGCTAGCATCGTATTCCTCTTTTATTTCAAGGAATACTTCCTTTAAAACGCCTTTCAGATCATCTCGATGCACTAAACAGGTGTGTTCCGGTAATTCGATTCTGACGCTCATATCTTCCTGTCACCTCCCTTCGTTAATCGCACAAGCGTGTGATTTGTTCAATTATCCATGCCTTTTGCTCGTGCTCTAGTTCTTTACGCAGTAACCTAGAAAATACGCTCTCGTCGATCTCCATCAACTCAGCTGCTTCCCATTGTTGTAATCCCTTCGATTTGAATAGACGTCTAATTTCTTCATTTGCCTTACTTTTCAATTGATTTTCCCCCTCAGTTTTTTGAAATGAATGAATACTCTGTTGTCTTGTTGTTCTTGTTGTTGTATATTTAATGTACCACTTTTTATTGACCCTTTATATCTATAAAAGGGGTCAAAATATTTAAGAGAGGGAGTACATTACATGGCACCTAAACTTATAGACGATAATAGTACTTGGCCAAAATCGAACTACGAAATTAAAGAAGAGGACGGTATACAGTTTATTGTCCCGATGAGAGGCGCAAAAGAAACCAGATACAATCCATTACTAGATCGCCTTCCTAAAGTAAGACCTGATATAGAAGAAGAAAACCTCCAATATGGTCCACATATTGCCCTTGGTCGAATCAACCCTGAAAAGCACGACGATATACTGGAGTTTGTAAATATGTGGGGACTACTAGGATTGAGTAATACAAAAAAATATACTTCAACCAAAAGTGTATTATCAATCCTCAGTAAAGAAGAAAACGCTTTTCGACTTTTTGAAGAAGGCAAACTCTATCGAAATAATAAAAGACGAAATGGCGAAAAAGACAGAGAGCCCGTCATAATTTTTCAAGCAGCCGTTAGAACATATCAAACACTCATCAATGATATAAACAGATATAAGCGGGATAATCCTCTTTTAAAGTTAGGGGGCGAAGAAAAGAGAAAGGAGTTTCGCAACGCGGTAATCGACAGAGAGGAAAAAGAAAAGGACCACCCAGAAGGTCAGAGGGACTTGATTGAAGCAATGACCATTCATGAATCCCAAGCTTTTTCTACCTACTTACATTTAAACGAAATGCTTGAAGAAGTGCATCCTCAGTCTTTTTTCGACATCGTTAGCAATTCAGACTCACCGGGGTGGGGTTACAATTCGCTGATTGGAGCTATTTATATTAAATTCTTCACCGATAAACACGAAGGTAAAAAATTCAGACGCTGTAAAATGAAAAAATGCAACAAACAGTTTATAACTACCAGACCCAGCAATGAATATTGCTCAGATAATTGCAAGGGATACTATCATTCACAGAAACACAATGAAAAAAAGTGGTTAAAACAATCACTCTTGCATTATGAAGACTACAACAATGAAGATATTGAAGCCATCTTCCACACGTTAATCGAAGAAGGCTATAGCGGGGAGGTGAAAATAATCAAGGAAATCGGTAAGAGGCTGGATTAACCCAGTCTACTAACAAAATTAAAACGAAAAAGGGTGGTAACTATGGCTTCATATCAAAAATACTCTACTAAGAAAGGACAAATGTGGTTATTTAAGACACGGGCAGTCATTGATCCCGCAACAGGTCAACCAAAGCAGACAACACGCAGGGGCTTTAAAACGAAAAAAGAAGCTATAAAAGCTGCAAATCAATTTGAGCAGGAAATAAAAAATGGGCTATCAATTCAAGATGAAAATCTTACTTTCCAGGATGTTTTCGACCAATGGTACGACAATCATTCGAAAACGATCAAGCTCAGTACAAAGAAAAGAATCGAATCGATGTTCAAGATCCATATACTCCCCCGATTCGGAAGGCTGAAAATTAAAGAGATCACTCGCTCTTACTGCCAGAAGATGATTAATGAAATAGCTGAATCAATCGCCTCAGTTAATGACATAAAAATTCAAGCTAATCAGGTATTTAAATACGCAACAAAAATGGACATTATACTAAAGAACCCATTGGAGCACGTGACCGTCCCGAAACAGAAAAAAGAGTTTTTAAACGAACCAGGGAATTCAGAAGATCGAAATTACTGGAAGAAAGATGAGCTAAAGAAATTCCTTTCTATAACTAAGGAGGAGTTATCACTACGGGATCACGTATGCTTTCAACTTCTCATCTATACAGGCGCTAGGAAGGGTGAAGTGCTGGCGCTCACTTGGGATGACATTGACTTTGATGCAAGATCTATAAAGTTATCTAAAACATTGTTCCAATCCGGAGGCAAACACATCTTTCAAACATCAAAAACAAAAGAGTCCAGACGGTTAATAAGCTTAGATCCCCAAACCCTTGAGTTGCTAAAGAAGTTGCGTATTGAGCAGAAAAAAGATAACCTGGCCTTTATGACTGTTAATACCGAAAACATTGTATTCACTCGGGATGATAACTTGCCATTACGGTCTGCTTACCTCAACGAAAAGCTCAATATCCTCATCAAGAAACATAACCTCCATAGAATAACGATCCATGGTCTGAGGCATACTCACGCTTCACTTCTCTTTGAAGCTGGCGCTAGCATCAAAGAGGTCCAAGAGCGATTGGGACATACAAACATTCAAATGACGATGAACATCTACACTCACGTCACCGATTACCTGAAAGAGAAGACCGCAGAAAAATTCCAGCAGTACATTGAGCTATGATCTGCGGTCATATCTGCGGTCAAAAAAACTTTTGTGGTCAAAATGTGGTCAAAAACGATTATCAGAACAAAAAAGACCCCCAACCCAGAAATGGTTGAGAGCCTTTAAAGCCTTGGTAATTAACGCTTAGAGAACTGAGGAGCACGACGAGCTGCTTTAAGACCGTATTTCTTACGCTCTTTCATACGAGCGTCACGAGTCAAGAAGCCAGCACGCTTAAGAGATGTGCGGTACTCAGGATCTGCTTCTAGAAGCGCGCGAGAGATACCGTGACGGATCGCACCCGCTTGTCCTGTGTAGCCACCGCCGTGAACAGTTACGTGAATGTCATACGTACCTTCTGTTTCAGTCTCAGCTAGTGGTTGTTTTACGATAAGTTTTAGAGTTTCAAGGTCGAAGTACTCATCGATGTCACGCTTGTTGATAGTGATTGTGCCATCACCAGGTACTAAACGTACACGTGCAACGGAGTGCTTACGACGACCAGTTCCGTAGTATTGAACCTGTGCCAAAGTGGATAACCTCCTTCTTTATTAACCGCGTAATTCGTAGTTTTCAGGCTGTTGTGCTTGGTGTGGGTGCTCGCTGCCGGCATAAACATGAAGCTTCATGCCTTGCTTACGGCCAAGAGACCCTTTTGGTAGCATTCCTTTAATCGCAAGCTCTAGCATTTTTACCGGTTTGCGATCGCGCATCTCTTGAGCAGTCATGCTCTTAAGTCCGCCTGGGTGCTGAGAGTGACGGTAATACATCTTGTCAGCAAGCTTATTACCAGTCAGGTGAATTTTTTCTGCGTTGATCACGATTACGTGATCTCCAGTGTCGATGTGTGGTGTAAACGTTGGCTTGTGCTTTCCACGAAGAATTGACGCAACTTCAGTTGAAAGACGACCAAGCGTTTTACCTTCCGCGTCTACAACGTACCATTTACGTTCTACTTCGCTAGGCTTTGCCATATATGTCGTACGCATCAGATTATTTCCCTCCTAATACTTCAATACCAAAATCATAACTACATTGTTACAAAACGATTCGTCTGCCCGGGGCTAGTGGGCTTTAGAATACCATAGACCATCTTAACCTATTGAGACAGTGATGTCAATAGAATGTTACACCAGGATTCGTTGTCACGTGAAGTTTTTTTCTTCCAATACCATTTGACCTCTAACAAAGGTAAATTACGCTGCAGGCGGACGCTTTCCTCGGGCATCAATTCAGCCTCCCCGGGAAAACCACCCTGCGGAGTCTTCATTTGATGCTGTTCTTTCAGGAGTCGCCGCCTTTCGCTCCATTTTTCTTTGTTAAAGTGCATTGTTGATTTATTAAGAAATGTTGATTGCAGCGAATGCGCGACTCTCCTGCGGAAGCAACAAGCGGTTACACTACTAATCAGCTGCGAGCTGCTTCACCGCACAAATCTGCGTAACGTTCCTGGTAGAGGAAGAAGCAGACATAAGCCTCCTGGAGGCTCACCGGCGCCGGCGGAAAGGGAGCGAAATGAGCGTAAAATCAACACCTGACTTTAACAGAGCCTTGTCGAAAAACAACTATTTTTACGAAAATACTGTTGGTGTATAAAATAACAATCAACACGAACGAATAGTAACCTCATTTAAATCGGCTTCGCCCTCACGTCCCTTTCTTAAACAGATCGGTATCGTAAAACACATCCCAGAGGTACAGGCCGTGTCCTGGAGCAGTCGGCCCTGCAGCATCCCTGTCCTTGGCTGTGAGAATGTCCTTAACAGAGTCAGGGGGCCTTTTTCCCTGCCCTACTTCTACAAGCGTTCCCGTAAGGATTCTCACCATCTGATAAAGAAAGCCGCTCCCTCTGTAGCGTAGCAGCAGCTCATCCGCCTCTTCCACGATCTCCACCTCTGTAATGGTCCGCACTTTATCCACTACGTCCGTACGAGGTGAACAAAAGCTCGTAAAATCATGGGTACCGAGTAGATGCCCAGCAGCCGCTCTCATGGCTTCCACATCGGTAATCAGCGGAAAGGGCTGATACGTGTAGTTGCGTCTGAAGACGTCTTTCTGGCGTCCTCTGAGGATGCGGTAGCGGTATTCCTTACCGGTTGTATCGTAGCGCACATGAAAGTCGTCAGGGACCGTTGCCACAGCCATTACGGCAACATCCGGCGGCAAGACGGCGTTCAAGGCAATGGGCCAGTTTTCAAGAGCAATACCGAGCTCAGAGTCAAACTGGATCATCTGCCCTTTAGCATGAACCCCTGCATCGGTCCGTCCGGATGCCTTGGATTCTACTACAACGCCTTTATGAAGTTTCTTCAAGCTTTGTTCGAATGCAGTCTGAACCGTCCGGCCGTTCGCCTGGACCTGGTAGCCGGAAAATGCGGTGCCGTCATAGGCAACGCGACATACATACCGGGTCATCTAATCACCTGCTTTCATGTTTGCCTTTATCCTCTGAGTAAAAATATGACCACGCCGGTTAAAACGGTGATCACCAGCATCAGGGTGTCCGACCTTTTCCAGTGAAGCTGACGGTATTTCGTCCGGTTCGCACTCCCGTCATACCCTCTTGCCTCCATCGCCGTTGCCAGATCCTCAGCCCGTTTAAAGGACTGGATCAAAAGAGGCACCAATAACGGAACGAGGGCTTTTGCCCGTTTCACGAGAGACCCTTCTGAGAATGATGCCCCTCTTGCCATCTGTGCTTTTACGATTTTCTCTGTTTCTCCGAGGAGTGTAGGAATAAACCGCAGGGCGATACTCATGGTCAAAGCCAGTTCGTGAGCTGGAACACCGATTTTTTTCAGAGGACCAAACAGCTTTTCAAGACCGTCGGTTAAATCGATCGGCGTTGTCGTAAGCGTGAGCATAGATGCCAGAATTACAAGCAGCAAAAGCCTCAGGGCAATTAAAGAAGCCTGGGTAAGCGCCCCTTCATGGAGCGTAATCCATCCTCCCTGAAAAAGAACATCCCCTTCCCTGGTCATAAAAAGGTGAAGGATAAAAGTAATAAAAATAATAATAGCAATGATCCTTAATCCTTTTGCAAAAAAACGAAGAGGGATCTGTGCCAGAAGAAACGCTGCCATCACAAAAAATATACCGGGAACAAGAGCTGTGATCCGGTTACCGACAAACAAGACGATCATAAAAACGAAAAGACAGATGAGCTTTGCTCTCGGGTCCATTCTGTGAATGACTGATTCACGGGGAACGTACTGGCCGATAATAATATTATCAAACACTGCCTTCGTCCCCCTTAAGAAACCTGGCAATCTCCAAAGCTGCATCCTCAGGGGTGAACGCTGTTACAGTCAGTGGTGCTCCGGTCCTTTTTGAAAGGTTCATTAACAGACTGGAACTCTTCGGAACACCCAGTCCCCATTGTTTGAGCCGAGCTTCATCGGAGAACACCTCTTCAGGAGATCCTTCAAAAACAAGGGAACCTTTATGCATAACAAAAATATAGTCAGCGTACGTTGCCGCATCTTCCATATGATGAGTAACAAGAACATAGGATCGTTCTTGTTTTTCCTTCTGCCAGTCAGAAAACAGCTCCATCATGTTTATCCGTCCCTGGGGGTCAAGTCCCGCTGTGGGCTCATCAAGGATGAGCACGTCCGGGTTACTAGCAAGGACTCCGGCAATCGCAACCCTGCGCATCTGACCCCCGCTTAAGTCGAAAGGAGATTTTTGATAGAGCTCTTTATCATGGAGCCCAACCTTACCAAGGGCTTCACAGGCAAGACGGAACGCTTCTTCACGTGAATAGCCGAAATTAAGGGGACCGAATGCCACGTCTTTCTCCACTGTTTCATCAAAAAGCTGGTGTTCCGGAAATTGGAACACCATGCCCACCTGCTGTCTCAGTTTCGCCAGCGTCTTTTGTTTAGTCCCGGGACGGATTTCCACCTCCCCGGCTGTCAAGCTCCCTTCAGAAGGAACAAGGAGACCGTTGATATGCTGGACCAGGGTTGACTTCCCCGATCCTGTATGGCCCACAATTGCCACTCTTGAGCCCTCTTTAAGCTCAAGGTTTACACCCCGGAGTGCTCTCTTTTCAAACGGGGTGTTTTTCATATACGTAAAGCCTAGGTCTTGCGCTTTAATGTGCATATCGCATCCACCATCTCTTTTTCTGTACGTATGCTTTTAGAAAGAACAACACCTTGACTTTCCAGTTCGTGGCGCAACTGAATAATAAAAGGTACATCAAGTCCTGCTTCTTGCAATAATGCTGTTTGTTCGAATATGGTTAATGGCGCTCCATCAGCAATAATCCTGCCTTGATTCATTACCGCGACACGATCAGCAGACATAGCCTCATCAAGGTCATGTGTAATACTGATAATCGTCATCTTCCCGTCTTGTCTGAGTTCATGCAAAAGGCTGTGAATCTCTGAGCGCCCTTCTGGATCAAGCATGGAAGTTGCTTCATCAAGGACGATGACATCAGGCTGCAGTGCCATGGCACCAGCGATTGCAACACGCTGTTTCTGGCCTCCTGACAGCTTATGAGGCTCAGCATTTTCGAGCCCTTCAAGTCCTGCTTTTTTTATATGAGCCATTACTCTTTGTTTCATTTCCCGAGGTTCTACACCGCTGTTCTCCAGAGCAAATGCCACATCATCCTGAACGGTTGGTGCTACCAGCTGGTTGTCCGGGTTTTGAAAAACCATCCCCAGCTTTTTCCGGATCATTGTGATATGACTGTCATTTCCTGTTGTCCATTCTCCAATTGATACGACTCCCTGGTCTGGGATGAGAAGGCCGTTCAGCATTTTTGCCAACGTTGATTTGCCGGATCCGTTGTGGCCTGTTACAGCCAGCCACTGTCCACGGGGTACAGTAAGGCTCACATCGTCAAGGACCGCAGCATCGTCTTCACGATATCGAAAAGTCAGGTTTTCAACCTTGATGTGATAATCTGATTTATCCATGGTACCGGCTTCCTCTCTTTCTATCTCTGGAGTGCATCATGTTGTCTTCTTGCTTTGGATAACAACCCGGCATGAGTAATGCCAGGAATCCGATCTTGACAAACCTATCTTTGATAAGAGCAGGCCCTTGTGTTTACAAGAGGGTGCCCCTTGTAAACACTGCCTTACTCAAACTGTTTCTGCGAACAGCTTCTACAAAAAAAGGGCATAGAAACAGAACCTGTCGAATGCCAGATTCTGAGTCTCGCCCTTTACAACAATCACTTATACAAGTTCGATGATTGCCATTTCTGCGCCATCCCCACGGCGAGGTCCTAGCTTGTGTACACGAGTATATCCGCCTTGACGGTCCTCATAACGTGTTGCGATATCATCAAATAGCTTTTGAACAGCAGTAGTACCGCTTTCTTCGTCAGCTACTTCATTGCGAACAAATGCAGCTGCCTGGCGACGTGCGTGAAGATCACCACGTTTTCCAAGAGTAATCATTTGCTCTACGATTGAACGAAGCTCCTTTGCTTTTGGCTCAGTAGTTTCGATTCGCTCGTTGATAATTAAGTCAGTAGTCAAGTCGCGGAACAACGCCTTACGCGCTGAGCTGTCACGACCTAATTTTCTGTATCCCATGTGAGTCCCTCCTTCTCTAAAGGTTGTCCGTATCTAATAGAAGAGGAAGTTGCTGCGAAAAAGAAGTCTTTCGGAGACTATTCTTCGTTGCGCAAGCCAAGGCCTAATTCGCCCAGCTTTTCCTGAACTTCTTCTAACGATTTGCGTCCTAGGTTACGGACTTTCATCATATCTTCTTCTGATTTTTGTGTTAGCTCCTGAACAGTGTTGATTCCGGCACGCTTCAGACAGTTGTATGAACGTACAGAGAGATCAAGCTCTTCAATCGTCATCTCAAGCACTTTTTCCTTCTGGTCTTCTTCTTTCTCGACCATAATTTCGGCGTTTTGTGCCTGATCTGTTAAACCGACAAAGATATTCAGGTGCTCCGTTAAGATTTTAGCTCCAAGGGAAACTGCTTCCTCCGGGCGAATGCTGCCGTCTGTCCACACATCCATTGTCAGTTTATCATAGTTGGTAATCTGACCGACACGCGTGTTCTCCACTTGGAAGTTCACACGTGAAACAGGTGTATAGATAGAGTCGATCGGAATGACACCGATTGGCAGTTCGCTTGTGTTAATTCCTTCAGCAGGAACATAACCGCGACCGGTGTTTGCTGTTAACTTAAGGTGGAAATTCGCACCTTTGGACAGCGTTGCGATGTGAAGATCAGGGTTTAAAACCTCCACGTCACTATCGTGCATCAAGTCAGCAGCCGTAACGACTCCTTCCCCTTGTGCTTCTACTTCCAATGTTTTTTCTTCATCAGAGTAGATCTTAAGAGCAAGCTTCTTCAAATTCAGAACGATTTCAGTTACATCTTCAGATACGCCTTCAATCGTTGAAAACTCATGAAGAACGGTATCAAATTGTACACTGGTTACCGCTGAACCTGGCAGAGAGGATAAAAGAATCCGGCGCAGAGAGTTTCCGAGCGTTGTTCCATATCCACGTTCCAACGGTTCTACAACAAATTTGCCGTAAGATGCGTCATCACTAAGTTCAACCGGTTCAATCTTTGGCTTTTCGATTTCGATCATTACACAAACCCTCCTTCAAAACGTCGAAACCCCGGACGACCGGATCAGGTCTTCCGGAATCCCTCAATGGGCACATTCCGATCTGCAATGAATCGTCAATATTCCCAAAAGAGTCTTCTTTTATTCATGACTCTTAACCATTATTGACACGGGTATGAAATTACATACCCTGAATTGTCATTATACTCGACGACGTTTTGGTGGACGGCATCCGTTGTGAGGTACTGGAGTAACGTCTTTGATCATGTTAACTTCCAGACCGGTAGCTTGAAGGGAACGAATAGCTGCTTCACGTCCGGCACCAGGGCCTTTAACGGAAACCTCTACACTCTTCATGCCGTGCTCCATCGCCGCTTTTGCAGCAGTTTCAGCAGCAGTCTGCGCTGCGAAAGGAGTCGATTTACGTGAACCTTTAAAGCCTAATGCACCAGCACTGGCCCAAGAGATTGCGTTTCCGCGAGGGTCTGTGATCGTTACGATCGTGTTGTTAAACGTTGAACGGATGTGTGCAATTCCAGATTCAATATTTTTACGTTGACGACGCTTTGAACGAGTCGTTTTCGGTTTAGCCATAACAGTACATTACCTCCTTTACTTCTTCTTGTTCGCTACAGTACGGCGAGGTCCTTTACGCGTACGTGCGTTGTTTTTCGTTTTCTGACCACGGACTGGTAAACCACGACGGTGGCGGATACCACGGTATGAACCGATTTCGATCAGACGTTTGATGTTAAGGGAAACCTCACGACGAAGGTCACCTTCTACTTTAATGCTATCTACTACTTCACGGATACGGCCAAGCTCGTCTTCAGTAAGATCGCGTACGCGAGTGTCCTGAGATACTCCAGCTTCTTCAAGAACTTTAGCAGCTCTTGTTTGTCCGATACCGTAAACGTAAGTCAAAGATACGACAATTCGCTTATCACGAGGAATGTCGACTCCAGCAATACGTGCCATTTACGTTACACCTCCTGTTGGATTAACCTTGTTTTTGTTTGTGTTTTGGGTTTTCGCAGATTACCATGACGGTACCTTTTCGGCGAATAACTTTGCATTTTTCACACATTGGCTTTACAGATGGTCTTACCTTCATGCTCTTTACCTCCTTGTGATACGGAGTGCGGTTTCGCTTTCCATCAGCTTATTTATAACGATACGTGATGCGACCACGTGTTAAATCATAGGGAGACAATTCAACGGTCACTTTATCTCCAGGTAAAATACGGATGAAGTGCATACGGATTTTACCGGATACGTGGGCAAGAATTTTGTGTCCATTCTCTAGTTCAACACGAAACATCGCGTTTGGAAGCGGCTCGATGACCGTTCCTTCAACTTCGATTACATCTTCTTTGGCCATGAATTTACTCTCCTTCCTTCAGTAAATTGTCATTCATATATGATGAAATTGCAAATCGCAACTTTGCATTGGTGACACGGCCCGTATCGACAATGCTATTTTTTACTTCAGGAGAAACAAGGTCCATTCGCTCAATGTGCTGAATGTTCTTCTTCTTTGCACGGTCTACCTTACGTTTATCCCCGTCGGCGATCCGTACAAAACGTGAATCCAGAACTTCTATGACACAGGCGTACTGATCTTTGTCTCTTCCCTTTATAATTCTCACAAGCTCACCGAGCTGCGGAACAGATTCAGGATCTTTCATCTAGTGACCGACCACCTTCACTTTACTAGGCTTTTGTCAAAATTTCATATCCTGTTTCAACAATAGCAATTGTGTGTTCGAAATGGGCACATCGTTTTCCATCAGCTGTGACCACTGTCCAGTTATCCGAAAGTGTCTTTACATGTCTCGAGCCTGCATTAATCATCGGCTCAATTGCAAGTACCATTCCCGGTTTAAGACGAGGGCCTTTCCCTGGTGGACCGAAGTGCGGGATCTGCGGATCTTCGTGAAGGTCCTGACCGACTCCGTGACCGACATATTCCCTGACAACAGAAAATCCATGAGATTCAGCGTACGTTTGGATAGCATGTGAGATGTTGGACAATCGCTCTTTCGGCTTTGCTTCTTCCAGACCTTTAAAGAGGGAAGCCTCTGTAACGTCAAGAAGTTTTTGATCCTTTTCAGAGATCGAACCGACAGGGTAAGTCCAGGCAGAATCTCCATGGTACCCGTTGTACTTGGCTCCAATATCAATGCTGATAATGTCACCGTCGTTCAATACGCGGTTGCCTGGAATGCCGTGTACCAACTCTTCATTTACTGAAGCACAGATGCTTCCAGTAAATCCATTATAGCCTTTAAAAGATGGAACCGCATCATGTTGACGAATAAACTTGTCTGCGATGTTATCCAATTCCTTCGTTGTGATACCAGGCTGGATGTGTTTTTTAAGTTCTTGATGTGTTAAAGCAACAATCTTTCCGGCAACACGCATGATTTCAAGCTCTCGCTCGGTCTTGCCTATAATCATCGATTGCTTCCTTTCAACAATACATCGAGGTCTTCAAAGACGTTTTGAATATCCTGTTTACCATCGACATTGCGAAGGTAACCTTTATTCTCGTAGAAGTCGATAAGCGGCTGTGTCTGTTCGAGGTTCACCTGCAGGCGCTTCTCGACAGTCTCAGGTTTATCATCTTCTCGTTGAATCAATTCGCTGCCATCTTTGTCACATTTGCCGGCTTCCTTTGGAGGATTGAAGATCTCATGGTAAGTGGTGCCGCAAGTCGGGCATACCCATCTGCCAGTAAGACGCTTGAACAAATCCTCTTCAGGAACCTTAATGTAAACAACATGGTCAAGTTGACGATCGAGTTCAGCGAGAATTTCTTCTAATGCTTCAGCTTGTGCAACTGTTCTAGGAAAACCGTCGAGTAAGAAGCCTTTCTTACAGTCGTCTTTAGCAAGACGCTCTTTGACGATCCCTACAGTAACTTCGTCCGGAACAAGGTTTCCGGCATCCATAAAGGATTTTGCTTTCAACCCGAGCTCCGTTCCACCTTTAATTGCTGCGCGGAACATATCTCCGGTTGAAATGTGCGGAACACCGTATTTTTCAACGATCTTGTCAGCTTGAGTACCTTTACCCGCACCCGGAAGACCCATTAAGATTAAATTCATCGATTATCCCTCCATCGTTCTTCATTCACGATCGAAGGCAAAGGGAGAAACTTTATCCGAAACTCCCTTTCCTTATTTAATAAATCCTTTATAACTACGTTTGATCATTTGACTTTCAATCTGCTTCATCGTATCAAGGGCAACCCCTACTACGATGAGAAGACCTGTACCTCCGATTTGAACGGCTGGCGGGAGACCCGCTAGCTCAGTGAAGAAAACCGGGATAACTGAAACAGTTGCCAGGAACAGGGCCCCTACAAATGTCAGACGGTAGAGGATTCGTGTAATATAAACCTGCGTTGTTTTACCAGGACGGATTCCAGGGATATAGCCGCCTTGCTTTTTCAAGTTGTCGGCCATTTGTTCCGGGTTAACCTGGACAAACGTATAGAAATACGTAAATCCGATGATGAGTGCAGCATAGACGATTAAGCCAAATGGCTGCGTGTAATCAAAGTTTGTTGTAACCCAGCCGGCAATGGCATTATCATCTCCAACAAATCCAGCGACCGTAGGCGGGAATATAAAGAGAGACATAGCGAAAATTACCGGAATTACCCCGGCAGCGTTCACTTTAAGTGGCAAGTGAGTGGACTGACCGCCTTGAGGCTTACCTGATACTAAACGCTTAGCGTATTGTACAGGAATTTTTCGTAATGCCTGCTGAACAAAGATTACCCCTACTACGATAAGCAGCATGGCTAAGAGCAGCAGCAATACTACTACGATATTAATAAACAATGCTTCTCCGGCATCAGCAATCTGTGTTGAATAGATCTGGTTGACACCGTTTGGAATCGCAGCAGCGATCCCCGCAAAGATTAAGATCGAAATACCATTTCCGACACCGTTGGCTGTGATCTGTTCACCGAGCCACATTAAAAAGGCAGTACCTGCCGTTAATGTAAGAGCGATGAGCAGGAATGTTACAACGCTTGGATTTGGTACAAGACCAGGGAATATCCGGTTAAACCCGATAGACATCCCAAGTGCCTGCATGAATGCAATGACAATTGTCCCGTAGCGTGTGAATTGTGCCAACTTTCGTCGGCCCGCTTCACCTTGTTTTGCCCATTCGGCAAATTTAGGAACAACGTCCATTCTTAGTAATTGCACAATGATCGATGCTGTAATGTAGGGCATGATCCCTGTAGCGAAGATCGAGAAGTTTTCAAGAGCTCCGCCACCGAATGTATTTAGAAAGCCAAAGGCATTCATCTCGTCCTGAAAGTTCAGAACCTGAGCATCTACACCCGGTGCAGGGATATGTGCCCCGATACGGAACACGATCAGCATGGCTAAGGTAAATAATACCTTACGTCTCAAATCACCAATTTTAAATATATTGGAGATGGTTTGAAACATTAGACCACCTCTGTAGTTCCGCCAGCAGCCTCAATTGCTTCTTTTGCAGAAGCTGAGAATTTGTGGGCTTTAACTGTAAGCTTATTCTCAAGCTTTCCGTTTCCAAGAACTTTGATTCCGTCTTTAGCGTTGCTTACAACACCGGACTCGATCAATAGCTCAGGAGTTACTTCCGTTCCAGCGTCGAAACGGTTTAACGTTTCAAGGTTTACAATAGCAAACTCTTTACGCGTAGGATTTGTAAATCCGCGCTTTGGCAAGCGGCGGAAGATTGGCATTTGGCCACCTTCAAATCCTGGACGTACTCCGCCTCCGGAACGAGCGTTTTGTCCTTTATGTCCGCGACCGGCAGTTTTACCGTTACCAGTAGCGATACCACGTCCAACACGTTTGCGAACCTTACGGGAACCCTCTGAGGACTTAAGTTCGTGAAGTTTCATGTCGGCACCTCCTCAACTCATTATCTTCAAGTTACGCTTCGATTTCTTTTACAGTAACAAGGTGAGATACTTTGTTCACCATACCGCGAATTGCTGCGTTGTCTTCTTGTACCACTGTGTGGTGCATTTTACGAAGACCAAGCGTTTTTACGGTTACGCGCTGATCTTCAGGGCGTCCGATCAAGCTGCGTGTGAGGGTAATTTCAAGTTTTTTAGCCATGTTAATTCCCTCCTTAACCTAGTAGCTCTTCTACTGATTTGCCGCGAAGTTTTGCAACCTCTTCCGGGCTTTTTAGTTCAGTTAATCCTTGCAGGGTCGCACGCACCATGTTAATTGGGTTGTTTGATCCCAGGGATTTACTAAGGATGTCACCTACACCGCCAAGCTCAAGTACAGCACGGACAGGTCCACCAGCGATGATTCCTGTACCCTCAGATGCAGGCTTTAGAAGTACGCTTCCTGCTCCGAATTCACCAGTAATCTGGTGAGGGATTGTTGTACCTTGAATCGGGATTGTGATAAGGTTTTTCTTCGCGTCTTCAATCGCTTTACGGATAGCTTCAGGTACCTCAAGTGCTTTACCCATACCGAAGCCAACGTGTCCGTTTTTATCTCCAACTACAACCAGTGCAGCAAAGCGGAAGCGACGACCACCTTTAACCACTTTCGCAACACGGTTAACAGTAACTACTCTCTCTTCAAGTTCAAGTTTGTTAGGGTCGATACTACGCAATGAGTTTCCCTCCTTTTGTCGTTAATTAAAACTTCAGACCAGCTTCACGAGCTGCATCTGCAAGTTCCTGGATTCGACCATGATAAAGGTATCCTCCGCGGTCAAATACCACAGTTTCAACACCTTGCTCAAGGGCACGTTTCGCAACCAATTCGCCGATTTGACGAGCCGCTTCTTTATTTCCGCCGTTTTCAAGTTTAAGTTCTTTATCTAAGCTCGAAGCACCAGCAACTGTAACGCCATCGACGTCGTTAATTACCTGTGCATAGATGTGCTTATTAGAACGGAAAACATTCAAACGAGGACGTTCAGCAGTTCCCGTGATCGAGCGACGAACATGTGCGTGTCTTTTCTTACGTACCACGTTCTTGTCAGCTTTTGTGATCATTGAACGTCATTCCTTTCATTCCGTTAATTTAACCTTATTTACCTGTTTTACCTTCTTTACGGCGTACGTATTCGCCTTGGTAGCGAATTCCTTTGCCTTTGTAAGGTTCAGGTGGTCTTACAGCACGAATGTTAGAAGCAAGTGCTCCAACGCGTTCTTTATCGATACCTTTTACAATGATTTTCGTGTTTTCAGGAACGTCAAGCTCAAGACCGTCTTCAGGATTAAACTCAACTGGGTGAGATAATCCAACGCTTAGAGTTACTTTATTCCCTGACTTTTGAGCACGGTAACCTACCCCGACAAGCTCAAGAGTCTTTTCAAATCCTTTAGTTACACCTTCGACCATGTTGTTGATCACGGAACGAGTAGTACCGTGAAGTGCGCGGTGATCTTTGTGATCCGTTGGACGCTCAACAGTGATCTGGTTGTCTTCTTGTTTTACGACCATGTCAGCGTGAAGTGTACGGGTAAGCTCACCTTTAGGTCCTTTGACCGTAATGGTATTACCGTCTTGCTTCACTTCAACACCGGATGGAATCTCAACAGGTTTTAAACCAATTCGAGACATGCCTTACACCTCCATTCTTCCGTTCAAATTACCAAATGTATGCTAGTACTTCGCCGCCAACTTGCTTCTGGCGAGCTTCTTTGTCTGTGATAATGCCAGTTGATGAAGAAATTACAGCGATTCCTAAACCGCCAAGTACACGTGGTACTTCATCAGCTTTAGCATAAACACGAAGACCTGGTTTACTGATTTTCTTAAGTCCGGTGATAACGCGTTCGTTATTTACACCGTACTTAAGGAAAATACGAAGGATGCCTTGCTTGTTGTCCTCAATATATTCAAAGTCGCGAATGAAACCTTCACGCTTTAAGATGTCAGCAACTTCTTTCTTGATCTTGGAAGCAGGAAGCTCCAAGCTTGTATGACGTACAGTATTCGCATTACGAATACGAGTTAGCATATCTGCAATAGGATCAGTCATGACCATCGTATTTACCTCCTTCCCTACACGGAATTACCAGCTTGCTTTTTTAACGCCCGGAATTTGACCTTTGTGCGCGAGATCACGGAAACAGATACGGCACAATTTAAATTTGCGGATTACACTGTGTGGACGTCCACAACGTTCGCAACGTGTATATTCTTGCACATTGAACTTCTTAGGCTTTTTAGATTTAGCGATCATGGATTTCTTTGCCAAGGTTCAAACCTCCTTTTCGGCGAGATCTTATTTTTGAAACGGCATACCCATTTGGGTGAGCAGCTCACGAGCTTCTTCATCCGTTTCAGCTGTAGTAACAATGACGATGTCCATACCGCGGACTTTTTCTACATTGTCATACTCAATTTCAGGGAAAATTAACTGTTCTTTAACTCCCAGTGTATAGTTACCTCGTCCGTCAAAGGCTTTCTTTGATACCCCGCGGAAGTCACGTACACGCGGCAAAGAAACAGAGATAAGTTTGTCAAGGAAATCATACATGCGCTCGCCGCGAAGGGTTACTTTCGCACCGATTGGCATACCTTCACGAAGCTTAAAGCCTGCGATAGACTTTTTCGCTTTAGTGATTACAGGCTTCTGACCGGAAAGCTCTGTAAGTTCTTCAACAGCTTTGTCAAGAACCTTAGAGTTTTGAACCGCATCACCAATACCCATGTTGATTACAATCTTATCGATTTTTGGAACTGCCATTACGGAAGAGTAATTGAATTTCTCAGTTAGAGTTGGAGCAATCTCTCCATTGTATCTTTCTTTAAGACGACTCATAGTGGTGAACCTCCTTTCAACCTAAAACTTGTTACTTATCAAGCGCTTCGCCGGATTTCTTGGCGATACGAATTTTTTTACCGTTTTCTACTTTATAGCCTACACGTGTTGGTTCGCCCGTTTTCGGGTCGATCGGCAATACGTTCGATACGTGAATAGCCGCTTCCTGGTTCAAAATACCGCCTTGTGGGTTCGCTTGTGATGGTTTAGCATGTTTTTTCACCATGTTAACTCCTTCAACAAGGACGCGGTCTTTGCTTGGATATGCTTCAAGGATTGTTCCTTCCTTGCCTTTGTCCTTACCAGAGATTACCTTAACGCTATCTCCCTTTTTTACATGCATGAGGGGCACCTCCTTAACAGACATTTTCCGTCCATTTATGATTAAAGCACTTCAGGAGCCAAAGATACGATCTTCATGAATTGGTTTTCACGAAGTTCACGGGCAACTGGTCCGAAGATACGAGTTCCGCGCGGGCTCTTGTCATCACGTACAATAACCGCTGCGTTCTCGTCGAACTTAATGTAAGATCCGTCTGGACGACGCGCACCGCTCTTAGAACGTACGATTACCGCCTTAACGACCTCACCCTTCTTGACAACGCCACCAGGTGTTGCTTGTTTTACCGAGCAAACAATGATATCACCGATGTTAGCTACTTTACGGCCTGAGCCACCGAGCACTTTGATACATTGTACTTCACGGGCACCTGAGTTATCAGCTACTTTTAAACGACTCTCTTGTTGGATCATGGATCAATTTACCTCCCTTCAGGTAAGCAAACGTCATTCTTTACTTCTATTAAATAATAACAGCTTCTTCAACAACTTCTACAAGACGGAAACGCTTGTCTTTTGAAAGCGGACGAGTTTCCATTACGCGGACGATATCTCCAGCTTTTGCAGTGTTGTTTTCATCATGTGCTTTTAACTTTTTGGAGTATTTAACGCGTTTGCCGTATAGCGGATGCATTTTGTACGTTTCTACAAGAACTGTGATCGTTTTGTCCATTTTGTCAGACACAACACGACCAGTGTAGCTCTTGCGGTTATTACGCTCAGCCACTGTGCAAACCTCCTCTCAGGTATTAATCGTTTGTAATTCCAAGCTCTCTTTCACGCAAAACTGTTTTCGCACGTGCAATAGCTTTTTTAACTTCACGGATGCGGGCTGGATTGTCTAACTGTCCAGTCGCAAGTTGAAAGCGAAGGTTGAAAAGCTCTTCTTTAAGAGACTTTGACTTTTGTTCAATCTCAGCAGTGGTTAGGTTGCGGATCTCATTAGCTCTCATTTGCGTCACCACCCACTTCATCTCGTTTTACGAACTTAGTTTTAATCGGTAGTTTGTGAGAAGCAAGTCGTAACGCTTCACGAGCAACTTCTTCAGAAACCCCCGCAATTTCAAACATGATTTTCCCTGGTTTTACTACTGCTACCCATCCTTCAGGAGCACCTTTACCGGAACCCATTCGAACTTCTAGAGGCTTTGCAGTGTAAGGCTTATCTGGGAAAATTTTAATCCATACTTTACCGCCACGTTTCATATAACGTGTCATAGCAATACGAGCTGACTCGATTTGTCTGTTTGTAATCCAAGACGCTTCAAGAGCTTGCAGGCCGTATTCACCAAAAGCAACTTCTGTACCGCCTTTCGCACGACCGCGCATCTTACCACGGTGCTCACGACGGAATTTTACACGTTTAGGCATTAGCATGATTATTTTCCTCCTTCCTCTTGTTTCGTTCCTTTCGTCGGAAGGACTTCACCACGATAGATCCAGATCTTAACACCAATTTTACCGTAGGTAGTGTCTGCTTCTGCAGTACCGTAGTCGATGTCCGCACGAAGTGTGTGTAGTGGCACAGTACCTTCGCTGTAAGATTCAGAACGAGCAATGTCCGCTCCGCCAAGACGTCCTGAAACCTGAGTACGAATACCTAAAGCGCCAGCACGCATTGTGCGTTGGATTGTTTGTTTCATAGCACGACGGAAAGAAATACGATTTTCTAGTTGACGAGCAATGTTATCAGCAACAAGACTAGCATCTTTGTCCGGAGACTTGATTTCGTTAATGTTGATGTGTACACGCTTGCCAGTAAGTTGGTTAAGAGCTTTACGTAAAGCTTCTACTTCAGATCCACCTTTACCGATAACCATTCCTGGTTTAGCAGTGTAAATCGTAACGTTCACGCGGCTAGCGGCACGTTCGATTTCAATAGTGGATACGGATGCGTCTTTTAGACGCTTCTCAAGATACTCACGAATTTTGATGTCTTCGTGAAGTAGATCAGCATAGTCTTTATCTGCATACCATTTGGACTCCCATCCGCGAATAACGCCGACACGCAGTCCATTAGGATTCACTTTTTGACCCACTACTTATCCCTCCTTCTTTTCTGTAAGAACAACTGTAATGTGACTCGTACGTTTGTTGATACGGCTTGCGCGACCCATCGCACGTGGGCGGAATCTTTTAAGCGTTACACCTTCATCAACAAATACTTGACTTACAACCAAGTTGTTTGGTTCCATTTCGTAATTATGCTCAGCGTTAGCAATTGCCGAGTTAACGAGTTTCTCAACGATCGGAGAAGCTGATCTCGGAGTGTGTTTAAGGATTGAGATGGCTTCGCCAACTTCCTTACCACGAATTAAGTCAACCACTAAACGTGCCTTGCGAGGAGCAATACGCACTTGTTTCGCTACTGCTTTTGCTTCCATGGAAAGTACCTCCCCTCTTTATTAGCGTCTTGTTTTCTTGTCGTCAGAAGCGTGGCCTTTGTAAGTTCTTGATGGTGCGAACTCGCCAAGCTTGTGTCCAACCATATCTTCTGATACGTAAACCGGTACGTGTTTACGACCATCATAAACTGCGATCGTGTGACCGATGAATTGTGGGAAAATTGTAGAGCGACGAGACCAAGTCTTGATAACCTTTTTGTCATCATTCTCGTTTTGTACTTCAACCTTCTTCATTAGGTGATCATCGACGAAAGGTCCTTTTTTTAAGCTGCGACCCATGTGTGTACCTCCCTTCGTGACTGCCCTACGGTTCCTTGATAGAACCGTAGCACAACCCCGTTATTTTTTGCGACGACGTACAATATATTTATCCGTGTCTTTATTCTTCTTACGCGTTTTGAAGCCAAGTGTCGGTTTGCCCCAAGGTGACATTGGTGATTTACGACCGATTGGTGCGCGTCCTTCACCACCACCGTGTGGGTGATCAACTGGGTTCATTACAGAACCACGAACTGTCGGGCGCTTGCCTAACCAGCGGGAACGACCGGCTTTACCGATTGTTACAAGCTCGTGCTCTGTGTTTCCTACTTGACCGATTGTAGCGCGGCAAGTAGCAAGAATCATACGAGTTTCGCCTGAACGAAGACGTACAAGTACGTAGTCTCCTTCTTTACCAAGAAGTTGAGCTTCAGCACCCGCTGAACGTACCAGCTGTCCGCCTTTTCCTGGCTTAAGCTCGATGTTGTGAATGATTGTACCAACTGGAATGTCCTTTAGTTGAAGTGCGTTACCGATTTTGATGTCAGCATCTTTACCAGAAACGATTTCCATTCCTACTTTAAGTCCTTTAGGTGCAAGGATGTAACGCTTTTCTCCATCAACGTAGTTGATTAGAGCGATGTTCGCAGAACGGTTTGGATCGTATTCGATCGTAGCAACGCGGCCTGGAATTCCATCTTTGTTACGCTTAAAGTCGATGATACGGTATTGGCGTTTGTGTCCGCCACCTTGGTGACGTACAGTAATACGACCATGGTTGTTTCGACCGGCTTTCTTGCTTAGTGGTGCAAGCAAGGATTTTTCCGGCTTATCTGTAGTGATCTCCTGGAAGTCAAGAACAGACATTCCACGGCGACCGTTAGTGGTTGGTTTATACTTTTTAATAGCCATCAGAGTTTCCCTCCTTCTCTATAAAAATGTTTTATACACCTTCAAAGAAGTCTAGTTCTTTGCTATCAGGTGTTAACTGAACAATGGCTTTCTTGCGCTTGCTTTTGTAGCCTGTATAACGTCCGAAACGACGGAATTTACCTTTGTAATTCTGTGTGTTGACTTTGTCTACTGTCACACCGAAGATCTCTTCGACAGCGTCTTTAATCTGAGTTTTGTTAGCGCGAGTGTCCACTTCAAAAGTGTACTTTTTCTCTGCCATCAAGTCAGTAGAACGTTCAGTGATTACGGGGCGCTTAATAATATCACGAGCGTTTGCCATTATGCAAGCACCTCCTCTACCTTTTTAACAGCGTCTTGAGTGATCACAAGGTTGCTGTGGCTCACGACGTCTAACACGTTAAGACCGTCTGCAGTAATTGTTTTTACTCCAGGAAGGTTTCGTGTAGAAAGAGCGACCGCATCGTTGTAGTCAGCAGTTACAACAAGAGTTTTTTCTCCTGCAGAAAAGCCGGCTAAAACAGCTTTCATCTCTTTTGTTTTTGGTGTTTCAAGGCTCAATCCTTCCAGTACGCGAATCTCTTCGGCTTGTACTTTAGAAGAAAGAGCTGATTTGATCGCCAGACGACGAACTTTTTTCGGTAATTTGTAGCCATAGCTACGTGGTGTAGGACCGAATGCAACACCCCCGCCAACCCATAGTGGGGAACGGATTGTACCGTGACGTGCACGGCCGGTACCTTTTTGTCTCCAAGGCTTCTTACCGCCACCGCGAACGTCTGAACGTCCTTTAACAGCGTGCGTACCTTGTCTTTGTGATGCTTGCTGCATGATTACAGCGTCATATAGAACACTTTCATTTGGCTCAATACCGAAAATACTATCGGATAGTTCGATATCGCCAACTTGAGAGCCAGTTTGGTTAAATAAAGCAACTTTAGGCATCAGGGCTCCTCCTTTCCTAGTCGATCTACTTATTTAGCTTTTACAGCAGATTCTACTGTAACATAGCTTTTTTTCGCACCCGGTACATTTCCTTTTACCAAGAGCAAGTTGCGTTCTGTATCTACACGGACAACTTCAAGGTTTTGAATCGTTTTTGTTTCTCCACCCATTTGTCCAGGTAAGTTTTTACCTTTACGTACGTGGTTCGGGTCAACAGGACCCATTGAACCAGGACGACGGTGATAGCGTGAACCGTGGGACATTGGTCCGCGGGACTGGTTGTGGCGCTTAATTGCACCTTGGAAACCTTTACCTTTGGATTGTCCTGTTACGTCAACAACATCTCCTGCTGCAAAAGTATCTACTTTGACTTCCTGACCAACTTCATAATCCGCTAAGTTCACATCGCGAATTTCTCTAACGAAGCGCTTAGGGGCAGTGTCTGCTTTAGCAGCGTGTCCTTTTTCAGGTTTGTTAGCGCGGTGATCTTTTTTGTCACCGAAACCAACTTGGATAGCTTCGTAACCGTCAGCTTCAACCGTTTTCTTTTGAAGAACAACGTTTGGAGTCGCTTCGATTACTGTTACTGGGATGACCTCGCCGTTATCAGCGAACACTTGAGTCATTCCTAATTTCTTACCTAAGATTCCTTTGGCCATGAGTCACACCTCCTGTTATTAAACAATCATTTATAGTTTGATTTCAATGTCAACGCCTGATGGCAGGTCTAATCGCATAAGTGCATCCACTGTTTGTGGAGTTGGTTCAATGATGTCGATTAAACGCTTGTGAGTACGCATTTCGAACTGCTCACGAGAGTCTTTATACTTGTGCACCGCACGAAGTACTGTGTAGATCGATTTTTCAGTTGGAAGCGGGATAGGACCAGCTACACTGGCACCTGAACGCTTAGCTGTTTCAACGATCTTCTCAGCAGACTGATCAAGAGTTCTGTGATCGTACGCTTTAAGACGGATACGAATCTTTTGTTTTGCCATTTGATTACCTCCTTTTTTCGCCCATTTTGGAAATAGACTTGCTCCGTGGAAATTTTCCTAGCACCGCTCCATGGCAACGGGGGCTGGTGTGTCGGTAACCTCCCACATCAACGCCTGTCATGTGACCAACATTATTCATTATACATTAATGCCTAATGCAGATCAAGTGATTTCTGTAATTTATATACGTAATCACACTTTTACTATTATAAAGATTATCTCCTCTGATTTCAAGTGCTAGATGGTGTGGGAATGTTTCCTTTTAGTTTTGGAGGTTATATCGGGGAAAATCGGGGTATTTTCTTTATTTTGAAGTCAGTTGGGGTTTCGTTAATTCTCCTACTGGTATCGTATATCTTTGGGTTATCATGAATCAGATATCATGAATCCTTGGGTGGTTAACGTAAATCTCCGTAATTTATCAGGAACTCCTTAATCGGAAACAGAAAAATCCATCTATCGTGCAGATTCCTTAATCCATCACGATCTTAATTCTTTAATCCGCACTTTTTCCCTGAGTTCGGCCGTGGGATTCCTGTAAATAAACCATTATACCTTAACCTAGACACTGCCCCCCCTGTCTCATAAACAAACATCACCCTCCTCTCTTAGATAGAAGAAACTCGTAAATCAATCCAATAAAAAACAGCCCCCGGGAAAATCCTGGGGGCTGCATGTAAAGCCTTAGCTTAGTTATTACTCAGTGATTTCAGCAACAACGCCGGCACCAACAGTACGTCCACCCTCACGGATAGAGAACTTAGTACCTTCTTCGATCGCGATTGGGTTGATTAGCTCAACTGTCATCTCGATGTTGTCACCAGGCATTACCATCTCAACGCCTTCTGGAAGGTTACAGATTCCAGTTACGTCAGTTGTACGGAAGTAGAACTGAGGACGGTAGTTAGTGAAGAATGGAGTGTGACGTCCACCCTCTTCTTTAGATAATACATAAACTTCAGCTTTGAACTTCGTGTGTGGAGTGATTGTTCCTGGCTTTGCAAGAACTTGTCCACGAGTGATGTCGTCACGGGATACACCACGTAATAGTGCTCCAATGTTGTCACCAGCTTCAGCATAGTCAAGAAGCTTACGGAACATTTCTACTCCAGTTACAGTAGTCTTCTTAGACTCTTCTTCAATACCGATGATTTCTACTTCGTCACCAACGTTAAGCTGTCCACGCTCAACACGGCCAGTTGCAACAGTACCACGGCCAGTGATAGAGAATACGTCCTCTACTGGCATCATGAATGGCTTGTCTTTGTCACGCTCTGGAGTTGGGATGTACTCGTCAACTTGCGCCATTAGGTCGATGATCGCTTGCTCGTGATCAGCGTCGCCTTCTAGAGCTTTAAGAGCAGAACCTTTTACTACTGGGATGTCATCGCCAGGGAAGTCGTACTCAGAAAGAAGGTCACGTACTTCCATTTCTACTAGCTCAAGTAGCTCTTCGTCGTCAACTTGGTCAGTTTTGTTAAGGAATACTACGATTGAAGGTACCCCTACCTGACGGGAAAGAAGGATGTGCTCACGAGTTTGTGGCATTGGGCCGTCAGCAGCGGATACTACAAGAATAGCTCCGTCCATTTGAGCGGCACCAGTGATCATGTTCTTAACGTAGTCAGCGTGTCCTGGGCAGTCTACGTGTGCATAGTGACGGCTGTCAGTTTCGTACTCAACGTGTGCAGTGGAGATTGTGATTCCACGCTCGCGCTCTTCAGGAGCTCCGTCGATTTGGTCATAAGCCATCGCAGTACCTTTACCGGATTTCTTATGAAGTACGTGAGTGATTGCAGCAGTTAGTGTTGTTTTACCGTGGTCAACGTGTCCAATAGTACCAATGTTGGCATGCGTCTTGGAACGATCAAATTTTTCTTTAGCCATGATCTAATTCCTCCTTGAATTTCATAGAATTTTTATATTAGGGAGAATGATGAAAAGCTGTACCTCTCATCACTCTAAGCTTACAACAAACTTAGCTTACAACAAAATGACCTGTGAGACAATAACAGATTACTTACCAGACTGTTTTTTGATGATCTCTTCAGAAATACTCTTAGGTACTTCTTCATAGTGGTCAAAATGCATTGTGTACTGTCCGCGTCCTTGCGTGTTGGAACGCAGGGAAGTAGCGTAACCGAACATTTCGGAAAGTGGCACCATCGCCTTAACAATTTGTGCGTTACCGCGGGCTTCCATACCTTCAACTCGTCCACGACGGGAAGTTACGTCACCCATGATGTCTCCCATGTACTCTTCAGGTACAACCACTTCAACTTTCATGACTGGCTCAAGAATAGCCGGGTTACATTTTTTCGCCGCTTCTTTAACAGCCAGGGAAGCAGCTACTTTAAATGCCATCTCGTTGGAGTCGACATCGTGGTAAGAACCATCAACAAGGGTGGCTTTTACGTCGATAACTTCGTATCCGGCGAGCATCCCGTTCTTAAGGGACTCTTCAAGACCCTGTCCAACTGATGGGATGTATTCACGAGGAACAACACCGCCGACAACTTTATCAACGAACTCGAAGCCTTTACCTTCTTCGTTAGGTTCGAACTCAACCCATACGTGACCGAATTGTCCACGACCACCGGATTGACGTACGAATTTACCTTCAACTTTCGCCGCTTGACGGATTGTCTCACGGTAGGAAACCTGAGGTGCACCAACATTTGCTTCCACTTTGAATTCACGCTTCATACGGTCAACGATGATATCAAGGTGAAGCTCACCCATACCTGCGATGATCGTTTGTCCTGTTTCTTCATCAGTGTGTGTGCGGAATGTTGGATCTTCTTCTGCAAGCTTACCTAAAGCGATACCCATTTTATCCTGGTCAGCTTTAGACTTAGGCTCTACAGAAAGGGAGATTACCGGCTCAGGGAATTCCATGGATTCAAGAATAACCATGTTCTTCTCATCACAGATTGTGTCTCCTGTAGTTGTGCTCTTAAGCCCGACACCCGCAGCGATATCACCAGCGTAAACAGTAGGAATCTCTTCACGGTGATTCGCGTGCATTTGAAGGATACGTCCCATACGCTCACGCTTATCTTTCGTTGAGTTCTTAACGTAAGAACCAGCGTCAACAGTACCAGAGTATACGCGGAAGAATGTAAGTTTACCTACGAAAGGATCTGTCATAACTTTAAATGCCAATGCAGAGAATGGCTCGTCATCACTTGGCTTACGCAGAACTTCTTCTTCGCTGTCCGGTAGCATTCCAGTCATTGGAGGTACGTCCAATGGAGATGGAAGGTAGTCGATAACAGCATCAAGCATAAGCTGAACACCTTTGTTTTTAAAGGCAGATCCGCAGATGACAGGGTAGAATTCAACGTCACAAGTACCTTTACGGATCGCAGCTTTGATCTCTTCAGTCGTAAGCTCTTCACCTTCAAGGTATTTCATCATTAAATCTTCGTCAAGTTCGGAAACTGCTTCAAGTAACTTTTCACGGTACTCATTCGCTTGATCCTTATACTCATCCGGAATTTCACGTGCTTCAGTACGTGATCCGAGATCATCTAAGTAGTAGTAAGCGTGCATTTCAACAAGGTCGATGATACCTTCGAAGTCATCTTCTGCACCGATTGGCAACTGGATCGCATGTGCGTTAGCACCAAGACGATCGTGCATTGTGCCTAGTGAGTAGATGAAGTCAGCACCGATCTTATCCATTTTGTTTACGAAAACAACACGTGGTACGCCATACGTAGTTGCCTGACGCCATACAGTTTCCGTTTGTGGTTCTACACCGGACTGTGCATCAAGTACAGCTACGGCACCATCAAGTACACGTAAAGAACGCTCTACCTCTACAGTAAAGTCTACGTGTCCTGGAGTATCGATGATATTTACACGGTGTTCTTTCCAAGCGGCTGTTGTCGCAGCAGAAGTGATCGTGATTCCACGCTCTTGCTCCTGGTCCATCCAGTCCATTTGAGAAGCACCTTCGTGCGTTTCACCGATTTTGTGAATACGCCCTGTGTAGAAAAGTACACGCTCAGTCGTCGTCGTCTTACCGGCATCGATGTGAGCCATGATTCCGATATTACGCGTCTTTTCTAAGGAGAATTCTCTTCCCATGGTCATTTTCTCCTTCCTTAAGTGAAGATGTTAGTGGGTTGGAGATGGTTCCGAGGGAAAGCCGGGTGACCGGCCTCCTCAGTATCCCGTCTCGATTAACTGTTTTGAAATATACCGCCCGTAAGCCGGGCAAGTATTTTCTTACCAGCGGTAGTGAGCGAATGCTTTGTTCGCTTCTGCCATACGATGAGTATCTTCGCGCTTTTTAACAGCGGCTCCCGTATTATTTGCAGCGTCCATAATTTCGTTGGCAAGACGCTCTTCCATCGTTTTTTCACCACGAAGGCGAGCGTAGCTTACTAACCAGCGAAGTCCCAGTGCAGTACGTCGCTCTGGTTTTACTTCGATTGGTACTTGGTAGTTTGCACCACCAACACGGCGTGCTTTAACTTCAAGAACAGGCATGATGTTTTTAAGTGCTTGTTCGAATACTTCTTGAGGATCATTGCCGGTACGTTCTTTTACTAATTCGAAAGACTTGTAAAGAGTCGTTTGTGCTTTCCCTTTTTTACCGTCGATCATCATACGGTTGATCATACGTGTAACAAGCTTCGATTTGTAAAGTGGATCAGGTAATACGTCTCTTTTTGGTACTGGTCCTTTACGAGGCATGTGGTCCCCTCCTTCCATCCATTAATAGTAGTTTATATCTGTCTTAATCAATTATTTTTTAGGACGCTTTGTTCCGTACTTGGAACGACCTTGTGCACGGTTTTCAACTCCGGCAGTATCAAGCGCACCACGTACGATGTGGTAACGTACCCCCGGTAAGTCTTTTACTCGTCCACCACGGATGAGGACAACACTGTGTTCCTGAAGGTTGTGCCCGATTCCTGGGATATAAGCTGTCACTTCAATTTGGTTCGTAAGACGTACACGAGCATATTTACGCAATGCGGAGTTTGGTTTCTTTGGTGTCATTGTACCAACACGAGTACAAACGCCACGCTTTTGCGGTGAGCTCAAGTCCGTTTGAACTTTCTTGAAGCTGTTGTAACCTTTATTTAAAGCTGGTGAGTCGGACTTTCTAACTTTAGATACGCGACCTTTGCGTACTAACTGGTTAATTGTAGGCATGGTTTTTCCTCCTTTCGTATCAACTTGGTTCAAGTCCACTGGTCCAGGTGGTTCATAAAAGTACAAAAGTAAAGTTTTTGCCGCAGAAGGTGAACCCCTTAAGCAAAAACCCATTTACTTTTTAATTGCTACAATCGCTGCTGATACGTCAATTCCGCATGCTTTTCCAAGCTTTTTCATGGAATCAACGGTCTGAATCGGTACCCCCTGGTCTTCGGCTAGCGCCAGGACTTTGGAAAGTACACCGTGATCAGCATCGTCGGCAATGATTAATTCTTTAACCTGCTGTTCTTCCAGTGCTTTTAAAGTTTGTTTCGTGCCCACTATTCGTTCATTGGCCTGCACTACTTTTTCATAAGACATCAATAATCCTCCAAAGCATCAGGTATTAGGCGCACTTTTATATATTATCACTAGGGATAACATGTGTCAACAACCTGTTCGAATTTTTATTGAGCAGGACAGGAGTGGCGGAAAAGCCACTCCGGGTGCCCATGATTAATCCTGGATCGTCGCTTCTTCAATCGCCGGCATTTCAGACTGTGCATCTTCTTCCATAGCAAGGTTGATCTTTCTATAGCGCTGCATGCCTGTACCAGCCGGAACAAGCTTACCGATAATAACGTTCTCTTTCAGTCCTACAAGCTCATCTCGTTTTCCTTTAATTGCTGCGTCAGTCAGGACACGAGTCGTTTCCTGGAAGGAGGCGGCAGATAAGAAGGAATCTGTTTCAAGAGATGCTTTTGTAATACCGAGCAGAACCGGCTTACCTGTTGCTGGTGTGCCGCCGCGAAGGAGCACATCTTTGTTGGCTTCGTTGAACTGGTGAATTTCAATAAGGGATCCTGGAAGTACTTCTGTGTCCCCTGCGTCAAGAACGCGGATTTTACGAAGCATCTGGCGAACCATTACTTCCACGTGCTTATCACCAATTTCCACCCCTTGCATGCGGTATACTTTTTGTACTTCGCGAAGAAGGTACTCCTGTACACCTTGAACACCGGATACGGTGAGAAGTTCTTTCGGATCAATAGAACCTTCTGTAAGTTCCTGCCCCGGTTTAACTTCAGTACCCACTTCTACTTTCATGCGGGAGCCGTATGGTGTTGTGTAAGAACGGGTTTCAAGATCACCTTTAACGATAATCTCTTTCTTTTCGTTTACTTCCTTCACGTCGGTGACCACACCCTGAATCTCGGAAATGACAGCCTGACCTTTAGGGTTACGGGCTTCAAATACCTCTTGGATACGTGGTAAACCTTGAGTGATGTCGTCTCCGGCTACCCCGCCTGTGTGGAAGGTACGCATCGTTAACTGTGTACCCGGCTCACCGATAGACTGGGCAGCGATGATTCCTACCGCTTCGCCTACTTCTACTTCTGCACCTGTTGCAAGGTTGCGTCCGTAGCAGGCCTTACATACGCCGTGTTTTGTGTCACATGTGAAGGCAGAACGAATAGTTAGTTCTTTTACACCGGAATCTTCGATGAGTTTACTTGTGTCTTCATCAAGAGTCTGGTTTTTCTCAGCAAGGACTTCACCTGTTTCAGGGTGATGTACCGTCTGGAATGTTAAACGGCCGACAAGGCGGTCGTATAATGGTTCAATAACTTCTGTACCTTCCTTAATGGCAGCCACTTTCAAGCCGCGGTCTGTTCCACAGTCTTGTTCGCGAACAATAACATCCTGTGCAACATCAACCAGCCGGCGTGTAAGGTAACCTGAGTCGGCTGTTTTAAGGGCCGTATCGGCAAGACCTTTACGGGCACCGTGGGTGGAGATAAAGTACTCAAGTACTGTAAGTCCCTCACGGAAACTGGATTTGATTGGAAGCTCGATGATTCGCCCGGATGGGTTTGCCATCAGACCACGCATACCTGCAAGCTGCGTAAAGTTCGACGCGTTACCACGGGCACCGGAATCACTCATCATGAAGATCGGGTTGGAGGTATCAAGTGTGCCCATCAACTTGCTCTGGATCACATCTTTCGCCGAGCTCCAGATCTCAATAACCTTGTCATAACGCTCTTCTTCCGTGATCAGACCACGGCGGAACTGCTTTAGGACACGGTCTACTTTTCCTTCCGCTTCGTCCAGGATTTTCTGTTTGTCTTTAAGTACCACGATATCAGATACACCGATGGTAATACCTGCTTTTGTGGAGTAGTAGAATCCTAAGTCCTTCATTTTATCAAGCATGATTGACGTTTCGGATACTTTAAACTTCTTAAAGACTTCAGCGATAATATCGCCGAGGAATCCTTTTTTAAACGGCTTAATAACGTCACGCTCAGCGAATTCCTTTTTCACATCTGTGCCTGTTGACACGATATACGTATCAGGCGTTTCTTCCTGAAGGTTATAAGCTGTCGGTTCGTTAATATAAGGAAACTCAGGAGGCAGGATTTCGTTAAAGATAACCTTACCTACTGACGTTAGAATCAGTTTTCCTTTTTGGTGATCCTTAAATGGCTTATCGCCAAGAGAATCAACCGGAACGGCAATACGGGTATGAAGGTGTACATAACCGTTTTGATATGCTGTCAGCACTTCATTTGGTCCGTAATACACGTTCGCTTCGCCTACTGCATCTTTTCGCTCAAGTGTAAGGTAGTAGTTACCCAGCACCATATCCTGGGACGGAGTAACAACAGGCTTGCCATCTTTAGGGTTCAAGATGTTTTGCGCTGCAAGCATAAGAAGGCGTGACTCGGCCTGTGCTTCAGCAGAAAGAGGTACGTGAACGGCCATTTGGTCTCCGTCAAAGTCGGCGTTGTAAGCTGTACACACAAGTGGGTGCAGCTTAATTGCACGACCTTCAACCAGAGTCGGCTCAAATGCCTGGATACCCAGTCTGTGAAGGGTAGGTGCCCGGTTAAGAAGAACCGGGTGCTCTTTAATGACTTCCTCAAGAACATCCCATACTTCCGGCTGAACGCGCTCTACTTTACGCTTGGCGCTCTTGATGTTGTGGGCAAGACCTTTACTTACAAGCTCTTTCATTACAAAAGGCTTAAACAGTTCAAGAGCCATTTCCTTTGGAAGACCGCACTGGTACATCTTAAGGTGAGGACCTACTACGATTACAGAACGTCCGGAGTAGTCAACACGTTTACCAAGAAGGTTTTGACGGAAACGTCCTTGCTTACCTTTAAGCATGTGGGAAAGAGATTTCAACGGGCGGTTACCAGGTCCTGTTACAGGACGGCCGCGGCGTCCGTTATCGATTAAGGCATCGACTGCTTCCTGAAGCATACGCTTCTCGTTTTGAACGATGATGCTTGGAGCACCAAGGTCGAGGAGACGCTTTAATCGGTTGTTACGGTTAATTACACGGCGGTAAAGGTCGTTTAAGTCGGAAGTCGCAAAGCGTCCTCCGTCTAACTGAACCATCGGACGCAATTCCGGCGGGATGACAGGAAGAACATCAAGGATCATCCAGTCAGGTTTGTTGCCGGAGTTACGGAATGCTTCAAGAACTTCAAGGCGCTTGATCGCACGTGTACGTCTTTGACCTTGAGCTGTAAGCAATTCTTCTTTCAGCATATTTACTTCTTTATCAAGATCAATGTCCTGAAGAAGCTTGCGGATTGCTTCCGCTCCCATAGAGGCTGTGAAAGAACGGCCGTACTTTTCACGGTACGTCCGGTATTCTCTCTCAGACAGCAGCTGCTTGAGTTCAAGCGGTGTGTCTCCTGTTTCAGTAACTACATACGATGCGAAATAGATTACTTCCTCAAGAGAACGTGGGGACATATCCAGGACAAGCCCCATTCTGCTTGGGATTCCTTTAAAGTACCAGATGTGAGATACAGGGGCAGCAAGCTCGATGTGCCCCATTCTCTCACGACGTACTTTTGCACGTGTTACTTCTACGCCACATCGGTCACATACGACACCTTTGTAGCGGACACGCTTATATTTACCACAATGACATTCCCAATCTTTTGTTGGACCGAAAATGCGCTCACAGAACAAACCGTCTTTTTCAGGCTTAAGCGTTCTGTAGTTGATTGTTTCTGGCTTTTTGACTTCCCCTCTTGACCATGAGCGGATTTTATCCGGAGAAGCCAAGCCAATTTTCATATACTCAAAGTTATTAACATCTATCAAGGGGCCAACCTCCCTTTCGACTTTCAAGATCTGCCATTAACCGTTTGATTCAGTGGACTCTAGGTTCAAATTCAACTTGTCGTTGTTCTGATCATCTTCGTCATCCAGCTCCAGCATTTCGATTTCCTCTTCATTACTGGTAAGCATCTTCACGTCCATACCAAGACTCTGAAGCTCTTTGATAAGAACTTTAAACGACTCAGGAACACCTGGTTCCGGTACGTTTTCACCTTTCACGATCGCTTCGTACGTTTTCACACGTCCGACAACGTCATCGGATTTCACAGTAAGGATCTCCTGCAAGGTGTAAGCAGCACCATATGCCTCAAGTGCCCATACCTCCATCTCACCGAAACGCTGACCACCGAACTGTGCTTTACCACCGAGCGGCTGCTGGGTTACGAGTGAATATGGTCCCGTTGAACGGGCGTGAAGCTTGTCATCAACCATGTGTGCCAGCTTGATCATATACATAACACCGACAGAAACACGGTTATCAAACGGTTCACCGGTTCTTCCATCATATAGTACCGTCTTCGCATCTTCAGCCATACCGGCTTCAGCGATCGTAGACCATACGTCTTCCTCACGGGCACCGTCAAATACCGGAGATGCAATGTGGATACCGAGGGCTTTTGCAGCCATACCCATATGCATTTCAAGTACCTGTCCGATGTTCATACGAGATGGTACACCCAGTGGGTTTAACATGATGTCAATCGGCGTTCCATCCGGAAGGTAAGGCATATCTTCTTCAGGAAGGATCTTGGAGATAACACCTTTGTTACCGTGACGGCCGGCCATTTTATCCCCTTCGTGAATCTTACGCTTCTGTACGAGGTATACACGTACAAGCTGGTTCACACCTGGTGGCAGCTCATCTCCGTCTTCACGGTTAAAGATCTTCACATCAAGAACAATTCCATCACCGCCGTGTGGCGCACGCAGGGATGTATCACGTACTTCACGTGCTTTCTCACCGAAGATCGCATGAAGGAGACGCTCTTCTGCAGTAAGTTCGGTAACTCCCTTAGGTGTTACTTTCCCTACAAGAATATCTCCGTCTTTCACTTCAGCACCCACGCGGATAATTCCACGGTCATCGAGGTTGCGAAGGGCATCCTCACCGACGTTTGGAATATCTCTTGTGATTTCTTCAGGTCCGAGCTTCGTATCACGGGCTTCAGACTCGTATTCTTCAATATGAATGGATGTGTAGACATCGTCTTTTACAAGACGCTCACTTAAGATGATCGCATCCTCATAGTTGTAACCGTCCCAAGTCATAAATCCGACTACGACGTTACGACCCAGGGCCATTTCACCTTTTTCCATTGATGGTCCGTCAGCAAGAATCTCACCATTTGTTACGATGTCACCTTCACTTACGATCGGACGCTGGTTATAGCAGGTTCCCTGGTTGGATCGGATGAACTTTTGAAGGTTATAGCGAATTGCGTCCCCTTCAATCTCTTTTCCGTCCACTTCTTCGATACGGCGAACCTGAATATAGTTACCGGACACGCGCTCTACGCGGCCTTTTGATTTTGAAATAACGGCAGCACCGGAGTCTTTGGCAGACACATACTCCATTCCTGTTCCCACGATCGGGGATTCTGGGTTAAGAAGCGGCACGGCCTGACGTTGCATGTTTGCTCCCATAAGGGCACGGTTGGAGTCATCGTTTTCCAGGAACGGGATACATGCTGTCGCGGCAGATACTACCTGCTTAGGCGATACGTCCATGTAGTCAACACGGTCTTTTGGTACAACGATGTTTTCACCACGGAAACGACAGATGATGTTGTCATCGATAAAGTAACCTTCATCATCGAGTTTCGCGTTAGCCTGGGCTACAACGTAGTTATCCTCTTCGTCAGCAGTCAGGTAGTCGATTTGGGCAGACACAGCACCACGTTCGTGGTCAACCTTACGATAAGGTGTTTCCATGAAGCCAAACTCGTTTACCTTCGCAAAGCTGGAAAGGGAGTTAATCAAACCGATGTTCGGACCCTCAGGTGTTTCGATCGGACACATACGGCCATAGTGGGAGTAGTGAACGTCTCGTACTTCAAAGCCGGCACGTTCACGAGTCAGACCACCAGGTCCGAGTGCAGACAGACGACGCTTGTGGGTAAGTTCTGCAAGCGGGTTTGTCTGGTCCATAAACTGAGAAAGCTGAGAGCTTCCGAAGAACTCTTTAATTGATGCAATAACCGGACGGATGTTGATTAGCGCCTGTGGTGTAATCATGTTTGCATCCTGAATAGACATACGCTCACGAACGACACGTTCCATACGGGATAATCCGATACGGAACTGGTTTTGAAGCAGTTCGCCGACAGAGCGCAGACGACGGTTACCTAAGTGGTCAATGTCATCTGTGTTTCCGACACCGTGAAGCAGGTTAAAGAAGTAGTTAATAGAAGAGATGATGTCAGCAGGTGTAATGTTCTTCACACTGCGGTCAACAACCCCATTGCTGATCACGCGAATCGGTTCAGCGTCTTCTTTACCGTTTTGAGGGTGAATAAGAACAGACTGAAGTTCTACATCTTCCTCATCCACTACACCGCCATTAAGGGTATAGTGACGGAAACCAACGTTATTTTCCAGATAAGGAATAAGGCGGTCGAGAAGACGGCGGTCAATCATAGCCCCTTCTTCCGCGAGTACTTCGCCTGTGTCCGGATCAACAAGCGTTTCAGCGAGACGCTGGTTGAAAAGACGTTCCTTAATATGGAGTTTCTTATTCATTTTGTAGCGACCAACATTGGCAAGGTCATAACGCTTCGGATCGAAGAAGCGGGACTCTAAAAGACTCTTGGCATTGTCGACTGTTGGTGGCTCTCCTGGGCGAAGGCGCTCATAGATTTCAAGCAACGCTTTCTCTGAGCTGTCCGTATTGTCTTTGTCAAGTGAGTTACGTAAGTATTCATCTTCTCCCAGTAAGTCAATGATCTCTTGATCAGTTCCAAACCCGAGAGCACGGAGTAATACCGTAACCGGGATTTTTCGTGTACGGTCAATACGCACATAAACGACATCTTTTGCGTCGGTTTCAAGCTCCAACCACGCACCGCGGTTTGGAATCACAGTAGCGCCGAAGCCTTTTTTACCGTTTTTATCAATTTTGTCGTTAAAGTAGACACTTGGAGAACGAACGAGCTGAGACACGATAACACGTTCTGCACCGTTAATAACGAATGTCCCTGTTTCGGTCATAAGTGGGAAATCTCCCATAAATACTTCCTGCTCTTTTACTTCCCCTGTCTCTTTGTTGATCAAGCGAACCTTGACCCTAAGAGGTGCAGAATAAGTAACATCCCTCTCTTTTGAATCTTCGACAGAATATTTTGGCTCTCCTAAGCTGTAATCAATAAACTCTAATACCAAATTACCCGTGAAGTCTTCGATCGGGGAGATGTCTGAAAACATCTCGCGAATACCCTCATCAAGAAACCATTGATAAGAAGCTGTCTGAATCTCGATTAAGTTTGGTAGTTCCAAAACTTCGTTGATTCGTGCATAACTTCTTCTCTGGCGGTGACGTCCATACTGAACTTGTTGACCTGTCAACTGATTCACCCCTCAAACCTAACGTTTTTATTAAGAAAAGCAACAGCGCCAAACTTTTCCGGTTGCGGCGCAGCACAAAAATAACTTGTATACTGCTATCCTCGCCCCCGGGACGCAATTGCTAAACATAGACATGAAAATACATTCCCATCTATGAGTCAAAGGGCATACGTTTGACACCCTCCGAGCTTCAAATAGGTCAATTTACAGGTGCATGTTTTACTGAAACAGTAAAGTTGAAAAAACAAAAAAGGGTATTTTCAAAGCCTTTTATGCCGTAAGCATAAAAGACGTTACTAGTTTGTCCAAAATAACCCTTTTTATACACAGCTCCTATATTTAAACGCATTGACCCTATTTTTCATTTACATACGCATTAAATAACATTAACATAATAAAAAATCCGAGTCAATGTTTTTTACAGCGCAAAATGAAGTAGCCTTTATCTTTTATTGGAACCTCTACTTCCCCTGCTCCAAACAATTCTTCAAGCTTCTTTTTTGCAGACGGGGCTCCTTGTTTCTTTTGAATCACAACCCATAACTCGCCGTTTTCTTTCAGTTGTTCGTAAGCTTCCTCAAAAAGCTGGTGAACAGTCTGCTTTCCGGCACGGATAGGCGGATTGGTTAAAACTGCAGCATATCTCTCATCTTTAATTTCGGAGAAAAGCATACTTTCTTTTATTCTGACATTATCAACCTGGTTTTGATTTGCGTTTTCTCTGGCAAGGTTAACGGCCCGCTCATTTATATCCACCATTACAAAGGTGCGTCCGGGAGCTTCTTTCGCCAGTGAAATCCCTATCGGCCCCCAGCCGCATCCGATATCAGCAATCGGTCCTTCTTCTTCAGGAAACTCAAAAGCTTCCAAAAGTACACGTGTTCCATAATCGAGGTCTCCCTTTGAAAAAACACCGCGATCAGATTTAAAAGAGAGGTCTTGTCCGCGGACGGTTACCACTACCTTCTCAGGTTCGCTTGCCACATCCGGCTTTTCAGAATAATAGTGACCCATTTTCAATCACCTGCCTGTTGTTCTGTTGTTTTTTTCTTCCGGCCTTGCTAAACAACGTGTTGATACAATTTTTGACCTGATTCCTGTTCACGGAAATGCTCCGGACAGAACACGCCTTTTGCAGGAGTCTCTGGTTTTCCCCAGTACCCATGTGAAGCTGTGGGGGGGGGGAGCATCACTTCCAGTGATTCCCGGGAAGTATTAACATTCTCCTTAACACGACTTTCTTTCAGCAAAGGAAATCCGCCAGCCTGTTACAGGAGAGTCGTATTTATTGAGTGTAAAAAAACCCGCTTTGGAAAACCAAAGCGAGTTTTTAAGAATTCAAGCGGTATTATTTAACTTCGACAGAAGCGCCAGCTTCTTCAAGCTTAGCTTTCACTTCTTCAGCTTCGTCTTTAGCAACGCCTTCTTTGATTGCTGCAGGAGCGCCGTCTACAAGAGCTTTCGCATCTTTAAGACCCAGGCCAGTGATTTCACGAACCACTTTGATCACACCGATTTTAGAGCTTCCAGCAGACTCAAGTACTACGTCGAATTCAGTTTGCTCTTCAACAGCTTCTCCAGCTCCGCCACCAGCTGCAGCTACAGGCGCAGCAGCTTCTACTCCGAATTCTTCCTCGATCGCTTTAACAAGATCGTTTAGTTCTAATACAGACATTTCTTTAATCGCATCAATAATTTGCTCTTTAGTCATTTGTCTTTCCTCCTATTTATTATAAGTTTCTCAATTTAAGTCACGCTGACTTCAGGCATGTAAAATTTACGCGCCTTGTTCTTCCTTTTGTTCTGCAACAGCTTTTGTAGCCAATGCAAAGTTTCTGATTGGAGCTTGCATAACGCTGAGAAGCATTCCAAGCAACCCTTCGCGGGATGGTAGTTCCGCGAGTGCTTTAACTTCTTCAAGAGATGCAATGCGCCCTTCAATGACACCTGCTTTTAGTTCCAATGCATCGTGATCCTTCGCGAATTTGTTAAGAATTCTCGCAGGAGCGATAACATCCTCGTTACTAAATGCAATTGCAGTCGGTCCTACCAGCTGCTCGTCCAACTCAGTTAGACCAGCCTCAGCAGCCGCGCGACGAGTCATAGAGTTTTTGTAAACTTTGAAGTCTACGTTTGCTTCACGAAGCTGCTTACGAAGTTCAGTTACTTCAGCAACGTCAAGTCCGCGGTAATCAACAACAATTGTTGACTGGCTTTCTTTCAGTTTCGCAGCAATTTCGCTGACAACAGCTTGTTTCTGCTCAATTACTTTGCTCATCCTGTTCTGACACCTCCTATAGAATCAATGGTTCATACCGGAGAAATAAAAAGGCCTCCACGTCGCAGACATGGAGGCACACGTATCGAAAACCTGCAGGAATGCAGGGATCTGATCATGATTTCACCTCGGCAGGATATTAAGCGACAAGTCGCTCCTACTGTCTACGGTATGAGTGTTTTATGAAAATCACTATTGAACAGTATATCCTTCCCCTAAAGAGAAGTCAACACTAAGATTAAAGTTTAAATGCGGAAGAGTTTACCTTTACGCCAGGCCCCATTGTAGAAGCAACGGAAACATTGCGCATGTAAGTTCCTTTAGAAGCTGCAGGCTTCGCTTTTAACAATGTATCGATCATTGTTTGGAAGTTTTCCTGGAGCTTGTCTGTATCAAAGGATACTTTTCCGATTGGTACGTGAATGTTACCGGATTTATCAACGCGGTATTCAACTTTACCAGCTTTAATTTCGTTCACAGCTTTTTCTACATCGAAAGTTACTGTGCCAGTTTTAGGGTTCGGCATTAGACCTTTTGGTCCAAGCACACGGCCCAGTTTACCAACTTGAGCCATCATGTCAGGTGTAGCTACAACTACATCAAAATCGAACCAACCTTGGTTGATTTTGTTGATGAGCTCCTCTTCACCTACGTGATCTGCTCCGGCAGCTTCTGCTTCTTTTGCTTTGTCGCCTTTAGCGAAAACAAGTACACGTTGTGTTTTACCTGTTCCGTTTGGAAGTACGACTGCTCCACGAATCTGCTGATCTGCTTTCTTTGGATCTACGCCAAGGCGCGCAGCTAATTCAACAGTTTCGTCAAAGTTAGCTGTTGCCGTTTTCTTTACTAACTCGATTGCTTCTTGCGCGTCGTACGCTTTTTCGCGGTCAACGAGCTTCAAAGCATCTTCGAACTTTTTGCCTTTCTTAGCCATGTTATTTCCTCCTTGATTGTGGTTTTAGCGGTTAGACCTCCCACTAATAAAGGTTGCGAGCCCGGAGGCGTGGAATCGATAAGATTGGCTTAGCCACCCTGATCGCCCAACACTTTCCAGGCGGGAGGAAATCCCCGCTTCGCAACCTTACTTACATTTCATGGGTACTATTAACCTTCGATAACGATTCCCATGCTACGGGCAGTACCTTCAACCATACGCATTGCTGCTTCAACATCAGCTGCGTTCAGGTCAGGCATTTTTGTTTCCGCGATTTCACGAACTTTATCACGACTTAACGTTGCCACCTTGTTCTTGTTCGGCTCACCAGAAGCCGTTTCAATTCCTGCTGCTTTCTTCAGTAACACTGCAGCCGGTGGAGTTTTAGTGATAAATGTAAATGAACGGTCTTCAAATACCGTGATTTCAACTGGAATGATTAAGCCCGCTTGTTCCTGTGTACGAGCGTTAAATTCTTTACAGAATCCCATGATGTTCACGCCTGCTTGACCAAGTGCTGGACCAACAGGTGGTGCTGGGTTTGCTTTACCAGCTGGGATTTGAAGTTTTACAACTTTAATGACCTTTTTAGCCACGCGACACACCTCCTTAAGTCCGTGATGTGGTATACCGGGCATGATGCCCTCCCACTCATATGCCTGCATGTTTGCAGGAAAAAACGTGAACATGATGTTCACGTCATTAACAACATTCAAATTTTATCACTTATGAAAATGAATATCAAGTCGAAATTAATATTCCATTTAAAGGAATCGATTTAAATCTTTTCAACTTGAGTAAATTCAAGCTCAACCGGTGTTTCACGACCGAACATATTAACGTGTACTTTGAGCTTCTGCTTCTCTACATGGATATCTTCAATCGTACCAATAAAGTTAGCAAATGGCCCTTCTTTTACTTTAACAGGCTCTTTGAGCTCAAAGTCAACTTCCGCTTTCGGCTGTTCTACACCCATCTGACGCAGGATTGCGTCTACTTCTTCAGGAAGAAGCGGCGTCGGCTTCGAACCCGCTCCGGAAGATCCTACAAATCCTGTAACTCCAGGCGTGTTACGGACAACATACCAGGAGTCATCTGTCATTACCATTTCTACGATTACATAACCCGGAAAGACTTTCTTTGTTACCTGCTTGCTCTTTCCGTTTTTCACTTCTGTCTCTTCCTCTACAGGAACGAGAACCCGGAAGATCTTGTCAGTCATGTCCATCGACTCCACACGCTTCTCCAGGTTCGTTTTAACTTTGTTCTCGTACCCTGAATAGGTGTGGACAACATACCAATTTTTCTCCATGACGATCAGGACGTAATGTCCTTCCCTCCTCTAAACGCAACTTAAAACCTATCTTACTCTGAAATGTTTTTAGTTCAGGATCAAACGAATCAATTCAGAAATACCAAGGTCGACAATTGCAAAAAATACTGCGATGAACGCAACCGTTGCAATAACGACGCCTGTGTAACGAACGAGTTCCTTACGCGTCGGCCATGTTACCCGCTTCATTTCTGTTGAAACTTCTTTCAGGAACTTTACAGGTTTTTTTGCTGTTGATGTTGTTGTTTCTGCCATACAAGCCACCTCCAACCTTCATCTATACTTATATACAATTATTTCGTCTCCACATGGGTTGTATGCTTTCCGCAAGTTTTGCAGTGTTTTTTCATTTGCAAACGTTCGGCATGAATACCTTTCGTTTTTGTGGTTGAATAGTTTCGGGATTTACATTCCGAACATGAGAGAACGACTTTAGCTGACATAGTATACTCCTTAGCATGACAAAGCTATGTGCACAGATGTACATACCTAATAAATTTATCATAATAAAAGAAGGGATGTCAATGTCCCTTCCTTTTCATTGTCGCCTTGATTCAACGATTTCATAACAAGAGTAAGAGAATGTCTGCCGCTTTTCTGTTAAGAGATTGTGAGAAGTGATCGTCTTTATAGTAATGTGGTATCCTTACCGTTATTTCCAGCTGAAAATACAGGATGCAGCCGTAATACCCTGCGCAGCGAGCCCACCCCCTTGTGCTTCTTCCTCTGATAGTAAGGGTTCCAAGCTACCTGCGTCGAAGCAGCTCGAAGCATTATCCTGGAAGTAAGCGCTCGTCGTTGCGGGTTCTCTCCTCGCCCCCAGCAACCGCCAGGAGTCTGCGGGCATTCCCGCTACATCAACATTCATTGATAAAAATAAGAATGGTGTTTATAAAAGAGAAATCTGAAAGTCATGTCGATTTAACAATATACAATGCCCTTGTATATGTAACATAAGGCAGCGGAAAGCGTCCGCCTGGATCTGCTGAATTAATCCTGAGAGGCACAAAAGCTTTTAAAACAACAGCCTTCAGAAAAAGATGCGAAAACTGGCTTTTGTAAAGAAAGCAGGGGTCGGATTCTACCCCTGCTTTTATAACTTCACGCCTTTGATTTCTACATAGCGTTCCAGTTTCCTTTTCACCCGTTGAAGGGCATTGTCAATGGACTTTACATGTCTGTTAAGGTCCGCTGAAATTTCCTGATAGCTGCGCCCGTCCAGATAAAGCATGAGCACCTGACGTTCGAGTTCACTGAGGATCTCCGTCATCTTCACTTCAATATCGTCAAATTCTTCCTGATTGATCAGCAGTTCTTCGGGGTCACTCACCCTTGACCCGCAGATTACATCCAGCAATGTCCTGTCCGATTCTTCATCGTACAAAGGCTTGTCCAGTGATACGTAAGAATTTAGAGGTATATGTTTCTGCCGCGTAGCTGTCTTAATAGCTGTGATGATCTGGCGCGTAATGCAAAGCTCAGCAAAGGCTTTAAAAGAGGAAAGCTTGTCTCCTTTAAAATCCCGTATGGACTTGTAAAGACCAATCATCCCTTCCTGGACAATATCTTCGTGGTCTGCCCCGATCAGGAAGTATGATCTCGCTTTCGCCCGTACAAAGTTCTTGTATTTATTAATTAAATACTCAAGTGCCGAGCTGTCACCCTCCCTGACATACTCCACCAGGGTTTCGTCGTCCATTCCTTCAAACTTGACATTTCGTCCAGCTTCCATGAGGTCTAAAGCCACCGCGATCCCTCCGACCCTGTCTTTTTGTCTGTATTAAAAAGGGGAGTTGACTGCACCGACCCATCTTGATGTAAGCGCATAAAATTTTTAAGTTGCCGTTCATCACAGAAGCTATGGTGCTATGTTGAATAGCTCCGCCCCATCCGGGGGTACCATCCGGATAAATCCGGTTCGTTTCCCTGTAAGCCAGCCACTGTTTGAACAAACACACTTAAACCTCTTTAAACAGATTGAATTGTCTAAATATAGAAACATTATACTAAACAAAAACAAATGGCGTCAAGGTGCTCAATGCTCACCTCGACGCCATTTTTCGAAAATTTCAGCCATTTCGTCCGTAATAGGCAGTTTTGACCTGGCCGTTTTCTTCTTTACACTTAATACCTCTTTTGCAATGCCTTTCTCAATAGCAGCCACTTCTGTCCTCAGTTCCCTTGCAGATTTCCTTAGAGCTCCGCTCGCAAAAATGACCCGCTGCTCTACAAAATCGGAGGTAGCCACAGAAATTTCTGTATCTACGCGTTTGAGAGATCTTACCAGCTTTTCGATCCGTTCATCTGCTGTCTCTTTTTCCCGGGTATAAACAATATCAAGACGGTAATTGGAGTATTTCTTACCGAGACCCGGTACCATATGGGCATCGAAAATGATCATGACCTTTGTCCCTGTATAAGCCTGATACTCAGCCATCTTTTCAATCAGGACATCTCTCGCCCCTGCCAGGTCGCTCCCCTGCATAACCCTAAGCTCAGGCCAGTCTCCGATAATGTTATACCCGTCGACAAGTAAAAAACGGCGCATTTATGCTTGTCCTTTTGGATGACGGCGGCGGTACACTTCATACATCAGTAAAGCAGCTGCCACAGAAGCATTCAATGACGTCACATGACCGGCCATTGGAATCTGGACGAGAAAGTCACACTTTTCTTTCACAAGCCGGCTCATCCCTTTTCCTTCACTGCCGATAACGAGCCCGACCGGCATATCAAAATCGGTCTCCCGGTAATCTTCATTTCCGGCAGCATCTGTTCCTACAAACCACAGCCCCCGGTCTTTCAGCTCATCCATCGTCCGGGCAAGGTTTGTTACTCTGACCACCGGAATGTGCTCAATTGCACCTGTTGAGGCTTTTGCCACTGTCGCAGTCAGTCCTGCAGAACGGCGTTTCGGTACGATGACCCCGTGTGCACCGGCCGCATCCGCTGTCCGGAGGATAGATCCCAGGTTATGAGGGTCTTCAAGCTCGTCCAGGAGGAGAAAGAACGGAGGTTCTCCGCTTTTTTCTGCTGCTGCAAATAGATCATCCATATCCTGATATTCGTAAGCTGCGACCTGGGCAATTACCCCCTGGTGCTGAGCTGTGTCAGCCATTTGGTCAATCTTCTTTTTCGGCACAAACTGAACATTGACCTTTCTGGACTTGGCAAGGTCCATCACCTTCCCCATCTGCCCTTTCTGGGAACCTTCGGCAATCCAGATTTTATGAATGGGCCGGGGCGATTTCAATGCTTCAATGACGGGATTTTTTCCCGCAATCATATCGTGTTTTTCTGACATGTTGTTACCTCCTTTCTTCGTCTGCTGTCAGGATTTCAAATGCCTGAACCATGATTTCATCAAGACGTCCGTGTTCTTCTTTTAAGTAAAGATAGCCGCACAGGGCTTCAAAACCAGTACTGTAGCGGTACGTTGATACATCTGTATTTTTAGGCACCGTTGCCGACTTGGCATTCCTGCCCCTCATTGCGACTGAACGCTCTTTCTCCGAAAGAGCCTCCCCTTCAAGGAGGACAATAATCACTTTAGCCTGTGCTTTGGCCGATACAAATTTTGTAGCTTCACGATGAAGCTGATTGGGCTTCACCTGACCTGAGGCGATGAGGCGGTAGCGGACGTACATCTCCATAACCCCATCCCCCATATATGCCAGGGTGAGCCCGTTTAACTGATCCACGTCTTGAACGGATGCATTGAGTTTCACTGCCTACACCCTCTTCCAGCGCGTACCTTGAGGTGTATCTTCTAAAATAATTCCTTTTTCTTTCAGGTCATCCCGGATCTCGTCGGCACGGGCAAAATCACGGTTTTTCCGTGCATCGATTCTTTCCTGAATCAAAGCGTCAATTTCCTCGTCCAGCATTTCGTTTTTCCCCGAAAGCTTAATTCCCAGAACATACGCCATGTTATCCAGGGCCTCTGTAATATGAGAGAGAACGTTTTTGCTCGTTTGTTTTTCACGAAGGTAAAGGTTTGCTGTCTTGACCAGCTCAAACATCGCTGCGACAGCGTTCGCACTGTTAAAGTCATCTTCCATTTCACGATTGAACGTTTCAAGGTGTACATCAACCTGCCCCTTCCACTTTTCTGCATCGATACCGAGATCGGCAGTTTCAGTAAGGCGGTGGGAGACATTCTGGTACGTGGTCTTTATACGTTCAAGACTCGTTTTCGCACTGGCAAGCTGTGCATCACTGAAATTAATCGGGCTCCGGTAATGATTGTTTACGATAAAGAAACGGACCACTTCAGGATCAAACTTCTTAATAATATCGTGAACAAGAATAAAATTCCCTAGTGATTTGGACATTTTTTCATTGTCGATATTAATATAGCCGTTATGAATCCAGTAATTGGCCATCTGCTTTTCATTCAATGCTTCAGACTGGGCAATTTCATTTTCGTGGTGCGGGAATGACAGATCCTGACCGCCGGCGTGGATATCGATCGTATCCCCAAGATACTTCTTTACCATAGCCGAGCACTCAATATGCCAGCCGGGGCGACCTTTGCCCCACTTGCTTTCCCAGAAGATTTCCCCCGGTTTAACCCCTTTCCAGAGTACAAAATCAAGAGGGTCCTCTTTCTTCTCTCCGACTTCAATGCGTGCACCGAGCTGAAGATCATCTACCGACTGATGAGAGAGCTTGCCGTAGCCATCAAACTTACGGGTTCTGAAATAGACATCTCCCCCGGATTCATAGGCATATCCTTTTTCTTCGAGCCTTTCAATGAATTCGATAATTTCAGGCATCGTATCCATAACCCGTGGATGTTCGTCTGCCTTTTTCACACCGAGAGCGCCGGTATCTTCGTGATAGGCTTGAATGAACTTTTCCGCAACAGCGGTTACGTCCTCGCCCATCTCTTCTGCAGCTTTAATAATTTTATCGTCTACGTCTGTAAAGTTCGACACATACTTCACATCATAACCCCGGTATTCAAAAAACCTCCGTATCATATCAAAAACAACCGGCGGACGGGCATTACCAATGTGAATGTAGTTGTATACAGTCGGTCCGCACACATACATCTTTACCTTGCCTTCTTCTATGGGCTCGAACACTTCTTTTTGTCTGGTGAGCGTATTATAGAGCTTAATTGTCATGTGAGACGCCTCCTTTTAGGCTTGGTTGATCCTGTTTTTTCAGCTCAGCTAATTCTTCTTTCATGCGGGCCATTTCTTCTTCAAGCTCCCTGAACTTATCCGACACCGGATCGGGTAAATTAATATGGTCGAGATCATGGCCGATCTTCACGCCGTCCTGGATGACGACCTTCCCGGGGATTCCGACTACAGTAGAGTTTGGCGGCACTTCCTTTAAAACGACCGACCCTGCACCGATCCGCGAATTTTCCCCGATCCGCATGGACCCGAGTACTTTTGCTCCTGTAGCTATAAGGACATTATCCTCAAGAGTCGGATGACGCTTCCCTTTTTCTTTTCCCGTCCCGCCTAATGTTACTCCTTGATAGATCGTACAGTTATCCCCGATTTCGCAAGTTTCCCCGATAACAACACCCATGCCATGATCAATAAAAAGGCGTTGACCGATTTTAGCACCCGGATGAATTTCGATACCTGTGAGAAAACGGCTGACTTGAGACAGAAAACGGGCCAGAAAATAAAACCGACGCTTCCAGAGACTGTGGGCGAGACGGTGGCTCCATATCGCATGAACTCCGGAATAGTTAAAGATTACTTCCAGTCTGTTTCTCGCGGCCGGATCCTGATCCATCACCACGTCGATGTCATTCTTAAGTGTTTTAAACAATGGTCAAACCTCCTTTTGTTCTTGTCTAGTAATACTTATGGTCCTTTCTTCTTTATCGTCACCTTTTAGAGTTTGGCTCTTTTAAAGGTAGATGTTGATTTTCGCTCCTTTGGCTCCCTTTCCGCGGGAGCGCCGGTGAGCCTTCAGGAGGTTTATTCCTGCTTCTTCCTCTACCAGTAACGCTACGCAGATATGTGCGTCGAAGCAACTCGCAGCATATTCCTGGTGTAACCACTCGTTGCTCCCGCAGGAGTGTCGCCATATCACTACAATCAACGTCTTTTAAATCAACAATGACTTTTAAAGCATCATAATTAACATAGCCCATTTATAAGCTGTTTTTGCGAAAACATAGTATAAAGCGGTAACATTCATTTCGGACTTTGCCTTTTTCAGTTGCTTCGCAAAGCCCCGCGGAGGCCGGCACCTCCGAAGAAAGCGAAGGGCATGAAGGCAACATTAAAATCTTCAACTCTAACGTAAATACTGCAGCTATTCGTAGAAAAAAGCTAAAAAAACGCCTCTGGGTCATTACTGACTCAGAGACGCTTCTCATTGCGCGGTTCCACTCTGCTTGAGCTGTAACAGCTCCGCTTAACCCGTTAACGGCGGGTACCGCCCTTACCTACTTTACTTTCAACAAGGGGCTCTGAGGTGCATGTTCAAAAGCAAGTCTTTTAAGCTGCTTTCAGCCGGGGCAGCTCTCTCTGATAAAAAACTTTGCTTTTTACTTTTCCTCGTCATTACTTTAGCTGTATGATTCACTCATTAGTTACTTAAAACACTGTTTAAACGGGTAACAATAACATCTCTGCCAAGTAGAGAGATGGTATCAGGAAGATCACGGCCGTGTGTCTGGCCTGTTGCTGCAACGCGAATCGGCATGAACAGCTTCTTCCCTTTGTGTCCCGTGGCTTTCTGTACAGACTTGATGGCTTTTTTGATCGTTTGAGGCTCAAAGTCTTCAAGAGCGAGCACTTCTTCTTTAAATGCTGCCATTACTTCAGACACCTGCTCTTCAGCCAATACTTCTTTAGCTTCTTCATTATACTCGATTTCATCCTTGAAGAACAAATCTGTAAGCTCAACAATCTCTGCTCCAAAGCTCATTTGCTCCTGATAAAGAGCAATCAGCTTCTTCGCCCACTCATGCTGTTCCTCTGTCATGTTCTCAGGAAGCCTGCCTGCTTTAACAAGGTGAGGCAGGGCAAGCTCAACGACGTGGTCAAGGTCTGCCTCTTTCATGTACTGATTGTTCATCCAGGCAAGTTTGTCTGTATCAAAGACAGCCGGCGCTTTTGATACACGCTCAAGGCTGAATTCTTCGATCAGCTGTTCTTTTGTAAATACCTCTTCTTCACGTCCTGAAGACCAGCCGAGAAGAGCAAGGAAGTTTACAATGGCTTCAGGAAGATAGCCAAGGTCACGGTACTGTTCTACAAACTGAATGATAGACTCGTCACGTTTACTCATCTTCTGACGGTCTTCATTCAGGATAAGAGACGCATGGGCGAACGTTGGTGCATCCCATCCCAAAGCCTGATAAATCAGTGCCTGGCGGGGCGCATTTGACAAGTGTTCTTCACCACGGATCACGTGGGAAATCTTCATCAGGTAATCATCAATAACAACCGCAAAGTTGTAGGTCGGAACGCCATCTTTACGAGCGATTACAAAGTCACCGATACCTTCATTTTCAAATGTAACATTACCTCGAATGATATCTTCGATAACAACAGAATCGTTTTCAGGTACATGGAAACGGATAACTGGTTTTTTACCTTCCTGTTCGTACGTTTCGCGCTGCTCTTTAGTTAAATTACGGTCACGGCCGGAGTACTTCGGTGTTTCTCCACGGGCACGCTGGGCTTCCCGCTCTGCTTCAAGTTCCTCTTCGGTCATATAGCAGTAGTATGCCTTTCCCTCTTCAAGCAGCTGATCCAGGTACTGTTTATAGATATCCATACGCTCCATGCTCTGATACGGGGCATAAGGACCTCCCACATCGACACTTTCATCCCAGTCGATGCCGAGCCACTTCATGCTCTCCATCAGCTTTTCTGTCGCTGTTTCCACATTGCGTGCCTGGTCTGTATCTTCTATTCTTACGATAAACTTACCGTTTTGATTACGTGCAAATAAGTAATTGAAAAGAGCAGATCGTGCTCCTCCAATATGCAAGTGCCCGGTAGGCGATGGCGCAAAGCGCACACGGATTTCCTGACTCATTGTATGACACCTTCCATTCTTTTGTTCAAAAACGCTGTCTGCGTTTCTGCTGTTCTCCGCTCATTATTTTATCACTATTGGTCAAGGACTGAAACAGGGAGTTATTCATGCCGGCATGACTTTCATACTCTGATTCTTTTTGAACGTATAAATGGTGTTATCCGTACTTCCTTCAGAATACAGAAGTTTCAGATGAAGCCTGCGTGCCTTTCGCTTTCCGTGGCGGTGCCGGCAAGCCTCCTCAAGCTAAAAGGAGGCCACTAAAAAAGTAAAAAACAACTTTTTCACTGCCTTTTATTTAAGTGGCAATGGCTCCATTCGGTTGCTCGCCTGTTACGAGAAACCCACTCATAACAGGCTTTTTAAAACATGCAACCGTTCCGCTCATTGCTTGGAAGGCACTTACAAAAGTTAAAGATCAAACTTTTTCAGTGCCTTCTTAAAGCATTGCGGGGTCTTGCCTGGCCCCCACGGCCACAGGAGTCTCAGGCACTTCGGCTTCATTACCTTTTTCAGCAGAAGAACAATGTTTACAAAAATCAGCCTTTTGTTAATTACTGCAATATTGGTGGTGGCTTCCGTTCCAATATGCATTGAAGCAACTCGAAGCTTATTCATGAAGCAGCTCGTGCAACCGGGTCTCACCATTCCACATAAGCTTATTTTCTGCTTTAACTAGGATTGTTTCGTTAAAAGGACGACTGCCTGGCTTGCTATTCCTTCGCCGCGTCCAGTAAAGCCGAGTTTCTCCGTTGTTGTCGCCTTTACGTTAACCTGGGACTTGTCCGCTTCCAAAAGCTCACTGATTTGAGTCCGCATGTCTTCGATATGGGGGGCCATTTTAGGCATCTGGGCCATTATCGTACAGTCAACGTTACCTAGAACGTACCCTTTTTCTTTTACGATCTTCCATACATGTTTTAGTAATTCCTTTGAATCTGCATCTTTAAACGCAGGGTCAGTATCGGGGAAGTGCTTACCGATATCGCCTTCAGCAACAGCGCCAAGACATGCGTCTGCTATGGTATGTAAAAGGACGTCGGCATCCGAGTGTCCGAGCAGTCCTTTTTCATAGGGGATCTCAATCCCTCCCAGAATGAGCGGGCGTCCTTCAACGAGCTGGTGTACGTCAAAACCTTGTCCGATTCTAAGCATTGGTTTCTTCCTTCCTCATCTTTATAATCGCTTCTGCAAACCACATATCTTCCGGTGTGGTCAGCTTAATATTCTGGTAATCTCCTTCTACGACGCGGACTCTCTCTCCAATCCACTCAACAAGACTTGCATCATCCGTGCCCGAAAATCCATCCCGTTCCGCTCTTTTATGTGCCTTCAAAATACCTGAAAGACGAAAAGCCTGCGGGGTCTGAACTGCCCACAAGCTTGATCGGTCCACTGTATTTGTGACCTCGCCCTGTTCAACCTGCTTTACCGTATCTTTTACCGGAACGGCAATGATGGCAGCACCATCCTGTACAGCAGATCGGACAAGTTTTTGAATATCACTTACTTTAATGAACGGCCTGGCTCCATCGTGAATGAGCACAATCTCCTCATCAGAAGACACAGCTTTCAGTCCTTCAAAAACACTCTGCTGACGCTCACGTCCGCCCGGAACAATACGGACTGTTTTCTGAATGCCGTATGTTTTGATTAAAGCAGACATGTCTTCTATTTCCTGTTCGTTTACCACAAGAATGACCTCACGGCAATGAGTGTCCTGTGCAAATACAGTCAGGGTATGCACAATGAGCGGCTTATCGTGAAGGAGAAGAAACTGCTTGTTATGCCCGGCACCCATCCGCTTTCCCTGTCCGGCGGCTGGGATAATCACCGTATAGTTCTTCATAGCTTCTCTTCCCCCGTCATAATAACTTTCAGTACATCAGAGTGCTTTCTCCATCAGCTTCGGCTTGGCAAAAATCATCCGCCCCGCTGACGTCTGAAGCACACTTGTCACAATGACTTCAATCTCTTTACCAATGTAATTACGTCCTTCTTCGACAACAATCATCGTACCGTCATCAAGGTAAGCAACACCCTGATTTTGTTCCTTGCCGTCTTTTATAACCTGTACAGCCATTTCCTCACCCGGCAGCACAACCGGTTTAACGGCATTGGCAAGATCGTTTATATTCAGTACTGAAACACCCTGAAGGTCACAGACCTTATTAAGGTTAAAATCGTTTGTTACTACATAGCCGCCAATGACCTTCGCCAGTTTGACAAGCTTTGAGTCGACTTCCTGGATCTCTTCAAAGTCTCCCTCATAGATTTCAACGTTAATCGGGAGTTCTTTTTGAATTTTATTCAGGATATCCAGGCCTCTCCGCCCGCGGTTTCTTTTTAACACATCCGAAGAATCAGCAATATGCTGCAGTTCTTCAAGAACAAATTCAGGGATGATGAGCGTCCCATCAAGAAAACCGGTCTGACAGATATCTGCAATCCGTCCGTCAATGATTACACTAGTATCGAGTATTTTAAGTGAGCCTTTACGGGCTTCATCTTCATCTTCTTTTTTCTTGGCATCCTTTGAACCTAACCGGCTGGAGATTGCAGTCAGTCCCATTAGTTCATCCCGTTTCTTAAAGCCCACCTGGAACCCGAGATAACCCAGGAAAAACGTAGCAAAAAGAGGCAGATACGTACTCAGAATCGGAATTCCGAGTGCATCAAGAGGCAGGCCGATTAAGAAGGCTACTATTAAACCTACAATAAGACCCATCGTACCAAACAATAAATCAGTGACCGGTGCCTTTACCAACGATTCCTCTACAAGCCTGATCAGGCCGACAAGATCATCTGTAAACCAATAGGTCGCTAAAAATAAAATGAGTGCACCTATAATTGCGCCAATATACGGGCTTTCAAGCCACGCAACATTTCCAATATTTAGCAATTCCAACAAATCAGGTATAAATATAAATCCGACCGCGCCACCGACAATGATAATAAACAACTGAACTACTCGTCTAAGCATCGCCTTCACCTCCTTTAACCATTATAGACAAGTCACAAAATTTGAAACGTTATTCTAAAAAAATCACAAAAACTTACATACTTATAAATTGCAATAAATTAACAATATCAAAGGGCCTTTTTGTTGTCAATGAAAGCAAAACAAATAATTATATCGTCAATAAAGGATATTCGTCAAGGTGTGATTTTATTAGACACCTTAAATATGGCGGTCGATAAACAGCTGTTCCTGAATCCTCGTCAAGCCTTCCTTGATTTTACGTGCTCTGGCTTCCCCGATTCCTTCCACTTCATCCAGTTCTTCAGTTGAAGCACGCATAATATGGGGAAGATCTTCAAACTTTTGAATCAAATTCTCGACAACAAGCGGAGGTATCCGCGGGATCTTATGGAGAATACGATAGCCCCTTGGACAAACGGCAAATTCCGAGAGATTCGGACTTTTACTATAGCCCAAAAGTTTCACGATAATCTGATCGTCCAGCAATTCATCACTCGAAAGCTTCTTAAGCTGCCTTAAAATCTGAATCGGATCGCTCGTTCGCTCTTTCATGTAATCCTTGATAAGAAGGACGGCTTCTTTTTCAGTGTTGGAGACAAGTTCTTCAAGCTGCATGGAAATCAGACGGCCTTCGTTCCCCAGTTCATTGACATAGTTCAGAATTTCGCTTTTTATCCGGAGAACCATCTCCACCCGGTGCATCACCTGAGATACCTCTTGTATCGTTACCAGTTCTTCAAATTCCAGAGCTCCGAGATTCGTCACACTCTGGTCGAGAACACTTTTGTATTTTTCCAATGTCTGAATAGCCTGGTTTGCCTTAGTCAAAATAACACCGATGTCTTTTAACGAATAACGGTATTCACCTTGATACAGGGTGATTACGTTTCGTCTTTGGGAGATGGAAATCACCAGGTTCCCCGTCTGACGGGCCACACGCTGTGCGGTCCGGTGACGAATCCCTGTTTCTGTGGAATCAATTGCATTGTTTGGAACAAGCTGTGTATTGGCATAAAGGAGCCGTCTTCCGTCTTCGCTTAAAATGATGGCACCGTCCATCTTCGCAAGCTCATACAAGTACGCAGGTGAAAACTCGCAGTTAATAAAGAAACCTCCATCTACAATATGCACCATTTCATTATTATATCCGAGAACAATCAGTCCTCCTGTTTTTGCTCTTAAAACGTTATCTATCCCCTCCCTCAGAGGAGTCCCCGGAGCGACAAGCTGCAGGACATTGCTGATAAAATTCGTGTCATAGTTTGAACGTGGATCCACCTGAAGATGCACCTCCTAAACATTGTTCTAACGCTTCGTTTACTGTATTTACTCCGATAATTTCAATCCCATCGGGAACGGTCCAGCCGCCTATGTTTTTCTTAGGAATAATGGCTCTTTCAAAGCCGAGCTTTGCAGCTTCGATAATCCGCTGTTCAAGCCTTGCCACCCTGCGCACTTCGCCTGTGAGACCGACCTCACCGATAACAACATCCGCAGGCCTTGTAGGCACGTCCCTGAAGCTTGATGCAATAGCTACCGTTACAGCCAGGTCAATAGCAGGCTCATCAAGCCGCACTCCGCCTGCTACCTTCACATACGCATCGTGGTTCTGCAGCAGCATTCCCACGCGCTTTTCGAGCACTGCCATCAGGAGTGAGATCCGGTTATGATCGAGCCCTGTGGCCATCCTTCTTGGATTACCGAAACTAGTTGGTGAAATGAGTGACTGAATCTCTACCAGGACAGTCCGTGTCCCTTCCATGGAGGGAACAACAGTGGAGCCTGCCGAACCTGCCGTCCGTTCCTGCAGGAAAATCTCAGAAGGATTGAGCACTTCTGTGAGCCCCTCTTCTTTCATTTCAAAGATGCCCATTTCATTTGTCGAACCAAACCGGTTTTTTACCGCCCGTAATATGCGGAAAGTATGGTGACGTTCTCCTTCGAAATAGAGAACGGAGTCTACCATATGCTCAAGAAGCCGTGGTCCTGCGATTGCTCCCTGCTTCGTTACGTGGCCGACGAGGAATATAGCAATCCCCTTCGTTTTTGCAATCTTCATAAAGGCTGCCGTACATTCCCTGACCTGGGAAACACTTCCCGGTGCACTCGTGACTCCGTCAAGATAGACGGTCTGTATGGAGTCAATGATTACAAGGGTAGGATTCATTTCTTCGATTACTTTTTCAATATATTCCACATCGGTTTCGGCAAGAACAAACAAATTATCTTCTGCTACTCCAAGACGGTCGGCACGAAGCTTTGTCTGCTTCACGCTTTCCTCACCGGATATGTAGAGAACCCGCTCTTCCTGCTTTGCCATTTGTGACGAAACCTGAAGGAGAAGTGTTGATTTTCCGATACCCGGGTCTCCCCCCACAAGGACAAGAGAACCTGGTACAATTCCGCCGCCGAGAACGCGGTTCAGCTCTTTCATATTGGTGCTGATCCGGGCCTCCTGCTTTCTTTCAATTTTTGTAATCGGCTCAGGCTTGGATACGCCGCCCCTGGCACTGGTCACGAAACTTCTTGAATTAGCCGCTGTCTGCTTTTCTTCAAATTCCTCCACCATCGTGTTCCAGTTCTGACAGCCAGGGCATTTTCCCATCCATTTCGTTGATTCGTAACCACAATCCTGACAAACGTATTTCGTCTTTCGCTTTGCCATATTTTTCCCCGTCCTTTAATTCTGTATGTATTACTTTTATTTTATCATGTTTTTCTTTCAACAAGGTATAAGGGCGCACAGAATAAGGATCCGGCGTTACCAGGTACCCTTTTCTCAGGGTAAAACCGGCAGAGGGAATATGTATGGAAAAAAACCGGGGAGTCCTCAAAACAGACTTCCCCGGCATAAAAGGCTGTGTATTTATTTTGCCTTACTTCCAGAGCCAACCTTTTCTACGACATAATCGCCGTCTTTTACATCGAGCTTAACGTTTTGCCCTTTATGAATGTTTCCTCTGAGCAGTTCTTCCGACAGACGGTCTTCAACCTGCTTTTGGAGTGCACGTCGCAGTGGACGGGCTCCGTAGTCAGGGTCGTAGCCTTCATCGGCAATTTTCAGTTTCGCTTCATCGGAAATTTCAAATCCGATTTCCTGCTCATTCAGACGCTTTGTAAGCTGGTCAGCCATAAGTGTCACGATTTCTTTGATATGTTCTCTATCAAGAGAGTGGAACACAATCGTTTCATCGATACGGTTTAAGAACTCGGGACGGAAGCTCTTCTTCAGTTCACTGATCACTTTGCCTTTCATATCTTTATAGTTCTGGCCGTCACGTTCTGCTGTGAAGCCCATGCTCTTCGATTGACGGAGAGTGCTGGCACCAACGTTGGAAGTCATGATGATCGCCGTATTACGGAAGTCGACACGACGCCCTTTGGAGTCAGTAAGGAACCCGTCTTCAAGCACTTGAAGAAGAATGTTAAACACTTCAGGGTGCGCTTTCTCAATTTCGTCTAGAAGAATAACCGAATACGGTTTGCGGCGTACCTTTTCAGTAAGCTGTCCGCCTTCTTCGTGCCCCACATATCCCGGTGGTGAACCTACAAGCCGGGAAGTGGTGTGCTTCTCCATAAACTCGGACATATCGATCCGGATGATGGAATCTTCATCACCGAACAGAGATTCGGCCACTGCTCTTGCCAGTTCGGTTTTACCTACGCCTGTAGGTCCGAGGAAGATAAACGACCCGATCGGACGTTTTGGATCTTTCAATCCTGCTCTTGCACGGCGAATCGCCTTGGACACAGCCTTAACTGCTTCCTCCTGGCCGATCACACGGTTGTGAAGGATCTCCTCCATCTTCAGGAGTCGCTCTGTCTCTTCTTCAGCAAGCTTGCTTACAGGAATTCCTGTCCAGCTTGCTACAACAAGGGCAATATCCTCTGTGGTCACTTCAGAGTCCTCCTGACCCTGCTTTTCCTTCCATTCTTTCTTCATGGCTTCAAGCTCTTCTCTTACACGCTGTTCGCTGTCACGAAGGGATGCGGCTTTTTCAAATTCCTGGCTTTGTACAGCAGCATCTTTTTCCTTACGTGTCTCTTCAAGTTTCTGCTCCAGCTCTTTTAGGTTAGGCGGCGCCGTATAGGAACGAAGGCGCACTTTTGAAGCTGCTTCATCAATCAGGTCAATGGCTTTATCGGGAAGGAAACGATCTGCGATATAGCGGTCTGACAGCTTGACAGCCGCATCGATGGCGTCATCCGTAATCGTTACTCTGTGGTGAGCTTCATACCGGTCACGCAGTCCTTTCAGAATCTGAATTGATTGGTCATTTGTCGGCTCTTCAACGCGGATTGGCTGGAAACGACGTTCCAGAGCTGCATCCTTTTCGATATATTTGCGATACTCATCGAGGGTTGTCGCTCCGATACACTGAAGTTCACCCCGGGCAAGGGACGGCTTGAGGATGTTTGATGCATCAATGGCACCTTCTGCTCCCCCGGCTCCAATCAGCGTGTGCAGCTCATCGATAAACAGGATTACGTTGTTGGCCTGACGGATTTCTTCCATCACTTTCTTCAAGCGGTCTTCAAATTCCCCACGGTATTTTGTACCGGCCACAACGGTTCCCATATCCAAAGTCATTACACGTTTGTTACGGAGTGTTTCCGGCACTTCATTATTCACAATCTGCTGCGCCAGTCCTTCCGCAATCGCCGTTTTACCAACACCAGGCTCTCCAATCAGAACCGGGTTGTTTTTCGTACGGCGGCTCAGAACCTGGATCACACGCTCGATTTCTTTTGAACGCCCGATTACCGGGTCAATCTGCTCTTCTTTTGCAATAGCTGTTAAATCACGTGCCAGGCTGTCGAGGGTTGGCGTATTTACGTTTGCTCCGGCCCCGCCGCTCTGTTGCTGGCTGTTGGAAGATTCACTGCTTCCGAGAAGCTGCAGCACCTGCTGGCGTGCTTTATTAAGACTTACACCGAGATTATTGAGTACACGGGCTGCTACACCCTCACCCTCACGGATTAATCCGAGGAGGATGTGCTCTGTGCCTACATAAGAGTGGCCAAGCTTTCTTGCTTCGTCCATTGATAATTCAATGACTTTTTTTGCCCGTGGAGTATAATGAATCGTCTTTGATCCTTCTTCTCCTCTTCCAATCAGCTGCTCTACTTCTGTCTGAATCTTTTCAGGGCTCAGGCCAAGAGCAGATAATGCCTTGGCAGCAATTCCTTCCCCTTCACGTACAAGTCCGAGCAGAATATGCTCTGTGCCGATATTGTTATGTCCCAGTCTTGTTGCCTCTTCCTGTGCCAGTGCTAGTACTTTTTGTGCTCTCTCTGTAAATCGTCCAAACATCATATTCCTCCACCTCCGGTTATTAGTTGTTCTTTTTTGTCTCCAAATGCAATCGATCGCGAATTAACATGGCTCTTCTATGATCCCGCTGTTCGGGAGATAACACTTCACCGGCATATTGCTGTAAAAACCCCGGCTGTATGAGAATCATAAGTTCATTTAATATATTCGCACTTACGTCTTTGATGATTCCCATATCAATCCCGAGCCTTACATCTGACAGCCGTTTTGTTGCTTCCTTTGATTCCATCGTTCTGCTGTATGCCAGTACACCGTATGAACGGTATACACGGTCTTCCATTTGAATTCTTGACTGTTCCATGAGTGTTTTTCTCGCTGCCCGTTCCTGCTGGATCAGCTGAAGTACGACACTCTGCAAATCCTGGACAATATCTTCTTCCGTTTTCCCCAGCGTAATCTGATTGGAAATCTGGAAGAGATTCCCCTGTGCTTCACTGCCTTCACCGTAAATCCCTCTGACGACCAGGCCAAGCTGATTTACCGCCGGAAGTATCCGGTTCATCTGTCGGGTAATCACGAGTGCGGGAAGGTGCATCATAACTGAGGCACGAAGACCAGTTCCTACATTGGTCGGACAGCTCGTCAGATAGCCCCGCTTTTCATCAAAGGCGAAATCCAGCTTATCTTCAAGCCAGTCATCAACTTCATTGGCCAGCTTTAAAGCTTCCGTGAGCTGAAAACCTGAGAGCAGACACTGGATTCGGATGTGATCCTCCTCGTTAATCATGACACTTAAAGATTCATCTTCACTGAGAAGAACTGCACCTGCTCTGGATTCATCCGACAGCGCAGGACTGATCAGATGCTTTTCAACAAGGACACGCTTTTCGTTTTGCTTCATATCTTCTGTTTTTAAAAGCTCAATCGTCCCGAAACGATGATGACTCTGTCTGCTGTAATGGGTGTTAATTTTATCGGAAAGAGCTGATAATTCTTCAGTAGCTGCAAGCATCGGAAACGGAACGTTCTGGATATTACGGGCCAGCCGAACCCTGCTGCTTAAGACAATATCGGAGTTCGGGCCCTCCTTTTTCATCCAGGGGCTGATAGCCTGACTGATAAATTGCTGCAGTGACACGGTCTATCCCTCCTTCTTTTCCGCCAGCGATTTTTCGAGAGACCGGATGCGGTCCCGAAGTTCAGCAGCCTGTTCAAATTCTTCTTTCGCAATCAATACCTTAAGTTCCTGCTTAAGCTTCTCGATTTCTTTATGCAAATGCAGATCCTGTCCGATACGTTTCGGCACTTTCCCGCCGTGCACGACATTCCCGCTGTGAATCCGTTTAAAAATAGGATCGAGCTTTGACTGAAATGCCTTGTAACATTCCGCACAACCAAATCTGCCGACCTTGGCAAATTTTTCATAGGTCATGCTGCAGGAAGGACAGGATAAAGCTTCCCTGCTTGGTGTGTGGCCTGTTGAATGTACCGGTGAAACCGTCTGGTCAAAATCAAGCAGACCCGATAAGAGCTGGTGAATGGAAAAACTCTTCGAACCCGGGATATGCTCGCCTTTTTCTTTCGCACAAACATCACAAATATGAATTTCCGTTTTTTCGCCATTAATGATCTTTGTAAAATGCAGTGTAGCCTGCCGCTCTTTGCATTCCTGACAGAGCATAGCCACCCCTCCTGATTCTATAGGTTAATTTACCTGTACTTTAAAGATGTGATCATTGCTTTTAATATCGCTGCCCTTACTTCATCCCTCGCCGGGAGAGGCAGCACCAGCACGGTTCTGTCCAACGCACTGAGGATCAGGTTCGCTTCACGCTTTGTTACCGCTTCTTCTTCCATGAGCCGCCTTACCATGTTGGAGGCGGGGCTTTGGGCAATTCTGTTCCCGATCATGGATACTGCATGATCAAAGAGCTCCTTCTGGTTATCAATCTGGACTTTTGTAATGCGGATGTAACCGCCCCCGCCCCGTTTACTTTCTACGATATACCCTTTTTCAAGTGTGAAACGGGTACTGATTACGTAGTTGATCTGCGAGGGGACGCATTGAAAATGCTCGGCCAGTTCACTCCGTTTAATCTCGATGATTTCGTCCTCACTTTGATCAATGACTTCCTTCAGATAATGTTCAATTACATCTGATATATTGCGCATCGCATCAGCCTCCTTGCACTTGTGACATGGGTTTGCAGCCTGCAGATAGTTTGACTTTGACTATCTTTGACTTTAATTTTATTATACCCATTTTCCCTTCGTTTGCAATCGTTTTGCTCAGAAATTTTACGTGCAGTTTCAGGAGACAAATCTATATGTATAATGACAATTTCCGCATTAAAATAACTGTGCTCCTGCCTTCCCCATTATTGCCTTCATTTTTTCCATTCATTCTGAAAATACGAAGAACCGTGTTCCTTAAGAATAAAAAGCCGTCATAACAACGACTTTTTTCTTCCTTTTATCCATATTCCACATAAAAGCGATATTCAATCATTCGTTCACGACTGAATACCGCTTTTTTATATTTGCTATGTTAATTCCACTCATTGCAGGGGCACTTGCCTGCATAAGAGGTGGCCCTGTTTCTTCCTCTGTCAGTTATGCTTCGCAACTTTCTGCGTAGAAGCAAACCGAAGCTCATTCGTAATGTAAACGCTCATTTCTCCCGCAGGAGTGTCGCGCATTCGCTGGAATCAACATTCTTAATAAATCAACAATGCTCTTTAACACAGCCAAGATGTAAGGCCATATCTTTGTACCGTTTCATTACGTAACGTTTTCCACTTCCACCTGCTCTACAAAATCCAGTGACTTTAATGTATAGAACACATCCGTGGTGTACATTTTTTTATCTGTTACGATGATACAAGTCAGTACTGTCTTTTCTCCTTCTTCCTTTACTTTGACCCGCCTGAGACCCATCTCCTTCTGTTTAATATTCTTAAGCAGGTTCGTTAAGTCGGTCCCGCTTTTCACCACAATCTTCGTTCTTACTTCGATTTCATTCAGTTTCTTCAGCCCGACCCACTCAAGAAAGTCAGGAAGAATCCGAACGCCGAGAATCAGGAAAAAGACCCCGAAGATGGCTTCCATATAAAAACCGACCCCTATTGTTATCCCAAGGCCTGCAGATGCCAGTACAAGAGCAGCAGTAGTCAGTCCGGAGATAACATCGTTGTTTCTCCGCAGGATGACCCCGGCTCCGAGAAAGCCGATACCACTGATAATATATGAAGGAATCCGACCCGGATCCATCGGTCTCGAATACGCTTCTGAATACAGCATCGCTGACTCATAGGAAACAATGGTGAGTAAGCATGCTGTAACTGAAACAATTAAACACGTCTTTAAGCCAAGTGGTTTTCCTTTCAACTCTCTCTCCAGCCCGATAATCAACCCTGCCAGAGCCGCAAAACTCATTTTTATCAACGTACCTGCTGTAACTGCTTCTATGAATGCGTCGTACATCCCCCTAAACCCCTTCTTCAGTTGTAAATTTCGCTTCTGTTTACTTTCTTTTTTCCCCTTCCCTTCATTGCGATAAATGAAAGCAAGAAGTCGTTATACCCTGTCTTAAGGATTCTCAAGCTGATCTTTAACTTGTTAATTACTTCAAAAGACCTCTGAAACCCTTTTTCTCAGTAATAAAAGGGTTAAGAAATACCCTTACCATATACTTGATTTGTTTTTCTGGATATGATGAAAAGGGCATTTACTTTTAATCGGCTCACAATCATCTCCAATAAAGAACTGCTTCCACTCATGATGTGTTTCATCACCGTAATGACTGATATCAGGATGTTTGGGAAGTTGATCCCAAACTTCTACCCGCTTTCTTACAGCTTCCCTCGAATTAATGCCGTTTGGCTCCGTCCCTTCAAGACCTTCAAAGATCAATCGAGGCTGAAAGCCTATTACCAGAGCATTCCCCAGGTTTCTCGTCTTTCTCTGAACGTATGCCGGGGCATTTCCAAAAGCAAAAATAGGCTCACCATCGAAACAAAATGTCCACAAGTGATGATCAGGATCTTCTGGAATGTGCTCCGGCCATGGTTTATGATCTTCTTTGTGAAGATATTGCAAAATGTCCCAAAACTCTTTACGAAACTCTTCTATTGTCTCGTTTTCCCCTTGCTCTGCAAATAAAAACAGACCTCTTCTTACAGAGGGATCCCTTTTCAAAAGACTAAGAAAAGAGCGCATAGTATCAGGCAGATGGGCCCAATTGTCCTTTTCAATATAAGAGTACCGCAATTCATCCTGGATCAATCCATGCTTTCCAAAATAACAAGGAAAGGAAGGTTCCGATACTAATTTTTCAAATGTAGCGAATTCCTTTGTAATCCAGGAGGGAACAAGCTCTTGATTCTTCATTTGCTGACGAGTAAACAGGTATGTTTCTTTCAATTATTCTTCCCCTCTTCCTTTAAAATTTTGACAGACTTTAAAGTCTGTTATTCTATTTCATTACCCTAAAGCATGTACTCTTAATAATGAATACGATACTGGAGGCCGTTTCATGAGTGAAAGCTGGTTTTATTTTATCCTGCTGGGAATAAGTCTCGCTGCTCCAATCGGGCCGGTCAGTCTGGAGATGCTTAAAAAGGGACTTTTTCTTGGATTCTGCGGAGCAATTGCTGTTGGACTTGGAGGACTGTCGGCAGATTTTGTCTTTATGAGCGTTATCTATGCAGGAGCTGCTACGCTGTTCACCCACCCTCTCCTCCAGGGAGGGATGATGATCACAGGAGCTGCGATGCTTTTGTTTTTAGGTTTTCAGTCATTTAGCAAGCCTGTTTCTTCTTCATTGGCTGAGCGTTCTGAAACGGATGTTACCTGTTTAAAAAGCTATTTTATCGGTTTTGGCATCGCTATTTTGAATCCGTTAAATTTAATGTTTTGGTTTGGCATTTACGGATCCACTTTAACTAACCTGAGTCAGAACCACACAACAGCAGTTGTGCTCATCGACAGTTTTTATATCCTGCTTGGCGTACTCCTCTGGAACCTTCTTATTGCATCTTTGGTTCATGGATTAAGGACAAGTATAAATGATAGAACAATTTATCTTATTAACATCGCGGCCGGTGTCCTCTTATTGTTTTTCGGTGTGACATTTTGTTATCAGGCAGTAGATTTTTTATATTTAAACAGCGGATGGTTTGGATAAGGAGGGGTATGAATGGAAAATAATGATCCTGGCAGCCGCCCAGGCCGCCTTCTTTTTTACAGAGACCAGGTTTTCAGGATAAATAAAAATTTGTCAGGATAAAGGCGCGATTGTTCAGGAAACCCGGTCCACGGCCTGCTTTTACATCCTCCCCAAACAGCACAAAAAAGCACCCGCTTTAAAAACGGGTGCTTTTTCTTATTGCCCAGCGGCGTCCTACTCTCACAGGGGGAGAGCCCCCAACTACCATCGGCGCTGAAGAGCTTAACTTCCGTGTTCGGCATGGGAACGGGTGTGACCTCTTCGCTATCGTCACTGGACAAATTTTAAGTTAGAGAAAGGAATGCTCTCTCAAAACTGGATAACAGCTTCGACTTCTTTATGAGTTTCATTAGAAGACTGAAACAACATCGTTTTCTGGATAAGCCCTCGATCGATTAGTATCTCTCAGCTCCGCATGTTGCCATGCT